>JAERSU010000139.1 GCA_016845445.1 Oceanospirillaceae bacterium | reverse complement strand
GGCTAACCATGGATCATGATCCGCATCGTGCAACAGGTAGTATTCGGCCATATCCTGGTATTTTTCAATGGCTGGCCGATTGGCCAGATAAGCTGGACTGGCTACCGGGAAATAATCCAACGTCATAATGGGATGAGATTCCACACCCGGCCAGTAGCCATTGCCGTAAGTCACCGCCAAATCAATATCTTCCCTAGCAAAATCAACAGCCTGATTACCATGGTACATGGATAAGCTGACCTCAGGGTACTGATACCAGAAGTCCATTAATTTAGGTGATAACCATTTGGTGGCAAAAGAAGGTGCCATGCGAATTTTAATCATGCCACGGGATTCTTCCATGCGCAGATCTTTTATCACGTCAGCCATGTTGTCAAAACTTTCCACCAACACCGGCAACAAACGCTGCCCGTATTCGCTAAGCTGCAGATTACGCGGGGATCTCAGGAACAAAGCCTTATCTAGGTACTCTTCTAAGGATTTCACTTGATGACTCACCGCGGCTTGCGTGACGCATAGTTCATCCGCCGCCTTGGTAAAACTCAAATGCCGAGCAGCCGCCTCAAAAGCACGGAGACTGTTAAGTGGTGGGAGTTTGCGCGCCATATAGTGACCATTCATGATTGTTATTAATTAGAAATTCTAATGCTGAACAGAAAAATAATCAATTGCGCTGTAAGCAAAAACGTTTGATTATTGTGCTGATAAGCTTGGCCCTGCCTGTAGACCCCTAAAAATCACAGGCGGAAATAACAAACTGAGACTGTCGTCTCGCATCGAGAGTGTTAAAACTATGGCTCGTAGATCTGGAGGTCGTTCTGCCCGTGTTGCAGAACGTCAAGCACCCCTAGCAGAAGAAGTAAAACCGGTCCGTCCTGGTGAAGTTGGTGGTGCCTATGCGCCGTTAAAAGAAGCTGACATGCAGGCTATTGCCGAGAACGCTTTGCGTATCTTGGAAGAAATTGGTTTTTCTCGTGCTACCCCTCACTGTATTGAAGTCTGTGTTGCCGCTGGCGCCATACTAGGCGACGATGGCCGTTTGCGTATGCCACGAGAGCTGGTTGAACGCACCATGGAAATGGCCCAGCGAGATTTAACCCTATATGGGCAAGACCCTAAGCACGACCTGCAGCTAAGTGGCCAAAAGGTCCATTTCTCCACAGCTGGTGCAGCCGTCCATATTGCCGACCCGGTGAGCAACTCCTATCGTGACCCAGTGACCAGTGATCTGTTTAATATGTCGCGCATTGCCGACACCTGTGAACATATTCACATGTTCCAGCGCACCTGCGTACTACGAGATCTGCTAGACCCGCGTGTACTGGATATTAACACCCTCTACGAATCTGTTATGGGCACCACCAAGCATGTCGGCACTGCCTTCACCGAAGCCGACCATGTTAGCGACGGCTTGGAAATGCTGCACATGATTGCTGGTAGCGAAGAAGCCTGGCGCGCTCGTCCATTCGTTTCTATGTCCAACTGCTTTGTGGTCCCCCCCATGACCTTCGCCGAAGAGTCTCTGGAGTGTCTACGCGTGGGTGTTGAAGGCGGCATGCCGATTCTATTGCTGGCCGCAGGTCAAGCTGGGGCCACCTCCCCCGCTTTATTAGCCGGCGCCGTGTCACAATCTTGGGCCGAATGCCTAGGTGGTCTGGTTTATGTCAACGCTATCAAACCAGGCGCTCCGGCCATCATTGGTACCTGGCCATTCGTATCTGACTTACGTACCGGCGCCATGAGTGGTGGCTCTCCAGAACAAGGCATTCTATCTGCTGCCTGCGTACAGATGGGCAACTACTTCAATCTACCCACAGGCACTGCCTGCGGCATGACCGATGCCAAGCTGCCTGATTTCCAAGCTGGCGCAGAGCGTGCCTATACGGCCTCAGCCGCGGCCATGGCCGGCGCCAACGTCGTGTATGAATCAGCCGGCATGTACGCCAGCCTAATGGGCGTATGCCCAGAAAGCCTTATCATGGACAATGATGTGCTAGGTGCCTGCCTGCGCATCACCAAAGGTTTAAAGGTAGACGAAGAAGCCCTAAGTTTTGACGTAATCAAAGATGTCTGCCTCAACAACAAGGGGCATTACCTTGGTTCAGGCCAGACCTTACAGGTTATGCAAAGCGAATACATCTACCCCGAAGTAGGCGATCGCTTAAGCCCCAATCAATGGAAAGAAGCCAACACACCAGTACTGTTGGATAAGGCCATCGCTAAGAAAGATAAGATATTGGCCGAATACTACCCTCAGCATGTGGACGATGCCACCGACCTGGCTATTCGTGAAAAATTTAACATCAGCATAAGCCGCGAACAGATTGGCCGAGCTTAAGCAACAACACTAAAAGGATCATAACTATGTCATTACCTACTCATGCTCGCGTTGTCATCGTTGGCGGCGGCTCCCTTGGTGTTAACCTAGCCTATCATCTTACCGAAGAAGGCTGGACCGATATTGTATTGGTGGAAAAAGGCGAACTGACCTCCGGTTCTACCTGGCACGCTGCGGGTCTGTGCCCTAACTTCAACGGTAACCACACCTTATCCAAGATTCATGAATACACCATGAAGCTGTACGATGAAGTACTACCAGAAAAAACCGGCATGCCTAGCAGCTTCCACAAAACCGGCTCCTTACGTGTTGGTTACACGGAACAAGAAGAGCAGTGGTTCCGCAACATCAAGAGCCGTGCTGAAAACATTGGCTGTGAAATGAATTTTGTTAGCCGAGAAGAAGCCGCTGAAATTTCTCAGGTGATGAGCTTTCCAGATGCTCGCGTCATTCTACACACACCTAATGACGGCCACGTTGACCCTACTTCAGTGGTGATGCCCCTAGGTCAATTGGCCCGTGACAATGGTGCTACCTTTAGCCGCTTTAACCGCGTTATCGACATAAACGTCATGGAAAGTGGTGAATTTGAAGTTATCACGGAAAAAGGCACCATCATTGCTGAGCACGTGGTGAACTGTGGTGGTTGCTTTGCCCCAGAAGTTGGTCGCATGGTGGGCGTGCACGTGCCCATTGTTAACCTAGAACACCAGTATCTAGTTACCGACGACCATCCAGAGCTAGCCAAGCTAACCAAAGAACTACCGGTGGTACGTGATTCCTGGGCTGCTTCTTACATTCGTCAAGAAGGCAATGGCTTCTTGATTGGCCCCTACGAAACCCGCGGCGCCAAGCCTTGGGCCTTGAACGGTATGGATTGGAGCTTTGACCGCGGCCTTTTTGATTGGGATCTAGAGCGTATTATGCCTTGGCTAGACCGTTGCATGGACTTGGCGCCTGGTTCCTCTG
>JAERSU010000138.1 GCA_016845445.1 Oceanospirillaceae bacterium | reverse complement strand
CCTTTGTTATACATCTTGTCAGCTAAATCAAGCAATTGCAGTTGGCGGGCCAGCAAGCGCTGATGCGCCGCATCACGTTCTGCTTGTGTCTCCCTCGGGGAAAGCTCAGGTGTGCTAGTTTTAGGTGGCTGAGATTGGGGTTCTGATGCTTGTTCAGCATTCGTCTCTGACGATGGTGTTGGGCTTGCCGCTAGGTCTTGGCTGGCATCTGCAGCTTGGGGCTCAGGCTTAGCTTGGTCAGGCTCACCAATGGTAATAATGATAGGCGCTGCAGGGCTGGGCGTGTCCTCCATGTCCTTATCCTGTGTCATTACCTCATTATTGCTCTGTGTTTCTGTGAGGTCTAGTTTAATGACCAGGGCCTGCTGGGCTGGCTCAAGAACTGGCTCGATGGCTGGTTCGCGAGTTGTCTCAAGAGGAGCTGGAGGGGGTGTGTTACTGCTAACGGGTCGCGTGGGTGTGGTCTCACAGGCGCTGAGCAACAGCAAGCTACCCAGCAAGAAGATTGGGCGCCAAGAGGACCTGATAGGAAGGTCTTGCCGTGTTGGGTAAGAAAATGAACGATGTCCGACGGGCGCCATGCTAAAGCTAACTGAATTTAGGTTACAATAGGTATCTCTATAAGATAGACGATTGGACTCTTTGGAGCCAGTTTAGTTGCTTATTTTTTGTTATATTTTGGCTTTTCTGTAGCTGCTCAACATGCCGCAGCGCAGAAACACCCATTTAGGAGTCATTGGTCTAATGCATTCTCCCAGCCTTTATGTGGTTGCAACTCCAATTGGTAATTTACAAGACATGACCCCAAGGGCTATTGCGACACTGCAGTCTGTTGATGTAATTGCTGCCGAAGATACCCGTCACAGTGCTGCCTTGATGCAACATTTTGGCATTACCACGCCGATGCTTGCCGTGCACGATCATAATGAACGTCAGCGCACCGAATCTATGCTGCAACGCTTGAGCGAAGGGCAGTCCATAGGGCTTATCTCTGATGCCGGCACACCATTGATTTCTGATCCGGGTTATCACCTAGTCAGCGCTGTTCGGGCAGCCGGTTTTAGTGTGGTTCCTATTGTTGGCCCCTGTGCCTTAATTGCTGCCTTAAGTGTGGCTGGCGTGGCCACTGATCGCTTTACCTTTATGGGCTTTTTACCGGCTAAAAGCTCCCACCGTTGTCAGCAGTTAGAAAGCATCGCTGAGGCCCAGCACACCCATGTGTTTTACGAGTCACCCCATCGTATTGTGGATAGCATTGCCGATATGGGCAAGGTGTTGGGTCAGCAACGGCAGTTGACTGTGGCACGGGAGCTAACCAAAACCTATGAAACCGTATATGGCGGCAGTATTGAGCAGGTGCAGGCTTGGATGCAGGCGGATAGTAATCAGCAACGTGGCGAGTTTGTTCTGGTAGTGGCTGGCAAGCCTGTCGCTACCGAGGCCCCAAGCATGGATGCAGAGACAGACAAGTTGTTAACGGTATTGTTGTCTGAATTGCCCATTAAAAAGGCCGCGGCTATGGCGGCTCAATTAACACCTCACAAGAAAAAGGCGCTGTACGATCGCGCGTTGCAATTGCAGGGTAAGTAGTTTTATTCTTCCACCGTCATTGCGAATGCTCTTCCACCGTCATTGCGAACGCAGTGAAGCAATCTCTATCAGGATGGCACTGCGCCGCAAGGAGGTTGCTTCACTGCGTTCGCAATGACGACGGGTTGGAAGTTCGCAATGACGACGGGTTGAAAGCTCGCAATGAAGACGGGTTGGAAGCTCGCAATGACGGAGCAAAGCTGCTATCCTGCCGCCTGAAAGTCCGCCAGACAGTCGCCGCTTGGAGCAATCCAAGGGGAGGAAAGTCCGGGCTCCATAGGGTAAGGTGCCAGGTAACGCCTGGGGGGTGTGAACCCACGGCCAGTGCAGCAGAGAGTAGACCGCCAACCCCGCTTTGCGGGCGGTAAGGGTGAAAGGGTGCGGTAAGAGCGCACCGCGTTGATGGTAACATCTAACGGCATGGTAAACCCCACCTGGAGCAAGACCAAATAGGGTGCCTATAGGCGTGAGCCGCGCTGGAACCGGGTAGGTCGCTTGAGGCCTGTGGCGACGCAGGTCCTAGATGAATGGCTGTCCATGACAGAACCCGGCTTACGGCGCACTTTCAAATTACATCGTGGGGCGGCCAAATTGGCCCCTGAGCGGCGTTAAAAATGTGCTCGGTCGGTCATGTACTTAATGTACACTCCCTTCCTGTGCGCATTTTTGCCTTGCTCAGGAACCAATTTGGCCACCTCACAACGTAATTTTTCTGCTATTAATTATGCTTTCTTCTCTATTTTCTCTTCAACCTAGACGTATTACGCAGCCCCAGGACGAGTGTGTCTGGCAGGATTTGGTGT
This sequence comes from Oceanospirillaceae bacterium, assembly GCA_016845445.1. Classification (GTDB taxonomy): domain Bacteria; phylum Pseudomonadota; class Gammaproteobacteria; order Pseudomonadales; family Balneatricaceae; genus Njordibacter. Next base: position 9,171 of record JAERSU010000138.1, on the reverse strand, counting down.
ATGCGCTGAAGGTAAGTAAGCGGCGGCGCAGTATTGGTTTTCAGGTGCGGCCGGGTGGTATTACGGTGACCGTGCCCTTGGGGTTGGAACAGAGGCTCTTGGCAGAGGCTTTGGCCGCTAAGTATGCCTGGTTGGTGGCTAAGCAGGAACAGCTGCAAGAGCGCATTGATGAGGCCAAGGCGCTGCCTGATCAGCTGCGGGATGGTGATCAATGGCCTCTATTTGGTGACTGGTTGCCCATCCGTATTAGCGAGGCGAAGCATCATTCCATAAGCCTAGCAAATGAGGCAATCGAACTGGTATTTACTTCTCGACAGAGATCTCAGGCCTGCCGATGGCGCTTGTGGCAGCAGTGGTACCGCCAGCAGGCATTGGCGTTTGTACAGCAGCGGTTGGACTATTGGCTAGGGCAGATGGAGGCTGAGTTGTCCGTGCAGCCGGCAAGTATCAAGGTGCGCCAGTATTCGAGCCGGTGGGGTAGTTGTAATAGCAGGGCAGAGCTGACCTTTAACTATCTATTGGCCATGGCGCCTAAAGATGTGTTTGACTGTGTGGTGGTGCATGAAATGTGTCATTTAAAACACCTGCACCATGGGGCTGAATTTTGGCAGCTGGTTACCAGCTACTGCCCTGCTTGGCAAACCCAGCGTCAGTGGTTAAAACAGCATGGTTCCGGTCTGCTTATGGAATTGTCGACTTGATGTTATAATGTCGACATCCTCTTATCGTTAAGACTATTTGTCATGAAAGAAAACTCCGCCACTAGGATCATGCAGCTACTCAAGCAAGATATACTTGCCGGTAACTTCGAACCTGGTGAAAAGCTCAAGATGGCCACGTTAAAGGCGCATTATGGTGTCGGGGTTAATCCACTACGCGAGGCCTTGTCGCAGTTGGTGGTAGAGCAGTTGGTGGCGGTGGAAGATCAACGTGGCTACCGAGTGCATCCGGTCAGTCAGGCGGAAATGCAAGATATTTATGATGCCCGTGCGCATTTAGAAGCCTTGTGTGTGGAACTCGCCATTGCCCGCGGTGACGATGCTTGGGAGGCGGGTATTTTGGCCGCCGCGCACCGCTTGCAAGCCAATGCGGATTTATTAAAACAGGGTGATATGCAGGCCTGGGAGCAGCTGCACCAAGGTTTTCATTTAGCCATTGCTTCTGGTTGTGGTTCTGAGCAGTTGCTCGCAGCGCGCTGGTCCCTGTATGAGAAAGCCTCCCGTTATCGCAATCTTTGGCTGCGTCATAATGCCGGTCATGAAGCCTTTGACGTCAATCAGAAAGAACACGAAGAGCTGGTGACTGCGCTCTTACGGCGTGATTCTGCCAAGGCTAGCGCGCTGATTAAATCTCATCTTCTAGTGCCAAGCCAGGTCGTGCAACTGACCTAAGCCTTACTACCTAAAAATCTTTCTCGCTGGGTATTGGTAACAATTACCCAATGGCGGTTGTTTGCCGGTATTTTACTTGCAATCTTGCTTTATTGTGCCTAAACTTCGAAAAGTGGAAAAAAGTGGGCGAAAGTGGTTTTTTGGCCCATTTTAGAACTTAAATAGACTTAATTAGGCAGGACTTATGTTCCGCGGCGCAGCAGCAATCAATATCGACACGAAAGGACGCATGGCCATGCCAGTGCGTTTTCGTGAGCTATTTGCTGCCGCTAGTGAGGGCAAGTTGGTCATCACTATTGATACTGAAGAGTCCTGTCTCATGATTTATCCGTTGCCTGAATGGGACATTATTCAGGCGAAACTGGAACAACTACCTAGCTTTAATCCAGCTGCACGCCGCATTCAGCGCTTACTGATCGGCCATGCAACCGATGTTGAACTGGACGCCAATGGTCGCATACTGCTGCCCGCAGTATTGCGTGAATACGCCCAGTTGGAGAAGAAGGCCATTCTACTTGGTCAAGGTAAGAAGATTGAATTGTGGAGTGAGTCGCTTTGGAATGCACGGCGCGATGATTATCTGCAGGAGGCTAGTGATACTAGTGATCTGCCGGATGCCATGCATGATTTATCACTATAATTGAACGATTACTAAGGGTCGCCTGATCGATGGAAACAGACAAGTTTGTGCACAAAACGGTTCTGTTGGATGAAGCAGTAGAGCTGCTTGTTCAGGATGGGAGTGGCCGCTATATGGATGGCACCTTTGGGCGTGGTGGTCACTCCGGTTTAATTCTTCAGCACCTGCATGCTGATGGTGCCCTGCAAGCCTTCGACAAAGACCCTGAAGCCATTGCTGTAGCACAGGCTATGCAGGCTGACGATGGACGCTTACAAATTGCCCAAACCTCCTTTGCCAATATTGTCGATGTGGCTAACCAGCGGGGCTGGCATGGTCAGGTTGACGGCGTGTTGTTGGATCTAGGCGTGTCTTCCCCCCAGTTGGATGATCCAGAGCGGGGCTTTAGCTTTATGCAAGATGGTCCCCTGGATATGCGTATGAATCCAGCGGTGGGTGAGTCTGCCGCCCAGTGGTTGGCCCGTGCTGAAGCTGAGGAAATTGCCGATGCCCTGTATCACTACGGCGAAGAGCGATTTTCACGTCGTATGGCCAGAGCCATTATCGAACAACGTGGCAAACAACCCATAACCCGTACCAAGCAGCTGGCCGAGATTATTAGTGCTGCCAACCCGAAATGGGAAAAGGGTAAGCACCCAGCCACCCGCGCTTTTCAGGGTATTCGCATTCATGTTAATCGCGAATTGGGTGATCTAGAAGATGGTCTGCAGGCAGCACTAGAAGTGCTTAAGCCAGGCGGTCGGATGGTCATCATTAGTTTTCATTCCTTAGAAGACCGCATTGTGAAACGCTTTATGCGCAACATGGCACAAGGTGATAGCCACCTGCCGCCAGGTGTGCCCTTTACAGAGGATCAGCTTAATAAACGACTCAAGTTGATTGGCAAAGCCCGCAAGCCAAGTAAAGGCGAAGTGGATGCCAATCCTAGAGCCCGCAGTGCAGTGATGCGGGTGGCGGAGAAGCTGGCGTGAAAGACATAAGTTACGCACTCAATGGTTTGTTGCTCAAGGCAAGTCGCAAAGCGCAAGCCTATATTTTGCTGCTGACCTTGTTGTTTACCGCCATTACGGTGATTAGTGCGCAGCTGGTTATATACAGTTCCTATGAGAAGCGAGCCCTAGTGCACGAATTGCATCAATTGCAGAAGCAGCGCGATGCCATGCAGATTGAATGGGGTCAGTTATTGTTAGAACAGAGTGCTTGGGGAGCCTATAGCCGGGTTGAGGTGTTGGTCACCAAGCAGTTGCAAATGCGGGTGCCGTCTGCCACTGATGTGGTGATGGCAAGACAGCCATGAATCAGGCGGAATACCCTTGGCGCATGCGCTTTATTTGGCTGGTACTGTTAGCCGCAGCCAGCGTCGTGATTTGGCGTTTGGTAGACCTAAACCTAACGGAACGTAATTTTTTACAGCGTCAAGGCGATGCGCGCATGGAACGCACGGTGCCATTGGCAGCTCATCGCGGCATGATTACCGATCGCCATGGCAAGCCCTTGGCGGTCAGTGCACCAGTAGTGAGCTTGTGGGCGCATCCCCAGGAGCTGCTGGCCAACTCTGAGGAGGCTACTCGGGTGTCAGTGGCCTTGGACATAGACATGGTTAATTTAAACCAGCGCCTCACCAATATGGCCAGTAAAGAGTTTATGTACCTACGTCGGCACATGAATCCAGACGATGCGCAGGCCATACTTGATATGGGTATTAAAGGCGTTTACGGCCAACGCGAGTTCCATCGTTACTACCCAGCTGGCGAAGTAGCGACCCATGTGGTGGGCTTCAATAACGTCGATGATCAAGGCCAAGAAGGCTTGGAGCTGGCCTATGAGGATTGGTTAAAAGCCCAAACCGGCAGCAAGTTGGTGAAAAAGGATCGTAAAGGGCGGGTAGTAGAAGATCTACGGGTACTGCAGGCTGCACAGCCAGGCAAGGATTTGCAGTTAAGTATCGATTTACGCATGCAGTATGTGGCCTACCGAGAGCTCAAAGCTGTGGTGCAGTCCCATAAGGCCAAGTCGGCCGCAGCCGTCATCTTGGATGTGCAGACTGGGGAAGTGTTGGCCATGGTAAATCAGCCATCATACAACCCTAATAACCGCCGCAACATGCAAATTGACAGCTTGAGGAATCGCGCCCTAACGGACGTCATTGAGCCAGGTTCGACGGTCAAACCTTTAACCGTCGCAGCGGCTTTAATGAGTGGTCAATATTCCATAGAAAGCGAGGTGGATACCAGCCCAGGTTTTATCCGAGTGAAGGGCAAAAGCATACGTGATCACCGTAATTACGGGGTTTTGGACATCACCGGCATCATTACTAAATCCAGTAATGTGGGGGTTACCAAGTTAGCCATGTCCATGCCAGAAGGCAGCGTAAGAAATACCTTTTATAGCTTTGGCCTTGGGCAAGATACGGGCAGTGGTTTTCCCGGCGAAAGTGTTGGTGTACTGCCTAATTATGCCAAGTGGCATCCCATTAACCTTGCCACCATGTCATATGGTTACGGTATTGCTACAACACCCATGCAGTTGGCACAAGCTTATTCGGTATTGGCCAGCCATGGTTTGAAGCGTCCGGTGTCATTGTTGAAGTTAGATGAGCTGCCCGAAGCAGAACGCATTATGCCAGCAGAGGTGGCGCAGCAGGTGGTCAGTATGATGCAAACCGTTACCCAACCTGGTGGCACCGCAACACGAGCGCGGGTGCCTTCCTACAAGGTAGCGGGTAAAACCGGCACCATTCATAAAACCAGCCAGTCTGGTGGTTATGAGGATGATGCCTATGCCGCTATTTTTGCCGGAATGGCGCCGGTGCAACAGCCGCGCTTAGTGTGCGTGGTGGTGGTTGATCAACCACAAGGTGAAGAATATTACGGCGGCGAAGTGGCCGCCCCTGTGTTTAGCCGCATTATGGCGGAAAGTTTACGACTAATGAACGTGGCACCAGATAATCTGGCTGCCAATAAAGGATAACAGTGGAGTTGGGTGTGCAGGCGACCAGTTTGACAGCGGTTTGGCAGACTCTGGGGTGGGACCCAGAGGCTGCTGATGCGCTGGTAACAGGGATCACATCCGATAGCCGGCAGGTAACAGCAGGGGATCTGTTTGTTGCTTGCGTAGGGGACCCGCAGCGGTTGCGCAGCTTTATTGAGCAGGCGCAGGCAAACCAAGCTGCTGCGGTGGCGGTGGATGCTAGTCAGTTGCAGCTGGTGGCCACATTCAACTTCACTGTGCCTATTTGGCCAGTACCCCAACTGCCGCAACAGTTGGGTAAGCTGGCTGCTGAAGTGCTGCGCCACCCAAGTCAGCAAATGACCCTGTTTGGCATTACCGGTACCAATGGCAAAACCAGCATTAGTCAGTTTATTGCCCAAGCCTGCAACCTGCTTAACCAGCCATGTGGTGTGATTGGTACCATTGGAAATGGCCTCTTGCAAGATCTTAAGGCTGGGCCTAATACCACACCCGATGGTGTCAGTGTACAGGAGCTGTTAGGGCAAATGCTGGCTCAGTCAGCCCAAGCTTGTGCCATGGAGGTATCTTCTCACGGCCTGCACCAAGGCCGAGTCGATGCCTGTGCTTTTGATATTGCCGTGTTTACTAATTTAAGCCGTGATCATTTGGATTATCATGGCTCGATGGCTGCCTATGGTGAAGCCAAGGCGGCCTTGTTTGTATGGCCTGGTTTACAGCATGCGGTGATCAATTTGGACGATAAATTTGGCCGCCAGCTGTGCCAGCGTATTGCGCCGAGCACCCGCTTGTGGAGCTATAGTCTAGTTGATCAGCAAGCCCATGTATGGGTGCGTGAAGTAAGCTATGACGTCAGTGGTATGCGGGTGCAGGTGGTCACCCCAGAAGCGGATATGAATATCGTTATTGGTGTTTATGGCGAGTTTAATTTAAGCAACTTGTTAGCGGTGATTGCCGCCCTGTTAGCCATGGGACATACGGCTAGTGAAGTGGAGCTGGTGTGCAGTCAATTACAAGCCGTTATCGGACGTATGGAAAAGTTCACCGCTACTGATTGTGCCACGGTGATAGTTGACTATGCCCACACGCCTGATGCCTTAGCAGCCGCCCTGCATGCTGTGCGTGCACACCTGCAGGATGGCCACTTATGGTGTGTGTTTGGCTGTGGTGGTGATCGAGACCAAGGCAAGCGGCCGTTAATGGCGGCAGTGGCCGAAGCCAATGCCGATCGTGTGGTGGTTACCGATGATAACCCCCGTTTTGAAGCTAGCCATGACATTATTAAGCAAATATTGGCGGGCTTTGCAGAGCCAGACAAGGTGCAGGTGGTGGCTGATCGCCAGACTGCGATACAGCAAACCCTTGCTCAAGCGCAGGCCACAGACATAGTGTTGATTGCCGGCAAGGGGCATGAAGACTATCAGGAAATTGCTGGTCAGCGGTTTGCCTTTAGTGACCGTGACCTAGTGCTGGCTCAACTACAGGAGTTGGTGGCGTGAAGTTTCAATTGAGCCAATTGCAACAACACCTGCAAGCGCGCAAATTAACAGCGGATGCTGAGTTTACTCGTATCTCAACAGATACCCGTACCTTGCAACCAGGGGATTTGTTTGTGGCCTTGGTTGGGCCCAATTTTGATGGCCATGAATTCATCGCTCAAGCCCAGCAAAAAGGGGCCGTTGGTGCCCTTGTTAGCACCGAGATAGACAGTGATTTAGCGCAGATCCTAGTAGCCGATACGCGCATTGCTTTGGCTACCTTGGCGCGCTTACGCCGGCAGGCTATGTCAGGCCAATGGCTTGCGGTGACAGGTAGTAGCGGTAAAACCACCGTTAAAGAGATGCTCGGTCAGATATTTGCTCAAGCTGGTAGTGTGGAAGTCACCCAAGGAAATCTAAATAACGATATTGGCGTGCCCTTAACTATTTGGAATATGCAGGCCGAGGATATCGCTTATCGTGTGCTTGAGTTGGGTGCCAATCATCCTGGCGAAATTGCCTATACCTGTCGCATTGGTGTGCCGCAGATTGCCATTTTGAACAACGCTCAAGATGCCCATCTAGCTGGTTTTGGAGGCCATCGTGGGGTAGTAGAAACAAAGGGTGAAATTGTATCGGGTACAGCTGCAGATGGTCAGGTGGTGCTGAATTTGGATGATGCCAACTTTGCCTACTGGCAACAATTGGCTGGCGCTCGCAAGGTATGGTCTTTTAGTGTCGATAAGCAAGCTGCCAACGTGCATAGCAAGGCCTTACAACTGCATCCACAGCATAGCGAATTTGTCCTCTCGATTGATGGCCAAGAGGCAGATGCCAAACTGCCTTTGGCAGGCCGTCACAATGTGGCCAATGCCATGGCTGCGGCCGCCGCGGCCAGTGCAGCAGGGCTATCTATTGCCACCATTGTGGCAGGGCTGGCCCAGTGTGAAGCCTATAAGGGGCGACTAGTAAGGCATGAACTCGAGCATCAGGTATTGATCATTGACGATACCTACAACGCCAATCCATCTTCGGTGCGGGCTGCCATAGACGTGTTGGTGCAGCAGGCTGGAACGAGCTGTTTGATTTTAGGTGATCTGCGGGAACTTGGTGATGCTTCTCGTAGTCTGCATGAAGGCTTAGGCCGTTATGCTGCCAATGCCGGCGTTGATTACTTCATTGGTGTTGGTTCGCGTGTTGCTCATGCGGTGAGTCAGTATGCTGCCGATGGTGGTGCCAACCCCATTGCCGTGGCATCTCAGGATGAAGTAGCGGCCTATTTGGCGCACTTGCCAAAGCAAAATTTGAGTTGCCTGGTAAAGGGCTCTCGCTCTAGCCGCATGGAACGCGTAGTTGAATTATTATTACAACAGGAAAGATAACCGATGTTGTTATGGTTAGCTGAATATTTGTCGCAATTCTACAGTGCCTTTGGGGTATTCCAGTACCAAACCATGCGCGCCATTATGGGGGTGTTAACCGCTCTTTTGATCGCCATGGCCATTGGCCCATATATGATTAAGCACCTAAAAATCAAACAAATTGGCCAGGCCATCCGTGATGATGGACCGCAAAGCCATCTGGTGAAAGCCGGTACGCCTACCATGGGTGGGGCGCTGATTTTGGTGGCAATTATAGTCAGTGCCTTGCTGTGGGGAGACCTAAGTAACCGCTATATATGGGTGACCATTTTTGTCACCACCGTGTTTGGCATTGTTGGTTGGGTTGATGACTATCGCAAGGTCATTGAAAAAAACTCCCGTGGATTGATTGCCCGGTGGAAATATTTTTGGCAATCCGTCGGCGGCTTGGGTGCGGCTTTGTTTCTTTATTACACCGCTCAATACCCGCAAGAACTAGAATTAATTGTGCCTTTTTTCAAGGACGTGGCCATTAACTTGGGCTTTCTCTACGTCATACTGACTTACTTTGTCATTGTGGGCACCTCTAATGCCGTTAACCTGACCGATGGTTTGGATGGCTTGGCCATCTTGCCAACGGTTTTAGTGGCCGCAGCCCTTGGTGTGTTTGCCTATTTAACCGGTCACTCGGTGTTTGCTGAATACCTACACATCCCCCATATCCGCGGCGCCGGTGAACTGGTGGTGTTCTGTGCCGCTATGGTGGGTGCCGGTATGGGATTCCTATGGTTTAACACCTACCCAGCGCAGGTGTTTATGGGCGATGTCGGCGCCTTGTCACTGGGCGCAGCCTTAGGGGTTATTGCGGTCATCGTGCGACAAGAATTGGTGTTGGTAATTATGGGCGGTATTTTTGTGGTGGAAACCCTATCGGTCATCCTGCAAGTGGGTTCGTTTAAATTAACCGGCAAACGTATTTTTAAAATGGCGCCACTGCATCACCATTTTGAGTTATCTGGGTGGCCAGAACCACGTATTATCGTGCGCTTTTGGATTATCACCGTTATTTTGGTTTTGATTGGCTTGGCGACCTTAAAGCTACGCTAGCACAAGAGTAAGACAGAAGAGTCAAGAGAAGAGTAAGGCAAGTAACTATGCAACTGATCGGTACTGATCGTTTCACCCTAGTCATCGGTTTAGGTAAAACCGGTTATGCCTGTGCCAACTATTTGGCCCAGCAGGGTGTGCGAGTCATGGTAGCTGACAGCCGCGAAACACCACCTTATTTAGCCCAGTTGCAACACCAGTGGCCGGAAATGCCAGTACAGCTT
>JAERSU010000137.1 GCA_016845445.1 Oceanospirillaceae bacterium | reverse complement strand
AATAAATACTAAGTATTGTGTCTATTAAATACCACTAATAACAACATGTTGTGTTTTTAGCTGCTGCACCCCACTACATCTATTTACACACAAACTATTTTCTACTTACACAAAAAAGCCCGCTACGATGAGCGGGCTTTTTCCACTAAAGCAAAATATTACTTCAACAAGTCACGACCCTTGCTGGCTTCGATGCGCATACGCAGCGCATTTAGCTTGATAAAGCCAGCGGCATCCTGCTGGTCATAGGCGCCCGCATCATCTTCCATGGTAGCCATGGCTTCATCAAACAGGCTGTCATTCGACTTACGACCCACTACGTCAACATTACCCTTGTACAATTTCAAACGTACAACACCGTTAACGTACTCCTGGGAACGGTCTATTAGGGCTTGCATCATCTGACGTTCTTCAGACCACCAGTAACCGTTGTATACCACCTTGGCATACTTAGGCATGATTTCATCTTTTAGATGGGCTGCTTCGCGATCCAAGGTAATGGATTCGATGGCGCGGTGAGCGCGTAACATGATGGTACCGCCGGGTGTTTCATAACAACCGCGAGACTTCATGCCTACGTAACGGTTTTCTACAATATCCAAGCGACCGATACCATTTGCACCACCGATCTTGTTCAGGGTTTCCAACACCGTTGCTGGGCTCATGGCTTGGCCATCGATAGCGACAATATCACCCTTCTCATAGGTCAGTTCAATATAGGTGGCTGCATCAGGTGCCGCCTCAGGAGACACGCTCCAACGCCACATTTCTTCTTCAGCTTCTGCCCATGGATCTTCTAACAGGCCACTTTCATAGGAGATATGCAAAAGGTTAGCGTCCATGGAGTATGGGGAGCTTTTCTTCTTCTTGAAGTCAACATCTATACCATGGGTTTCACAGTAGTTAACCAGACTTTCACGAGAATTAAGATCCCATTCACGCCAAGGAGCAATAACGGCCACGCCTGGTTTCAATGCATAAGCACCCAACTCGAAACGTACCTGGTCGTTACCTTTACCAGTGGCACCGTGGGAGATGGCATCAGCACCAGTCTCATTAGCGATCTCAATCAAACGCTTGGCAATCAATGGGCGCGCGATAGAGGTGCCAAGTAGGTATTCGCCTTCATAGATAGCATTAGCGCGGAACATTGGGAAAACAAAGTCGCGTACGAACTCTTCACGCAGATCTTCAATGTAAATCTCTTTTACACCCAAAGCTTCAGCTTTAGCACGTGCTGGCTCTACTTCTTCACCCTGACCCAAGTCAGCGGTAAAAGTCACCACTTCGCAGTTATAGGTTTCCTGCAACCATTTAACGATTACAGAAGTATCTAGGCCACCAGAATAGGCCAGTACCACTTTGTTAATATCAGACATGTATGCTTCCCAATAACATGCGAGCTCACCAAAACCGGACCTCGCTGAAAAAATTAGGGGCAAATTATACTACTTTTGAGAACAATAAGTCATGTCACTGCTATGAATTATTAGCATGTTAGGCTTCACACAAGTTGATAGTAATACATAAGGACACCGGCAGGCAGAACTGGTAGAATGTGGCGCATTATTTTTACCGACTATAAAGCAAGTTTTAGTCCTTCTATCTTGGCATTGGAACCCCCCATGACAGCAACTTCTTTGACTCTTATCCAACCTGATGACTGGCACCTACATTTACGCGATGGGGCTGTTCTGTCTCGCACCGTTGCCGATACAGCCAAACAATTTGGCCGCGCCATCATCATGCCAAACCTAACACCACCAGTGACCAACACCGCCATGGCCACGGAATACAAGGCGCGTATTGATGCTCAAGCCACAGGTTTGATGCCATTAATGACCTTGTATTTAACCGACCACACCAGTGCCGATGACATTCGTACTGCCCATGCTTCAGGCATTGTCAAAGCCGTCAAACTTTACCCAGCTGGCGCTACCACCAATTCCGCAGCAGGTGTGACGGCCATGGCCAACGCCTATGATGCCATCGCTACCATGGAAGAGTTAGGCATGCCCCTACTTGTGCACGGCGAAATAACCCATGCAGAAGTGGACATTTTTGATCGCGAAAAAGGCTTTATCGACAGCCAGCTCATCCCTCTGCTAGAGCGCTTCCCTAAATTGAACTTGGTATTTGAGCACATCACCACCAAAGAAGCGGCCGAGTTTGTACAGAGCAGCAGCTACAAGGTCGGCGCTACCCTTACCCCGCAACACCTTATGTACAACCGCAACCATCTATTGGTGGGTGGCGTCAAACCCCATCTCTATTGTTTGCCTGTGCTCAAGCGCAATACCCACCAGCAAGCCTTAAGAGATGCCGTGGTCAGTGGTAATCCACGCTTCTTCTTGGGTACCGATTCAGCCCCCCATGCCCAAGGCGCAAAAGAAAGTGCCTGTGGCTGTGCGGGCTGCTATTCTGCCCCAGCTGCCATTGAACTCTATGCACAAGTGTTCGAAGAATTAGGCATTTTGCATAAACTGGAAGCCTTTGCCAGTCTCAATGGCCCGGCTTTTTATGGTCTACCAGCCAATGACAATACCATCACCTTAGTTAAACAAGACTGGCAAGTACCGGCCTCTCTAAACTATGCCGGTGACACCATCATTCCACTTGCTGCAGGCGAAACCCTGCACTGGAAACTGCAGGACTAAGGATTGATAAGCATGATTTCTGAACGCTTTCGTGGTTACCTACCGGTTATCGTTGATGTGGAAACCGCCGGCTTTAACAATGCCACCGACGCTTTGCTTGAAGTGGCCGCTGTCATCATAGATATGGATGATGACGGTGTGCTTTACGTGCGCGATTCCATTGCCGCCAATGTGGCTCCTTTTGCCGGCGCCAATCTGGAAAAAGCCGCCCTGGAATTCACCGGCATTGATCCCTTTGATCCACAGCGGGAGGCTATGGCAGAACGCGATGCCATCGATAAAATTTTCAAACCCATACGTAAAGCGGTGAAGTCCAGTGGCTGCAAACGCGCCATACTAGTTGGCCACAACGCCGCCTTTGATTTAGGTTTTGTGAATGCCGCTGTGGCACGGGTTGAGCACAAACGCAATCCATTCCACCCCTTCTCAACCTTTGACACCGCCACCTTGGCAGGCCTTGCTTACGGTCAAACAGTGCTCGCCAAGGCTTGCCTCGCCGCGAACATCAGCTTTAGCAATAAAGAAGCCCATAGTGCTCTCTATGATGCACAAAAGACCGCTGAGCTATTTTGTCACATTGTTAATCGCTGGCAGGAACTAGGTGGCTGGCAAGGCGAGGCCTTTCCGTTTGGGGAAGACTAGCTAGTCTTCCTTATAAGGCAAGTTTTCACTACCAGGCACAGGATCATAGCCACCTTTAGAAAAAGGATTGCAACGCAGAATACGCCAAACTGACATAGCCGTGCCTTTAAGTGGCCCATGCAAACTTATTGCTTCAATTGCATAGCTAGAACAGGTTGGTATGTAGCGACAATTGGCGCCCAACATGGGACTGATCAGCAAACGATAGCCTTTCACCAAGCCAATAAGAAAGCGGCTTGCTAGGCCTTTCGGTTGAGGCAATGAGCGCTGCTGGGATTCACACATGTTATTAGGCTCTATACTAGCAATAGTGGCAAACGCACTCTAAAGAGCACAGCGTCAGGATTTATGAGGTTGTGAGCTGTGACTTCACCGCCATGATATAGTGCTATCATACGCACCACATACAAGCCTAAGCCAAAATGCGCCTGACCCGAACCACCTTTACGGCCACTTACCATGGAGGCAAATAGATTGCCCTGCATGGCTGCAGGAATAGGTGGACCTTGGTTTTCCACTTCCAAATAACAGTACATTTGCTGTTGATAAAGGCGCACCACAATGGACGTATCAGCATCGCGAAAATCGCGCGCATTATCCAATAGCTTATCCAATAGCTGTTCGATACGATAGTCTACACCGGCTACGGCTACCTGCTGATCATCACAACTAAACACCACATCGGGTAATTGGCCTGGCACTTGACGCTGTTGATGATTAACGTAGGTTTCTACTAGGTATGCTAAATTCAAGGCCTCCAGTTCGTCCTCTTTTAAGGCCTCTTCAAGATTGGCAGCATCTGCCAATTTTTCCACAATGGCACTAATTTTAACCAGCCCCCGTTGGGCAATAGCCAAATAACGTTGTTGCTCAACTTCCACCCCATGGCGTTGCAGATTCTCTAACGATGTCATGGTGGCATTAAGCGGGTTATTAATCTCGTGGCGCAAGGTACGCGGCATGGTAGACATAAACTGCTGATGTTCGTGTAAACGTTCTACCACGTCAGAAAAGCTGCGTGCTAAGGCACCGATTTCATCGCCTGAACCCACTTCACTTTGCAGGTGGTCACTGCGCAGGCGCCCACTCGGGTCTACAATCTGTTGTGCTTCACGACCCAAACGCTGTACTCGGTAGGCTTGGCGCCAACTAAAGGCCAGCAATACCAGCAAGATCACCACCATGGTGGTAAAACTAACTAGGGTGATGTTTTCCATGGCTTGGCGCTGTAGTTTTAGAATCTGTGCTGTTGATTGCTTGATCATTACCACGCCAAGCAAGGCGCCTTCCTGATCCGTGATAGGTGCCGCCACGGCCAATACTTCTTCGCCCGGGTTTCTATGCCAACGGCCACTGGCAAATTCATTATCTAGGGCTTGATTAAGCACTTCCCTTTCCTGACTAGCTTCCTGGCCACTACTTAGATAGGCAGGAATAGCCACAAACCAATCTAAAGCAATATTTAACCAAGCCTGCACCTGGCCTAAGGGACCGGTAACTTCCAGAGATTCTTGTACCTCCGTAGACAACTTGCCTACACTCGCACGCACCCTAGCATGCTTGTCATAAATAATTATTTGCGAGTTTGCACGGTCCAAACTAGCCAATATCTTGTTGGCTTCGGGCGATCGCATGGCCAATAGGTTGTAGTGACTCTCGATATTAGTTTCGGAATTCACCAGGGTTTTAAGATGGCGCATCTCGCCTTCTTCACTGTCCACATCAGCTACCGCCAAACCAAATTCTTGGCGGGAATTAAGGAAATAACGAGGCAAGGTAAATTCCACCAAGTAGCCACTTACTAGGGGGCGCATAACGGCCTGAATAATAAAGGTCGAGGATGGATGATTGTACATGGGCGTAGACCAGTCATCCTTCACATACCAAACTTCCATGCGACCTGGCTTGGTTGCCACTATGAGCAGCTTGCGCTCATTACCGTTGCGATCCGGTAAAGACAAGCGCAAGTGATCACTCATATCAAGTTTACGATTACCCGGTTGGCGCAGTACAGTAACGTTATCCTGAATGCGCACCAAGCCATAAATTCGATCCTGGTATTCACCTAATAAAAGACTGTAACCGTCTTCGCCATCACCGCTACCAAAATGGTTGGCAAACAGCTGAAAATCCAACCACTCGCCCGTATAACCATCGACCTTGACGGCCTGACTCAGGGGATGACTAAATACCACCTGTTGACTATCCAGATAGGGCAGTTCTTTCAGTAGATCTTCGCGACCTTGAAATAAGGTAACCACACCCTGTGCTAACTGAGATTGCGCCTGTGATTGCCCCTCAATCATAAACACACGGGTCTCCGCCAGAAAGCGATAGGATAATAACGGCATGCTAATCAAAACGAGTAAAAACAACATCATCTGGCCACTAGGGCGCCAGCGACGTTTTTTACTGGGACTAGCTGCTGGGGCTTGCACCATTATTCCGTCCAGCGATAACCCAAGCCATATTCAGATTTGATTGCATCAAACGCCTTATCAAGCTTTTTAATTTTGCGCTTGATATTGCGAATATGGGTACTAATGGTGTTATTGGAGACATAATGTTGATGGGTGGCCTGGGCCAACACATCATAGGTAACAATATGTCCGGGGCGGCGCGTCAAGGCTTCTAACATGCGAAATTCTGTTAATGTTAGGCCTTCGATATCTTGTCCATGCCATTGGGCCAAACGGCTTTCTTCGAGCAGATTCAAGGCACCGACTTGACGTACATTCTGCTCCAAATCTTGCGGTGCATCACGGATATCACTCAGGCGTAACAAGGTAGCCACCTTCTCTGCCAAAAAGCCCAAGGAAACGGGCTTAGGCTGATAGTCCCACGCACCCATGCGCAACCCAATAATGCGATCTATTTCTTCCACCCGTTCAGTAAGGAACAGCACCGGTATGTGTGGGTAGCGTTTTAATATGTCACTGCAGAGTTGAAAACCGGCATCAATGTTGTCCTGCATAATGATATCCAAGATAACCAGATCCGGTTTTATACTCATCAAGCCCTCTTGAGCAGATTCTTTACTGGCAAAAGCAGTTACCTGATAGCCACGCTGTTCTAACGCCACCTGGTAATTTTCTCGTTGATCCGCGTCATCCTCGACGATCACTATGTGTTTTGCCATATCTACCTCACAAGCTTTAACAGCCTATGTCAGCCTATGCACTAAGCCCTTGCACTGCTTGCAGAATCTGCTGCAATTGCTTTTTGGCTTTTTTCTTAGCCTGACCAATTTCTTCTTCTAGTTGCGCACAAATCACCCCTAGAGCCTCTGTCGTCCCGCCATTTTGTTGCCACTCTAACCTAGCATCCTCGACTCGCTTGGCAATGGCCGCTTGTTCTTGCGCTTCACGCTGCTTTGCGATCTCCATGGCGCGCGCTTTGCCGGCATCAGCCTTGGCTTGCTCTGCGGCGCTAAGTTCTTTTTTTACCTTGGTTTGGGTGACCTTGGTGGACACCTGACCATCCAATGGCAAAATACCCACAGCGGCACGCAAACGATCCATAAATGGCACCGTATATTCACGGGCCTTATTGGCGCCTTTACGCAATTCTGCTTCAATGAACACAGGATCTGCAATAATGCGGTTATACTGGTCTCGGGACTCCTGTAATTGATCATTGAGAAACTCAAAAAGTTCCCCTTTCATTTCACCCCAAGCTATACCTTCAGCATAGCGCTGGCGCATGGCATCAGCTTGTTGCTTAGTAGCAAAGGATGCATAGATTTCATACAGCGTACAGGTATCAGGATCTTTAGGCTCACCCGGCTGCAGGGTATTAGTCTTAATCTGGTTAATCAGTTTACGTAATTCATCTGCTGGGGCGAATAAAGGAATGATATTGCCGTAGCTCTTACTCATCTTGCGGCCGTCCAGACCAGACAACACCTTGGCATCGCCCTCTTCCACCATGGCTTCAGGTAAGACAAAGTGCTCACCAAAAGCATGATTAAAGCGCGCCGCAATATCACGACACATTTCAATGTGTTGAATCTGATCTTTGCCCACCGGAATTTGCTGTGCATTAAACATCAGGATATCGGCCGCCATAAGAATCGGATAGCTGTACAGGCCCATGGTCACGCCATCATCCACATCTGGATTACCTTGGGCGGTATTGGCGTCTACAGAGGCCTTGTAGGCATGGGCACGATTCATCATACCCTTAGGGGTCATGCAGGTAAGCAACCAGGTCAACTGGGGTATTTCAGGGATATCCGACTGACGATAAAAGGTCGCCGCATCGGTATCCAAGCCTAAAGCCAACCAGATGGCGGCGATATCGCGACAGGATTTATGCACGGTGGCCGGATCTTGACACTTAATCAGCGCATGATAATCGGCCATAAAATAAAAACTGTCATTATTGGTGTCTTTACTGGCAGCGATGGCGGGCTTCAAGGCGCCCAGATAGTTACCTAAATGTGGTGTACCGGTGGTAGTAATACCGGTCAATACGCGTTGCTTGGTTTGCATGTGTTGTTTACAACCAGATTGTTCTATAGAAGGTCAAACGAGCATTATACACAGGGGTTAACTCTGACCCAATGGGTTTTTGCCGATTCCGTGCTTCGACCTTGACTTACATGCCACGTTTACGCCGGCATATGGTGTATGACCTTAGCGGAACGCCGTTAACCCATCCATGGGGGCTCTTCAGCGGCTTTCCCTGCCGCTGACGTCCGCTAAGGTCATACACCATATACCAGCTACTACAGTGGCACCGTGAGTTGAAAACATGTTCCACAATAATAGCTTAGGGGTTCAGTGTACCTCTAGCAGATCTCAGCAGCAGGGATGCTGCTGCGAAGTCTACATGGATGTATTCACGACGTTCTGATAGAGGTACACTGAACTCCTGAGCGAATCGCTGGCACAATGCCAAATCAAAAAGACCCACGGAGGTATACATGATCAATAAAGCCACTTTTGGTGCGGGGTGTTTTTGGGGTATTGAGGCCCTGTTTAGTAGGCAAGATGGTGTGCTTAAAACCAGCGTTGGTTACATGGGCGGCGCTATTGAGCAGCCCACTTACCGCCAAGTCTGTACCGGTACTACCGACCATGTGGAGGTGGTGCAGGTAGAATTTGATGAGCAGATAATCAGTTACGAGCAGCTGCTCATGGGCTTCTGGGCCAACCATGACCCCACAACAGTCAATCGACAAGGGCCGGATATCGGTACCCAGTATCGCTCTGTCGTGTTTTACCATAGCCAAGACCAGCAACAGCAGGCCCAAGATCTCTTGTCGCAATTACAACAGACCGGCATATATTCGCGCCCCATTGTTACCACCATTGAAGCAGCGCAAACCTACTGGTTAGCAGAAGACTACCATCAGCAGTACTTAGCTAAGCGAGGCCAAAGTAGCTGCCAGATAAATTGATGTCGATAGCGGAATAGTTAGCAATTTAACCTGTCGGAATAAGTCACCTGAGCATGGAATAGGCGTCGTATTCGGATAAGCCCAGCTAGTGTATGCGCTTTACTATTCCGTCTTCTACACCAAACCATTGGGTCACGCCTAGAAAGACCCCATGTAAGTTATCTTAATCTGGAGAAACCAATCCATGAAAACGTCTGCAAAAGTAGTGGTCATCGGTGGTGGCGCTGTTGGTGCCGGTACCCTATATCATCTAGCCAAAAAAGGCTGGGACGATGTGGTAATGATCGAACGTAAAGAACTAACATCCGGTTCTACCTGGCACGCTGCAGGCCTGCTGCCTCTGTTCAACATGAGCTACTCCGTGGGTAAGCTGCACCAGTACTCTGTCGACTTCTACCATGAACTGCAAGAAGAAACCGGCATGAACGTAGGTTTCTCCGTGGTCTCCAACATCCGTCTAGCCAACTGCGAATACCGCATGGATGAGTACAAATACTACTCCGGTGTTGCCAAGACCGTTGGCGTTGACGTGAAGTTCCTATCTCCAGACGAAGTAAAAGAAGCATGGCCACTGTGTAATACCGAAGGCTTGGTAGGTGCTATCCAGCACCCAACTGATGGTTACATTCAGCCAGCTGACCTGACCCAAGCTCTGTGTGCCGGCGCTCGTAATCGCGGTGCTGAAATCTACCGTTATACCACCGTAACTGCCATCGAGCAGCAAATTGATGGCTCTTGGATCGTTAAGACCGACAAAGGCGACATTGCCTGTGAGCACGTGGTGTCTTGTACTGGTTCCTTTGCCCGTAAGACCGGTGAAATGGTTGGCCTAGATATTCCAGTAATCCCAGTTGAGCACCAGTTCATCGTTACCGAACCACACCCAGAAATCCTAGAGCGTAAGAAGCAAGGCCTACCAGAAATGGGCGTACTGCGTGAATCTGACGGTGGCTACTACCTGCGTGAAGAAGCCGGCGGTTTGCTACTAGGCCCATACGAAAAGGGGGCGCCAGTATGTTACGTTGACGGCCCTGCCGATGACTGCGAATACGAATTGTTTAACGAAGAACTAGACCGCCTGATGCCACACATCGAGTTCTGCATGAACCGTGTACCCGCCTTTGGCGAAGTAGGCGTGAAAGAAGTCTACAACGGCGCCATCGCCTATACTCCCGACGGCAACCCGATTGTCGGCCCAGCCCCAGGCCTGAAGAACTTCTGGCTCAACGAAGGCCACTCCTTTGGTATCACCGCAGCTGGCGGTGCAGGCTGGCAGCTAGCCGAGTGGATGGTTGATGGCGAACCTACTGTAGATATGATGGGCGTTGACCCACGTCGTTTTGGCCCTTACGCCACCCGTGGTTACCTGAAGGACAAGAACGAAGAAGCTTACGCTAACGTATTCACCACCCACTACCCAGACGAAGAGCGTGAAGCGGCTCGCCCTCTAAAAACCACGCCTTGCTATGAGCGCATGAAAGAACTAGGGGCGGTATTTGGTTCTGTTTACGGTTGGGAACGTCCAAACTGGTTTATGCCTAGCAAGGACTACGTCCTGACGGCAGAAGAGCTACAGACCGAAAACGAAGAAGACGTACTGTGGAACAAGAACTACTCTGACCCCCTAGAAGATGGTCGCATCGTAGAAAAGAACTCCTTCCGTCGTTCTAACTACCACGAACATGTGGGCAACGAGTGTAAGCATGTTGCCGAGCACGTTGGCCTACTAGACATGTCCGCCTTTGCCAAGGCCACCGTTAAGGGTCCTGGTGCCGAAGCCTGGTTGGAATCCATCTTTGCTAACAAGATGCCAAAGACCATTGGTCGCATCTCGTTAGTACACATGCTGTCCCAGAACGGTGGTGTACGTGCAGAATTCACTGTGTACAAGACTGGCCCACAAAGCTACTACCTAGTATCCGCTGGCGCCTTTGAAACCCACGACCATGATTACCTGTTCAAGCTAAAGCCAACCGATGGTTCTGTTGAAGTGCAGCGTGTTACTACGCAAACTGGTGTACTGGTAATCGCCGGTCCTAAGTCCCGCGATCTACTACAAAAACTGACTGATACTGATCTATCTAACGATAGCTTCAAGTGGCTAACAGGTAAGAAGATCAACGTTGGCTACGCCACCGCTGAAGCCCTGCGTGTTAACTTCGTTGGTGAATTGGGTTGGGAATTGCACCACCCGATTGAAATGCAAAACTACATTTTCGATCAGATTATGAAAGCTGGCAAAGAATTCAACATCAAGCCATTTGGTATCCGTGCCATGGACAGCATGCGTCTGGAAAAGTCTTACCGACTGATCCCACGTGAAATGTCCATTGAATACTCTGCCCTAGAATCTGCTCTGGATCGTTTTGTTCGTCTAGATAAAGAAGAAGACTTTATCGGTAAGCAAGCCCTGATCGACTGGCAGGCTCGTGGTGTAAACAACGCCTTTGTCACCATGGAAGTACACGGCATTACTGATGCTGACGCCCGCGGTTCCGAAGCCATCTACAAAGATGGTGAAGTTGTAGGCCGCGCCACATCCGGTGGTTACGGTTGGCGTATTGACAAGTCAATGGCCCTAGGTATGGTTAAACCAGCGCTTGCAACAGTGGGCACTGAGCTGGAAATTGAAATCCTCGGCGAGCTCTATAAGGCTACCGTGGTTGAGGAGTCACCTTACGACCCAACAAATGCCAAATTGCGTGCATAAGTACAGTTAGGCATAATGCCTGACGCTGATGCGAATCAATTATGTCTTAGGATTATATTTTTTCATCTTGAGATCACAAAAATTCGCTTGAGCGTTGGGCTTTATCACTGCACAATAGCCCCCGATTTGTAAAATCCTTCTAATTGGATTTCCAATAAGCAGGAAAAATTGAAGGATTAGCATTTTTAAAGAACTGCTAATCATTTTTATAACTTAGTAAATGAGATCATGTCCATGAAAGTACTAGTTGGCGTAAAGCGCGTCCTGGACCCTCAGGTTAAAGCCCGTGTTAATGCGGACAAGACCGGTATCGACCTGACCAATGCCAAGATGACCATGAACCCTTTCGACGAAAATGCCGTTGAAGAGGCCATCCGTCTAAAGGAAGCTGGCACCGTTTCCGAAATCGTTGCCCTATCCATTGGCGCAGCCAAGTCTGAAGAAACCCTGCGTAATGCCCTAGCTCTAGGTGCTGACCGCGCTATCCTGGTACAAACCGACGACGTACTTGAGCCACTGGCCATTGCCAAGGTTTTCAAGGCCATCGCTGCTGAAGAAAACCCAGACCTGATCATGGTTGGCAAGCAAGCCATCGACGATGACTGCAACCAAACTGGTCAGATGCTATCTGCCCTACTGGACTGGCCGCAGGCTACCTTTGCTTCCAAGATTGAAATCAACGGCGACAATGCCCAGGTTACTCGTGAAGTTGACGGTGGTCTAGAAAGCATCAACGTTAACATGCCTGCCGTATTTACTGCTGACCTACGCTTGAACGAACCACGTTACGCTTCCCTGCCTAACGTAATGAAG
>JAERSU010000136.1 GCA_016845445.1 Oceanospirillaceae bacterium | reverse complement strand
CCGGAAAGCTCTGCCGGTAAACGATCGATAAAGGATTCATCCAGCTCTATGAGTTTTAGAATCTCGACAATGCGATTGTCCAGCGCTTTACCGGATAGGCCGAGATAGAACTGCAGTGGTCGGCCGATGATATCTCGCACCGTATGACGTGGGTTCATGGCGGTATCGGCCATCTGGTAGATCATTTGGATTTTCTGTAGCTGATCTTTACTGCGGTTCTTCAAGGCCTTAGGTAAAGCTTGGCCATTAAAGAGGATCTCGCCTTTGCTAGGTGGCAATAAGCCAGTGATGGCCCTAGCTGTGGTGGACTTACCAGAGCCAGATTCGCCTACCACAGCCACCGTACGCCCGCGGGGCACCTTGATGCTGATATCGTTGAGTACCTTCACGGTGTTCTTGCCATAGCTGGCATCCACACCGCGAACTTCCAGGGCGATGTCCTCATTGGGTGTGGCTTCTTTTTCGATAGAGCGCACCGCCCACAAGGACTTGGTGTAGTCTTCTTGAGGTTCAGACAACATGGTGCGAGTGGGTGCGTCTTCGACGGTTTCGCCATAACGCAGTACCTTGATGGTATCGGCCATCTGTGCCACCACGGCCAAATCATGGGTGATGTAGATGGCGGCGGTATTGAATTGCTCGACAATGCTGCGCATGGCGGTGAGCACTTCTACCTGTGTGGTTACATCCAGAGCGGTGGTGGGTTCATCAAAGATGATGAGATCCGGCCGCGAAGACATGGCCATGGCGGTCATGACCCGCTGTAGCTGGCCGCCGGATACCTGATGGGGATAGCGCTCGCCAATGTTGTTAGGATCGGGCAGCTGCAAATCCTTGAACAACACCTTGGCATCGGCCTTGGCATCGCCCTCTGATTGCAGCTTGTATTCCAAGGTGGCTTCGACGGTCTGGTCCATCAGGCGGTGAGCGGGATTAAAGGAAGCCGCTGCTGATTGCGCCACATAACAGATGCGCGAACCACGTAATTTACGGCGGTTCTTTTCAGACATGTCTGTCAGTTCCATGCCATCAAACTTAATGGAACCGTCGGTAATTTTACAGCCTGGACGGGCAAAGCCCATGGCCGCTAAACCGAGGGTGGATTTACCGGCGCCAGATTCACCGATTAGACCAAGGATCTCGCCCTTGTGTAGGGTGAGATCAACGCCTTTAATAATCTTGTGCCAGCGGTCATCACTGTAGCCTTCAATGCGCACATCGCGCATTTCCAATAATACTTCTTTACTCTTAGTGTTCATCGCGCAGTCCACTTGTTTTATGTAAGAACCAGTCCACTACAAAGTTGACGGCTACGGTTAACAGGGCAATCGCTGCCGCCGGAATCATCGGGGTGAGGGCAGCGGTTAAGTCATACTCGGCAAACTGAATCAGACCGGCGTTTTCTCGTACCATGGAGCCCCAGTCAGCTGTTGGGGGCTGTATACCCACCCCAAGGAAAGACAGGGCGGCAATAGTAAGGAACACAAAGCAGAAACGCAGACCAAATTCCGCTACCAAGGGGGGCATGATATTGGGCAGGATCTCCTTGCGCATAATCCAGGCCATGCCTTCACCGCGTAATTTAGCCGCTTCCACATAGTCCATGACCACCACGTTCAGGGCCACGGCTCGGGTCAGACGAAATACGCGAGTGGAGTCTAATACGGCAATGATGAAGATGAGGTTAAGGGCATTGGCACCGAATATGGATAACAACATCAAGGCGAAGATCAGGGAAGGTATGGCCATGAGTACATCAACAAAACGGCTTAATAGTTGGTCTAACCAGCTGTGGTTAATGGCTGCCAAGACACCCAGTGATCCACCAATAAGAAAGGCCAAGAAGGTGGTGGCTACGGCGATGCCGATGGTGTTTTGCGCACCATAGATAAGCCGGCTAAACACATCGCGGCCCAAGGCATCGGTGCCTAAAACAAATTCATCGCTCCAGGGCGCATAGGGCACAGGAAATACCTGGGCTTCACCATAGGGAGCTAGCCAGGGGGCAAAGATGGCCACCACCAGATAACAAGCGATGACCAGCATGCCAAACCAAGCCGTTGGCGGTGCTGTTTTTAGGGTACGCCAGAGGTTTTCAGAAAAACTACGGCGGGCTTTTATCAAGGTCACTTCGCCAGTGGCAGAGTAACCCGTTGATTGATTAGTGTTATTAGAATCGCTCATCGTGGGTGTAACAACCTTGGGTTAGTAACAATGGAAATAATATCAGCAAGTAAATTCAGCAGTATGTAGGTGCCGGCAAAGATGAGGGCGCAGCCTTGCACCACGGGGATATCACGGCTAGTCACGGCATCCACCATCAACTGGCCTAAACCTGGGTACACAAATACCACCTCGACCACGACCACACCCACCACTAGATAGGCGAGGTTAAAGGCGATCACGTTAACGATCGGCGCCCAAGCATTAGGCAATGCATGACGCAAGATAATCTTGGCCTTGCTGACCCCTTTAAGTTCTGCCATTTCAATGTAAGGACTGGCAAGTAAGTTAATGATGGCGGCGCGAGTCATGCGCATCATGTGGGCAACAATGACCATGGTTAAGGCAATAGCTGGTAAAGCCGAGCGGTACACCTTTTCACCAAATTCTGTATCCGCTGAAATATTGGCTAAGGATGGGAACACCTTGAAGTAGGTGGCAAATACCAAAATGAGGATATAGGCAACAAAAAACTCAGGGAATGAAATGGTTGTTAAGGTGAGAGAGTTGACCGTGCGATCGTAGACCGAGTTGCGATAGAGGGCGGCGGTAATACCCAAGAAGAGTGATAAGGGCACAGCGATGATCGCTGTCATGGCCGCCAAAAATAGGGTGTTCATCAAGCGTGGTTCGATCATGTCCCAGACTTCACGGGAACGGTCTACACCGGAGGCTGCGCGGCCTGAGAAGGCCGTGCCTAGGTCTCCCTGTAGTACGTTGCCTACCCACATGAAGTAGCGTTCGACAGGAGGACGGTCTAAACCTAGTTCACGACGGAAGGCTTCCACAGTTTCAGGTAATGCCGCTTGACCAAGTACTGCTTGACCAAAATCACCGGGTAGAAATTCGAGGGAGCTAAAGATAATGATAGAAACAACAAATAAAGTCAGTAAGCCAAGGCCTAGCCTTTGCAGTACCGTTAAGAGGATGGGGTGCACGCGGGATAATCTCCTTGTTGCTATGCCATGCATCTAATGGTAATCGTTTATAGACGCCCAAGTGAGATACATTTTGCTTGTTATTTTTTTAATTCCTGTGGTTATACTACTGCAAGAAAATCGGTTATGTGAAGTGAAATTTCCATAAAAATTAATGTAGGTAACTATTAGCTTAATTGTTTTCACAATGCTTTGTTTTGTGGTAGGTTCTACCAAGGTCTATCAAACGAAAGTTTTAAGTTGGTGGCTTAGTTGCTGATTTAAGGATCGTTTTGATGGCTTTACGGTTTCGTATGATCCGTTTTTACAGCACAGGAGAATAACAAAAATGCAAGACAAATATCTTGAATCCATTAAACAGCAACTGAAGGCCGGTCGTCTAAACCGTCGCCAATTTATCTCTTCTAGTATGGCTGCAGGTATTGCTTTACCTACGGCCATGTCTATGGCCACTAATGCCATGGCCGCCACACCAAAGCGTGGTGGGTCTTTCCGTTTGGGTATCCCACACGGCTCTACCACTGACTCGATGGACCCGGGTACCCACGAAAATGGTATGTCCCAAGGTGTGTGTTACGCCTATTGTAACCACCTAATGGAGGTTGGCCCAGATGGCCAGTTACGTCCGGAGCTTGCCGAATCTGCCGAGCCAAGTAATGGCGCCAAAACCTGGCGTTTTAATATTCGCCAAGGTGTTGAGTTCCATAATGGTAAAGCTTTGACACCACAGGACGTGGTCACGTCTTTCCGTTTCCATATGGGTGAAGATTCCAAGTCGGCAGGTAAAGGCCTATTGTCTTCGGTGACCGATATCAAAATCGATGGCAATGCCGTGGTGTTTGAATTAGCCAATGGTAACGCTGACTTTGGTTTTATCTGTAGTGACTATCACTTTGCTATCATGCCCGATAACAATGGCCAGCTCGATTGGGAATCCGGTATTGGTACTGGCCCCTATATTATGGATAGCTATGAGCCGGGCGTGCGTGCCAAGTTGCATCGTAACCCTAACTATTGGAAGCCAAATTCCGCCCACTTTGACGATGTTGAGTTTATCTCCTTATTGGATACCGTAGCTCGTCAAAATGCCATCATGAATGGTGACGTCGATGCCATTGCTCGTGTTGATCCAAAGACGGTTCACCTGTTGGGTCGTAACCCGAATGTTAAGATTTTGGAAACCACAGGTACCCTGCATTACACCTTCCCTATGCGGGTTAATGCGGCGCCATTTGATAATTACGATATGCGTATGGCATGTAAGTTGTCTGTGGATCGTCAGGAACTGGTTACCAAGATCCTCTCTGGTCACGGCGCCCTGGGTAATGACCACCCAATCTCCACCGCCAACCCTTATCACAACAGCGAACTAGCTCAGCGTGAGTATGATCCAGATAAGGCGGCTTACCACCTGAAGAAGGCGGGCTATGACGGTTCCCCTGTGACCTTGTCTACCTCTGATGCCGCCTTTGCCGGTGCCGTTGATGCAGCCTTGCTGATCAAGGAAACGGCTGCCAAGGCGGGTTTAAACATTGATGTGCTACGTGAACCGAAGGATGGTTACTGGTCCAACGTATGGAACAAGAAGCCATGGTCTGCTTGTTATTGGGGTGGTCGTCCAACGGAAGATTGGATGTTCTCCGCAGCCTACACCAATGATACCGAGTGGAACGATACCGCTTGGAAGACTGGTGCTGCTGCAGATCGCTTTAATGACCTGGTTATTAAGGCACGTTCTGAAACCAATACCGACCTGCGTCGCGAAATGTATTGGGAGTGTCAGGCCATCATTAATGATGA
>JAERSU010000135.1 GCA_016845445.1 Oceanospirillaceae bacterium | reverse complement strand
GTGCCAATGCGCTTGACTTGCTGCTACGTGGCCGGCGTATCCAGGCTGCTGAGGCCTTGCGGATGAACCTGGTCAATGAAGTACATGCCGATGGCGACTTTGAGCAAGCGCTGGTGAACCTGGCAGCAGAATTGGCCGCCAAAGCGCCGCTGGCGGTTGCGTCGATTATTCGGGTCATCAACAAAAGCCAGGACCTGCCCTTGGCAGAAGCGCTGGACTACGAATTGGATGACTTTAGTCAATTGGCTGGCACCAAAGATAATATCGAAGGGGTGATGGCGTTGTTTGAAAAACGAAAGCCTGTCTTTACCGGTGAATAGTAATTTGTGTTTGCCAAAAAACATGCTCATCGGGCCGGCGATTGAACTAATGTCACCGGGTAAGACTCTACATTCGCAGTGATTAAAAAAACCGGACGTTTGCCTGTGCCCTTAAGCTATCAACCGTTATCTCGCCGAAAATTTGTAACCGGTATTGCCGCAGGCGGCGTACTGGCGGGCCTTGGCCTGGCACCCGGATTGTCTTCAGCCGGTTCAACGCTGGCGGGGCCACCCAGGGTTTTAAGTGGTACGCAGTTTAACCTCGATATTGGTTATCAACAGGTCAACTTTACCGGCCGCCAGCGTGTCGCCACTACTATAAACGGTACCCTTCCGGCGCCCGTATTGCGTTGGCGCGAAGGTGATCGTGTTACTTTGCGCGTCACCAATCACCTGGCACATGACAGTTCTATTCATTGGCATGGCATGATATTGCCGACCAATATGGATGGCGTGCCGGGCATGAGTTTTAACGGCATTAAGCCCGGCGAAACCTTTACCTACCAATTTGATGTCGGGCAAAGTGGTACCTACTGGTATCACAGCCATTCCGGTTACCAGGAACAAACCGGTCTCTACGGTGCCATTGTTATCGATCCCGCTGAACAAGATCCCGTCGACTACGACCGCGACTATGTCGTGTTGTTGTCAGATTGGTCTGACGAAAAGCCGGAACAGATTTACGCCAATTTAAAAAAAATGAGCCACTACTATAACTTTCGCGAACGTACCGCCGGCGATTTGTGGCGCGATATTCGCAATAAGGGCCTTGTGCAAACCTGGAATGAGCGCGCGATGTGGAACCGGATGCGCATGACCGATAGCGATATTGCTGACGTCACCGGTTACACTTATACCTACCTGATGAATGGCGTTACACCGGAAGACGGCTGGACGGGTCTGTTTAAGCCTGGCGAAAAAGTACGCCTGCGGTTTATCAATGGTTCGGCCATGACCTTGTTTGATGTGCGCATTCCCGGTTTGAAAATGACGGTAGTCGCAGCCGATGGACAAAACGTCGAGCCCGTAAGTGTCGATGAATTTCGTATCGGAACGGCAGAAACCTATGACGTTATCGTGCAGCCGGACAGCGACAGTGCCTATACTATTTTCGCCCAGAGTATTGATCGCTCGGGATATACCCGTGGTACGCTGTCTGCTGACCCCTCGTTGCAGGCAGAAGTACCAGCAATGGATACGGTGCCGGTATTGGGGCACCGTGATATGGGTATGGCCATGCCCGCAACCGGGGCGCACGCGGGGCATGGCAAGACGACTATGCAGCACGGGCAGCCTGGTCATCACGATCCTGGTCACCACAATCATGGCCATCACAAAAGAAACCCCGGGCATGGCATGGTACAAGAGCCGAAGCCACTGCAACATGCCAGCAGCGAATTCGGGCCCCAGGTCGATATGCGTGTAGAGCAGGCACCCAATGGTTTACATGACCCTGGCATTGGCTTGCGCCAGCACCAACAATTGCATGGCAGGCGCGTGTTGACCTACGCCGACCTGGCCAATCTTTTCCCCACTATTGACCAGCGTGAGCCGGGCAGGGAGATTGAGTTACACCTCACGGGTAATATGAGCCGTTATATGTGGTCGATGAATGGTATCAAGTTTACCGATGCCGAGCCGTTGCAGCTGCATTATGGTGAGCGTGTTCGGATTAAACTGGTTAACGACACCATGATGACCCACCCGATTCACCTGCACGGTTTGTGGAGCGAACTGGAATCGGTTAAAGACGGCTACCTGCCGCGCAAGCATACCGTGCTGGTACACCCCGGCTCCTCAATCAGTTACCAGGTCACAGCCGACGCCAGGGGGCGTTGGGCCTATCATTGTCACTTGCTTTACCACATGGCCGGCATGTTTCGCGAAGTAAGAGTAAGTTAAGAGGCATTCACTGTTTTGTTACGAACAATATTTCCAATCATAGTTTGCTGTGCGTTTTGGGTGTGTCCGGGCTGGCCAGTGCCGGAGGCAATGACGACCCGCTATTGGTGTCGGTTTTCGTCGACCAGCTGGAGACTCGTGACGCTGACAGGCACAATCCGTTGCTATTATCAGGCAGTGCCTGGGTGGGTAAGGACCTGCAAAAATTTGTTCTCGATTTTGATGTAGAGCAAGTACACGGCAGCACCGATGAGGCAGAATTACAGGCCTTGTACAGTCGGGCCGTAGCGCCGTACTGGGATTTGCGCGCGGGCCTGCGCAGGGACTATTTGCCCAAGCCCGAGCGC
>JAERSU010000134.1 GCA_016845445.1 Oceanospirillaceae bacterium | reverse complement strand
TCCTAAGGCAAGGCATCTAGCAGTCCTGACCAAATGGTCAATTTATTGTCTTTTGTTTATAGCTAGGTAGCTATATTTAGTTAATATTAGTTGATCTAGGCCATTAACTAAAACATTGGTATAAGAGTTTTTTTGTCTGTCTTAAGGTAATATTGTTGACATCTTTATCGAGTAGCTAACAACAGGAATGCACACTATGTCCTACCAAGAAGCTTATAACTACGCCACTTCCAATCCAAAAGAGTTTTGGAAAGAGCAAGCTGATCAACTACCTTGGTTTACCAAACCAAACGATATTGTCGACACATCTGAACACGCGACCGGCCGTTGGTACAGTGATGGCGAAATGAATACCTGCTATATGGCGTTGGATCATCATGTTGCCAACGGTCGTGCTGACCAGGTAGCCATCCACTATGATTCGCCAGTTACCAATACCAAGCAGAGCCTCACTTATGCGCAGTTGCTGGAACAGGTGGCCAAGTTCGCAGGTGCCCTACGCGCTCAAGGAGTGGAAAAGGGCGATCGTGTGGTCATCTATATGCCCATGGTTATGGAAGCCGCGGTAGCCATGTTAGCATGCTCCCGTCTAGGGGCTATCCATTCCGTTGTGTTTGGTGGCTTTGCCGCGGCAGAATTGGCCGTGCGAATTGATGATGCGCAGCCTAAGGCTGTGGTGACGGCATCCTGCGGTATTGAAGTTGCCAAGGTCATTGCCTATAAACCACTCTTGGACGAAGCCCTTGAGTTGGCGCAACACAAGGTTGGCAGTGTGATTCTACTGCAACGTGAACAGCTTGTTGCCGAGCTGCAACCAGGTCGCGATCTAGATTGGCAGGCGGTATATGAAGCAGCTGTGCCTACAGAAGCTGTACCAGTGAAAGCTACAGATCCGCTCTATGTTCTCTATACCTCGGGTACTACCGGCAAGCCAAAAGGCGTTATGCGCGACAATGGCGGTCATGCCGTGGCCTTGAATTACACCATGAATGCCATCTATGGCATGGATGCAGGCGATGTATTTTGGGCGGCTTCCGATGTTGGTTGGGTGGTTGGCCACTCCTATATTGTCTATGGCCCTTTGATCGCTGGCTGTACCAGTATTCTCTATGAAGGCAAGCCAGTCATGACGCCAGATGCCGGTGCTTTCTGGCGCGTTATCGAAGAATACAAGGTCAAAGCCATCTTTTCGGCCCCCACTGCTTTTCGGGCAATTAAAAAAGAAGACCCTAATGGCGAGCTGCTAAAAAATTATGATTTATCCAGTCTGGTCACCGTGTTTATGGCTGGTGAACGCCTTGATCCACCGACCTATGAATGGGCTATAGACACCATTGGTCGTCCAGTCGTTGACCACTGGTGGCAAACGGAAACCGGTTGGTCTATTTGTGCCAATCCACAAGGTTTAGATAACCTACCCGCCAAACCTGGCTCCTCCACGGTGCCAATTCCTGGCTATGATCTACATATACTGGCTGATGATGGGCAACCCATTGGCGCCAATGAGAAGGGCAATATTGCCCTTAAATTGCCCATGCCTCCGGGCTTCATGATGGGCGTTTGGGGCGACCCACAACGTTTACACGATTCATATCTAGCCGATTTCCCAGGTTATTACACTTCTGGCGATGGTGGTTACCGTGATGACGATGGTTATGTCTATATTATGGGCCGCACCGATGATGTCATTAATATCGCCGGTCACCGCCTGTCAACGGGTGAAATGGAAGAGGTTGTTGGTGGTCATCCCTTGGTAGCAGAATGCGCAGTGGTCGGTATTCAAGACGAGCTTAAAGGCCAAATGCCCTTGGCATTGGTACTCTTGAAAGCCGGCGCCGATACCACTGACGCTGTGTTGGCCAAGGAATTGGCCAGCATGTTGCGTGCCACCATTGGTCCAATTGCCGTGATGAAGCAAGCGCACATCGTGCAACGCTTACCGAAGACGCGTTCGGGTAAGATCTTGCGCAAGATTATTCGCAATATTGCCAACGGTGAGGATTATATCGTTCCTTCAACCATCGATGACCCAGCCAGTCTGGATGAAATTGCCGCATTGATAGCGCCTAAGTAAGCCTAGCAAGCGAAGCAAGGCTGGCGTCAGTTAGACGCCGGCCTTTTTTTATGGTGCCGACATTTAAGAATGGTGTAAAATGCAGTGACCATCCTCTGTGATCTAGCAGCATTATGAATACGGACATCAATCACATCCTCGTTAACGGTGCGCAAATTGCCTTTAGTAAACTTAAACGCGCCCAATCTTTCAACGCCCGCCTGTATTATTACGCTGAAATTGGGGTGTACTTGGAAGTCTCTCTATCCCATGGTGCTGGCATTACCACCGACACCCATGACCAGATTGAAGAAATCTACAATAACGCCACACGTTTCCATATGTGTCAAAACAAACGTGCTAGCCTGGTTAGCTAACCCGTATGACTGCCTCTGAGTCACCCTTTGATATTGATGCTTTTTTACAGCAGTTACCTGTACGGCCTGGTGTTTACCGCATGCTTGATGAGCAATCAGAGGTTATCTATGTCGGTAAAGCAGTCAGCTTAAAAAACCGTGTGAGCAGTTACTTTAGAGGCCGTAGTCACAATAACAAAACCCAAGCCATGGTGAGTAAGGTTGCCAGTATTGAAGTAACCATTACCCATAGTGAAGCTGAGGCGTTACTGCTTGAAAATACCCTCATCAAGCAACTAAAACCAGCCTACAATATTCTCATGCGGGACGATAAGTCCTATCCCTATGTGTATATATCAGACCAGCATGATTACCCAGCTATGCAGTATGTACGGGGCAGAAAACAGCGCGAGGGCAGCTATTTTGGGCCTTATACCAGCGCCGCAGCGGTACGCGAAAGCCTTAACTTAATGCAGAAGATTTTTCGTATTCGTCAGTGCGAAGATGCCTTTTTTAGTAACCGCCAACGACCCTGTCTGCAATTCCAAATTCAACGCTGTTCTGGCCCTTGCACAGGTGAAATCAGTCAACAGGCATACCGCCAGGATGTGCTTAGTGCTAGTTTATATCTACAGGGTAAAAGCCAAACACTACTCACCAACCTTGCACAGCAAATGACTGACGCAGCTGAACAACTAGAATTTGAGCGGGCTGCTAATCTACGTGACCAGCTTAGCGATCTGCGCGTTCTGCAAGAACAACAACATGTGGTGTCCGAACGTGGCAACTTAGATGTGTTCGCCGTTGCCCTATCCTCAGCAGGGCAGTGCGTGCACCACCTAATGATTCGCAATGGCCAGGTTATAGGCAGCCGAAACTACTATCCAAAATGGCGTTTTGAGGCAAGTAAAGCAGACCTGCTGGAAGCCTTTTTAGGCCAGTTTTATTTAACGGGTAGGCGCCGGGATATACCCGATGAGACCCTAGCCAGTGACCTGCAACAACACAGCGCCCTAGGCGAGGCCATAAGCAGCCTTACGGATCGTAGCTATCGACTCACTGATAGGGTGCGCGGTCAGCGTGCCAAATGGCTAAAACTAGCACAAACCAATGCCGATCAAGCATTGTTGAGTTATGTAGCCAACAAGCAAACTCAACTAGCTCGTTTCCAGGAGCTGCAACTGGGTTTGCAACTCGACGAGTTGCCAGAACGGCTGGAGTGTTTCGATATTAGTCACTCCAGTGGCGAAGCCACGGTGGCCTCGTGCGTGGTATTTGACCAAAGTGGCCCGAAGAAATCTGATTATCGAATTTTTAATATTAAAGACGTTACCGCCGGCGATGATTACGCCGCTATGCGCCAAGCCTTAACGCGGCGCTATACGCGTTTGAAAGAGAGTCCATCGCAACTGCCTGACATCTTGGTCATTGATGGCGGCAAAGGGCAATTGACGCAAGCAAGAGAGGTGTTAACAGAACTCCAGTTAAGCCATATATTTTTATTGGGTGTGGCCAAAGGAGAAACCCGTAAAGCGGGTTTAGAGACCCTTATCGATGGCTGGAGCGCTACGGAAATAGCCCTCTCATCGGAATCATCAGCCTTGCATCTCATTCAGCACATTCGCGATGAAAGCCACCGTTTTGCCATCAGTGGCCACCGAGCACAAAGGGGCAAAAAACGCGGCAAATCGGCCTTACAGGAAGTGGAAGGGGTGGGCCCCAAGCGTCGCCAGGCGCTATTACGCCAATTTGGTTCTATGCAGGCTGTGGCGAAAGCCAGCATGGATGAATTAAGTAAAGTAAAAGGCATTAATGAAAGTCTTGCTGAGTCAATATATCGTGCATTGCGGGGTGAAGATGGTGCCTAATTACGGTATCATGCTGGTTTGATTTAAACATAGCGACACCCTAAGAAATCAAACATGTTGAATATTCCTAACCTACTGACATTGTTACGAATTGCACTTATACCGGTTATCGTACTCGTCTTCTATGCACCCATCGACAACGGCAATCTCATTGCTTGTGGTTTATTTGCCTTGGCAGGCTTTACCGATTGGCTAGATGGTTATCTGGCGCGCAAGCTAAATCAATCCACCCCATTTGGCGCATTTTTAGATCCAGTGGCGGATAAAATCACCGTGGCTGTGGCCTTGACCCTATTGGTTGAAGTACACGCTGTGTGGTGGCTTACGCTACCTGCGGTGATTATCATTGGCAGAGAAATCGTTATCTCTGCGCTGCGCGAATGGATGGCTGAAACAGGCAAACGAGCTAATGTTGCCGTTTCCTATATAGGCAAGGTAAAGACCGCTGCTCAAATGGGGGCCATCACCTTATTACTGGCATTCTTGCCAGGACACCAATACATGTGGGCCGGATTAGTTCTTATCTACCTTGCTGCTGGGTTAACCTTGTGGTCTATGGTAATGTATTTACAGGCCGCTTGGGGCGCTTTGAAAGGCAATTAACCAAACTTTTCAGGGCTAAAGGAATAGGAAACCTGCATGAATAATAACATCACTGTCATTATTACCGACGATCACGAAATCGTCCGTGCTGGCTTTAAACAACTACTCACCACAGCCAAAGACATTGACGTCGTAGCAGAAGCCAGTAGTGGGGAAGAGGCCATTGATCTTTGTACCCGCCTGAATCCTGATGTGGTCATCATGGATATCAACATGCCAGGGATTGGTGGCTTAGAAGCCATTCGCCGTATCAGCAGCCGCAATAGCAATGCTTGTATAATCGCCTTGACCGTGCACGAAGCTGAACCCTTTCCCACCCGCGTTATGGAAGCCGGTGCTAAAGCCTATTTAAGTAAGCGTTGTGCACCAGAAGAACTGGTGCAAGCCGTACGCGAAACCTATTCTGGTGGTTCCTACATTAGTGAAGAAGTTAGGGCGGAGATGGCTAAGGTAAAGCTAGACCATAATAACCCGCTAGCGAACCTTACCCATCGAGAGTTTCAGGTATTTAACTTGATGGCGCAAGGCAAAACCGCCATGGAAGTGGGCGAGTCCATGCATTTGAGCCACAAAACCATTCATACGCACCGAGCCAAACTGCTGAAAAAGCTGGGCTTGGAAACCAACCTAGATATCGTTAATTTTGCCCGAGAGCACGGTATTATCAGTTAATAATTTGCCTGCGGCTAATAGCGATGCCCAACAAAATGACCACCAAGGCAACGAGGTCCCAATGGGAAACTTGTTCGCCCAGCACCCATGCACCGACCGTATAGGCAATAACTGGAATAATATAGTTGTTGTTAGAAACAAATGTGGGGCCTGCGTCCTTTACCAAAATGAAATAGATCACCGAGGCTATGCCAGTGGGGAAAATGCCCAGCCATATTAGGGCAATGACACTTTCTAGATGTGCTTGTGACCAGTTCACCTGCCACATTTGCGGCCACAATAAGCTACTTATCAAGGCTGCACAGAGCATAACACCAGCACTAACTACACTAATTTCATAGTTTGAGTAGAGACGGATTAAAATGGTATTAACAGCATAACAACAGGCTGCTAAAAGCACGATTAATGCACCGTAAACACTGTTGCTACCGGCTAGTAGATTGGGCCAAAGGACAAACATAACCCCCGAGATACCTAACACAAAGCCCACTATGCGATAGCGATTTAAGCGCTCATTAGGTATAAACCAATGAGCCAGCATCATGGTAACCAGAGGCATTACCGCCATCAGCAAACCTGCCATACCCGAAGTAATAGTTTGTTGTCCTGTGGTGATTAACCAATAAGGCAATATATTGCCAAGACAGGCAAACAAGGCAAACTTGAACCAGTGTTTTAAGCCCCTTGGAAAGCGCTGGCGGCGATAAAACATATAGCCAATAAGTACCATGGCGGCTAACACCAAGCGCCAAGGTACCAACTGTTCGGGTGTAAAGGCCCGCAAACTCAAGGTGATTTGCATAAAAGACGTACCCCAAAGCAGAGTAAGGAAAACGAATAATAGCCAGTTTTTACTTGTCTGTTGTGACATCCACTATGCCTAAATGGAAAAATTTAGGCATATTGTGGGGGAAAGTTTAACTTGAATCAAAACAAATCTATTGACGCATTGCTATTTGCAGCCTAAACTAGTTTACATGTTAACTATTGGCCGCTATCAATAAACGAGGGCCGCAGGAGAATTAAAATGGGTAAACTAGCACTCGTCGCTAAAATCACACACGTTCCTTCCATGTATCTATCGGAATTAGATGGTCCTCACAAAGGTTGTCGTGAACCAGCAATTAACGGCCACCGCGAGATTGGTAAGCGTTGCCGTGAGCTAGGCGTTGATACTATCGTGGTGTTTGATACCCATTGGTTGGTTAATTCCGGTTACCATATTAATTGTGCGGAAGATTTTTCCGGGGTTTACACCTCTAACGAGCTGCCGCACTTTATTAAAAATATGGCTTATGATTACCAGGGCAACCCAGAACTTGGTCGCATCCTGGCCGATGTGGCAACAGAAGAAGGCGTATTTACCCGTGCCCATGATCAAACCACCTTGGCCATTGAATACGGCACCCTGGTACCCATGCGCTATATGAACGAAGACAAGCATTTTAAGGTTGTGTCCGTTTCAGCCATGTGTCAGGTGCATAATTTGGCGGAAAGCGAACAACTAGGTGCCGCATTCCGCAAAGCCATTGAAGAACAATATGATGGCACCGTGGCCATTTTTGCCTCTGGTTCCTTATCGCACCGCTTTGCCCAAAATGGTGTTTCTGATGAATTCTTGCACAAGGTATGGTCGCCATTCTTGGAAGAAATCGACCACCGTGTAGTGGAAATGTGGAAAGCCGGTGAATGGGAAGAGTTTATGGAAATGCTGCCAGAATACGCTGAAAAGTGTCATGGTGAAGGGTTTATGCATGACACGGCCATGATGATGGGCGTCTTGGGCGGTAAAGACTATAAGGGCAAAGCTGAAG
This sequence comes from Oceanospirillaceae bacterium, assembly GCA_016845445.1. Lineage (GTDB taxonomy): Bacteria > Pseudomonadota > Gammaproteobacteria > Pseudomonadales > Balneatricaceae > Njordibacter. The sequence goes on along the minus strand of JAERSU010000134.1, from coordinate 1,087 downwards.
TTGTGACACCTTATTTTGGTAGTTCTGGTACAGGACAGATCAACGTTGTGCTACCCGTAGAATAGCTGATTAAAGGTTAGCAAGAGGGGGCTTAGGCCCCCTTTTTTATAGCTGTTTGTTTTGTATTAACTGTTTTAGTTCTTGTATCTGCGCCTGTAATTCAGCTAGCGTCGGTTCCCCCTTGGCGTGATTTTCTTTTTGATGCTCGTCTTCCATGACATTGACCACAATACCTATAACCATATTAAGAAAGGCAAAGGTGGTTAAGAAGATAAAAGTAAGAAAATAGGCCCAGCCAAAACTATACACGTGCATCACTTCATACATAACGTCGGTCCAATCCTCAAAGGTCATAACACGGAAGAGGGTAAGCATGGAGATCGAGATGTCCTGCCAGAGCACGGGATTAATGTCAGCAAAAAAGGTTGAACCAAGGGCTGCATAGATATAAAAGATAATAAACATCAACAGCAACACATACCCTAATTGTGGTAGAGCCTTTACCAGTGAGTTAAGCAGTACCCGAAGTTCTGGGATGATGGACACCATACGCAAGACACGGAATATGCGTATTAGGCGGCCAATCAGTGCCATTTCACTATCCTGAATGGGTATTAGGCTAACCACCACGATGAGGGTATCAAACACGTTCCATGCATTGTGAAAGAAGCGGGCCTTGTTGGGCTCACCAATAAAGCGAATAGTAATTTCAATTAAAAAGAACACCGTGATGGCGGTATCTAGAAAACCCACCCAACTAAGAAAGGTAGGTGGCAACTGGTAAGTTTTCGCACCTATCACCAGCGCTGAAATTAGAATGATTGATACAACAAAAAACTCAAACAGTCGATTACTGCGTAATTGAAAAAAAGCGTTTTGTAATGATGCGATAGACATAGGGTATAACCAGAGGCGGCGCTAGGTGAATAAAATGGATCCATTGCTAGCTAGTGGGTAAATAATGAACGCCAAATTATACCAAGCTTAAGGTCTAACGAAAGTAGAATTCAGTAAGGGGGGGGTGGCATATTTGCAGAAGTGCATATCTATTTAATTAGTATATTTAACATAATATACATTATGCGAA
>JAERSU010000133.1 GCA_016845445.1 Oceanospirillaceae bacterium | reverse complement strand
CAACGAGGGCGCCACTCTTTAACGACTCTTCAACGCGTGCATAACGCCATTTGTGTAACTGCAGGAAATCAGGCTTGCCAGCATTGCCACCGAGCAACTGTGCCAAGGAGTCCAGCATTTCATTTTGAATGCTCTCCGGTGGATGTTCCAGTTTCTCTGCTGCCCATTGATTGCTGCTATGAATCACCAGGCTTGTTCCGCCTCCGGGCCCTGCCTGGATCGACGTTGCTCTAATCCAGGCTAATGGAGACTCCCGAACCACGGCCGCATCAAAACTAATACGCAAAGCATGCTGATATCCTAGCATCAAGGCGAAACATGGCGAGTAGGAAACAGTAAGGAGTTTATCCCGGCCGGAAAAGGATTCGGGGAGTATAGCGAGGGATTGGGGCGCCGGGATGGCGCTGACAACCTGATCAAAAGCGCCAAGGTCTTTGCCATCTGTTCCCTGCAAAGACCAGCGATTACCGGTCCGGTAGATCGTGTCGATCTGTGTGTTCAGTTTTACGTCAATGGCATTGGTGAGTGCTTTTGCCAGTGCGCTCATCGCTGGCGTTGCCACGTAGTGGGGTTCAAACCACAAACGAGAGAATGGTTTCTTGCCCGGGCACAGGGTAATAATTTTCGCTTTCCATTCGGAGACCAGTTGTTGTTTCTGGTATTGCGCGATGAGTTGGCGGAACTGTTCAGATCTGGCAGTGAAAAATTGCGCGCCATGGTCAAACTGCCAGAGGCTGTGGCGGCGCGCTGCCATGCGACCACCGTAGCCGCGGGACTTTTCGAAAACAACAACATCCGATGATCCGGTGAGGTGTGCTGCTGCAGCGGCGCCAGCAATACCAGCGCCAATCACTGCGACAGATTTTCTGTCCGGGCTAGCCATAGCCTTTGGTGCCTCTCAAACAATGCGGGGCAGCTCGACTTAGTCCAGCACTAGATCAGGCGCCATATTGTCGGTCTTGGCGAAAATCCCGCCTGACAAGATTGGCAGGAATGGCTTCCTTCAAGGTAGAAGGTTCTTCACTGGCCTTAAGGAATTCCCGAATCGATAGATACAGGCCTGTCACCATAAGTCCAAAGACAACAAGTGCAATGCCGAATAAAGTGGTAGCAGTCATTACTTCGCTCCTCTGATTGCCATTAATTTAAAGTAGATGCCGAAACACAGAATCGACGGCACCCAGACAGCAGTGAAGAGACCCTCTTCATGCTGCCCTGAAAACCATAAGTAGGCAGACACAAAAAATGAGATTGTTACTGCCAGCAAAATAAAAATGTCAGATTGTTTGATCACGATCTGTCTCCTTGTATTCGTCGAAAAAACCGATTGCAGAAAACAGGCATCCGGCTACTGCCACGGCAGCAATTGTCCTGATGCCTGAATGCCCGGCAAATTCAAAGTCGCGTAGTTCAGTTATACCCACGAGGGTTGTTATCAGCATAAAAGTTGCAATCATCAACAAAATGGTACCCACACAGATAAGTAATCTCTGGAACTTGCTGGGATAACTGTTTTGCACCGGGTTCATGATTTTCCTGAAAGTTGGTAGACAGCAATACGGATAGAGTCCCTGCATGGATTAGTTTGAGGAAAATTAAAATAGACTTCTGCGATAATTCCTGGTTGGAATGGCTCAGCTTTAGAGTTTCTCCAAACTTTGCAGATAATTCTCCGCTTGTTGAATTATCTCTTCCTGACTTTGGGTCGACATCCTGTCCCAGCTGCCGTAGATCATGCGCAACCGATGATTGTGCTGAAGTTCGTTGCGATGTTGCTGCATAAAGCGCCAATAAAGGCTGTTTAATGGACAGGCTTTGGGGCCAGTTTTTTCGCGTACGCGGTAGTAACAATCGCCACAATAGTCACTCATCTTGTTGATATAGTTGCCACCAGCTGCGTAAGGCTTGGTGCCAACCAGACCGCCATCGGCGAACAGTGCCATGCCGCGAGTATTGGGCAGTTCTACCCATTCAATGGCATCCAGGTAGATGCCCAGGTACCAGTCGTCTACCTGCTGTGGATCTATGCCGGTGAGCAAGCAGAAGTTTCCGGTTACCATCAAGCGCTGTATATGGTGCGCATAGGCATGTTTGAGAGATTGACCGATAGCCTGTTTCAGGCATTGCATCCTGGTCTCCCCTGACCAGAAGAAGCCAGGCAGTTGTTTGTCGGCCTGGTAATGATTCAGGCTAGCGTAGTCGGGCATATTCACCCAGTACATGCCGCGGATGAACTCTCGCCAACCTAGTATTTGCCGGACAAAGCCTTCCACCTGGGCAATATCGATGTCAGAAGATTTTTGGTAGCTCGCCAGCGCACATTGCAGCACTTCTTGAGGGCTTAGCAGTTTTGTATTCAGCGCGAATGAAAGCCTTGAATGAAACAGGCTCCAGCTATGCTTGCTTTTGCCGGTCAGCGCATCCTGGAAACGGCCAAACAGGGGCAAACACTGTGCACAGAAGAATTCCATTAGACTGAGAGAGTCCTTCCGGGTCACTGGCCAGGGCAACTGTTCCTTGCTGTTGCCAAAATGTTCAATG
>JAERSU010000132.1 GCA_016845445.1 Oceanospirillaceae bacterium | reverse complement strand
GCAATGTATGAATTCGAAGTGCCTACTGATGGTGAAACACATCAATTCCCTCAGCAGACCACCGGCCGTTTTCGTTTGGCAGGTATTAGCCAGCACAAACGTCAATACGAGGCGCGATGAGCGCCAATCAGTCTCACCCAGATCAATTCTGGGCCACGGCTCCCGGTAAGGTCATACTCAGCGGTGAGCATGCCGTTGTCTACGGCCAAGCTGCCCTCGCCGCAGCAATCAATTTAGCTTCAAAAGCCACACTTAGCCGCCAACCCAAGTCTTGCTCCAAGCCGGTAATACATATGCACATGCCGGCTACGGGCTGGCATTATGATGCCCCTGTGGATGAGCTCATTGCCCTTGCCAATGACGTGCAGCAACGCCATAAGGACTTCCTTGCCGGGCAGTTGGCACTCACAGATGTGTTGCAAGCCCCGGAGCAGCTATTGCCGGCCTCCATAGGTTATTGTTGGCGTAAATATAATCTGCAAGCCAACCATGACCTTAGTATTGAGTTGACCACAGACTTGTTACTTGGTGGCGGTATGGGCTCATCAGCTTCTCTGGTGGCAGTCATTATGGCGGCCCTGCTGTGTGCCTGTGAGCAGCCTTTTACACAGTCGCAACTCTATCAGCTGGTGCTAGCCACCGAGCAATGGCAGCATGGTCGATCCAGTGGTTTGGATCCCCATGTGTGTGTCTTTGGTGGACTGCAGTTGTATCAATCAGGTGAGTATCAGAAAATACATCGCGTGCCGCTTGCCAATATGTATTTGGTGTCTACGGGTAGCCCCCAAACTACTACCGGCGAGTGTGTGGAAGCCGTGCGTCAACAAGCTCGTAGCCATGCATTTTGGCAGCAATTTGGCGAGCTAACGGGGGCACTACAAGGGGCCATTGAACAAGCAGATATGCCCAGCATTGGCCAGCTAATACGGTCTAATCATCGACTATTACAATCCTTAGGCGTGGTGCCTGATGTGGTGTCTGAGTTTATCTTGGCGGCCGAAAAGCTGCATGGTGCTGGCAAGATCTGTGGGGCCGGAAGCATTGCTGGTGATAGGGGCGGGTTAGTATTGTTGAGCGGTTTAGCGGCACAACAGGTGGCTGACATTTGTGCGCCAAGAGGGTTTGCCTATTGGCCCTTAACCTGGCAATCACAGGGAGTGGATTATGGCACAGGCTAAGGCCCTAGATCAGGTTATTTGCTCAGCGCCCGCGAGTACTATTGTTATGGGCGAACATGCTGTTTTGCATGGTTATCCAGCCATTGTTGCAGCCTTGCAGGGGCGTATTACCGTGACTTTGAGCCGCCTACCAGATGGCCGTTTAAATATTGATTCTCAAGTGGGTCAGTGGCGCTCGCGCATGAGTGAGGCTTTGGCTACCAAAATCGATCAGCAGCCCCTACGCTTTGTCTTAGCGGCGGTGCAGTATTATGCTGCGCAAGCTAGCTTTTGTTCAGGTTTAGGCATTGCTATCGATTCTGATATAGACACCACAAAGGGCTTGGGTTCGTCTGCGGCCCTGACCGTGGCCATGGTGGGTGCTCTGCGTCGCTATCACGGTTTGCCCGTTGATCAGGCTGCGATCCTCTTTGATGCTGTGCATTTGATTCGTCAGGTACAGGGTAGTGGCTCGGGGGCTGATGCGGCAGCTAGTTGTTATGGTGGACTGGTGCATTACCAAGCAGAGGATATTGTGGCTAAGTCCTTGTTGCCTAAATCTGTGACCTGTATGCCAGATTTGCGCTTAGTTTATGTTGGCTATAAAACCCCCACCCCGGAGGTAATTGCTAAGGTAAATGCATGGGCCGCTGTCGAACCGCTACGTTACTTTGACATCTATGCGGCCATGGGTGGTTTGGTAGACGTTGCCCAAGGGGCTATTGAACAGCAAGACTGGTCGGCATTGGCCATTGCAATGCGTGCTTATCAGCAGCAATTGGTGACCCTAGGCGTGTGTGACGAGGGCACACAGCAGGCCATAACGGCAGCTCAGCTGGTGCTAGATGGTTTACCTGAAGCCACCGCCAAGGCGGTGAAAATTTCGGGTTCTGGCATGGGTGATTGTATACTAGGGCTTAATTTGCCCGCGGTGCCAGATTGGCCTCATATGCAAATGCCAATTGCCATTTCAACAACCGGTGTCGAGATTTTGTAGGTCGGACTTTAGTCCGACTAGAGCGGTGTCGGACTGAAGTCCGATCGACAAGTAGATGTGTTATCAAATGACTAAGCTAACCCCAGCCCAATGGGTACAAGATGAACTGCTAGCCGGACGCCATCTGCGTCCACAAGTGGAGCAGACCACTGCCTATGCGCCAGCTAATATTGCGCTGAGTAAATACTGGGGCAAGCGTGAAGCAAGTTACAACTTGCCAGTCACAGGCTCCTTGTCGGTGTCACTGGATGACCATGGTACCCATACGCAACTGTGTGTGATAGATGCGCCTGAGCATCAGGTGTATCTGAATGGCGAGCAGCTGGCACCTGATAGTGGTTTTGCGGCTAAACTAGCAACCTGGCTGGGCTTGTTTACGCCAGCCGATGTGAAGTTGCGCATTGATACCCGCAATAGCATTCCTACCGCAGCTGGTTTAGCTTCATCGGCCAGTGGTTTTGGGGCCATGTCTTTGGCTTGCAATGCGCTGTTTGGTTGGCAATTGGACTACACCAGCTTGTCTGCCCTAGCGCGGCTTGGTAGTGGCAGTGCCAGCCGTTCACTGTGGCATGGCTTTGTGAAATGGCAGGCAGGGGAAGCCAGCAATGGTCATGACAGTGTTGCCTATGTATTGCCAGAGCGCTGGCCGCAACTACGGGTGGGTATTCTCACCGTAAGCAGTGCCAGCAAGGCGGTGTCATCCCGTGAGGGAATGGGTCGTACCGTTAACACCTCTAAGTTATATGAACAATGGCCGGCCCAGGCTAATGCCGACCTTGCGACCATAGAGCAGGCTATTATGGCGGGGGATTTTACCCGTATGGGGGAAACCGCTGAGCACAATGCCATGAGCATGCACGCCACCATGGTGGCCGCTTGGCCACCCTTGGTTTATTGGCAGCCTGAATCTGTGGCCGCGATGCAAAAAGTCTGGCAACTACGTAAAGAGGGCGTGGAAGTCTATTTGACCATGGATGCTGGACCTAATTTAAAGCTCTTGTTTGAGGCCCATAATGAAGCCAAAGTACAAGCAACATTTCCCCAGGTGGATGTCATTCGGCCCTTTACTAGTCAGGTGCATGAGTAACTCCTATGCAGGGTTTTCTGCTCTCCCGTCATGTTCAAGACCTGCCAGAAGGCCTGCAATTGGACTATTGGCTGGCGACAGATTCGGGCCCCGTATGCGTTCAGCAAAGCAAGCAACAACGTATCTGTTTTATTGCTGAACAACAAGCAGATACGGCTCGATCAATTCTTCAACAAGCCCCTTATGCTGACACCGTATGGCAGCTTAGGGAGGTCAACTTAAGCTGCTTTTGCGGTGGCAAAGCGCAGGCTTTGTATGTGAGCGGTGAAGCCGTGGCCCGTGACCTGCGCCAGCGCCTACAGGTGCAAGGCGTTGAGCTAATGGAAGCCGATATTCGCCCACAAGAGCGCTTTTTAATGGAGCGATTTATTACCGGCTCCATGGCCTTAGAGTCCCTACCAGATAGGCAGATTAATAAGCGTTATCCATTACAAATGGATGGCCGTGTTAAAGCCTGTGAATATGTGCCGCAATTGCGTTGTTTGTCCCTTGATATAGAAACCACCATGGATGGCCAAACCATCCACAGTATTGCTTTATATGGTGAGCAGCAGGGCCAGCCAGTGCAGCAGGTTTGGTTGCATTGGCCTGCCGCCAAGGTGCCGGATAGCTTACCTGACTATGCGGTAGTTGCGCCTAATGAACGGCAAATGCTGCGCGAATTTGTTAGCTGGTTAGAAGACTATGATCCCGACGTATTTATAGGTTGGAGTCTAGTGCAGTTTGATTTTCGTATTCTATGCCGTCGAGCTCGTGAATTAGGTGTGCGTTTGCGTCTTGGGCGTGGCGGTGAAGAAATTCGCTGGCGCGAGGGCAATGGCGGCCGCCCAGCCAAGCTTTACATGCCTGGCCGGGTGGCCTTGGATGGTATTGAAGTTATGCGTGCTGCCACCTGGCAGTTTGAATCCTTTGCCTTGGAAAATGTCGCACAACAACTGCTGGGTCGGGGTAAGGATATCACCAAGCCCCATGAGCGTGGGGCTGAGATTCAGCGCTTGTACCACCAGGAGCCCGCTAATCTGGTAGCTTATAACCTGGAAGACTGCCGCCTGGTATGGGATATATTTGCCAAGGCTGACCTGTTGAACTTTGTTATGGCCCGCAGTCAGTTAACGGGCTTGCCTATGGATCGCATAGGTGGTTCGGCACAGGCCTTTGATCACCTCTATTTGCCGCGTTTGCACCGCGCGGGGTGGGTGGCTCCGGCCTTTGCTTCTGGCTTGGCGGGTGAAAGTCCGGGTGGTTTTGTAATGGATTCGTTGCCCGGCCTATATAGCAATGTGCTAATCTTGGATTTTAAAAGTCTGTACCCTAGCATTATTCGTAGCTTTTTGATTGATCCTCTAGGCTTGATAACGGGAGCTCAACAGGAGTATGCTATCCCTGGCTATAAGGGTGCCCAATTTAGCCGTACCGATGCTATTCTGCCCGATATTATAGCGCGCCTGTGGCAGGCCAGAGATGCTGCCAAAGCAGATAGCAATACCCCCTTATCCACTTCTATTAAAATTGTGATGAACTCCTGTTATGGGGTTCTAGGCTCCAATCAGTGTCGCTTTTATGATCAGCGTCTGGCGTCATCCATCACTCAGCGTGGTCATGCCATTCTTAAGCAAACCAAAGCCCTGATTGAAGCACAAGGCTTTAAAGTCATTTATGGTGATACGGATTCGGTGTTTGTTTGGCTAGGAGGTGAGCCATTGAGTAATCAGGCTGCACGTGACAAGGGCGCTGAAATGGCAGCCATGTTAAACACCTGGTGGTCGACCCATCTGCAGCAGGAATACCAACTAACTAGTTATCTGGAAATTGAATTCGAAACCCTGTTTAGGCGCTTTGTAATGCCCACTGTGCGAGGCATGGATGTGGGTAGTAAAAAGCGTTATGCCGGCGTGGTAGTTAATCCTGATGGCAGTGAGAAATTACTGTTTAAAGGTTTAGAAAACGTGCGCACTGACTGGACTCTTATGGCCAGGCAGCTGCAAGAACAACTCTATGAGCAGGTGTTTGCCGATAGCCCCTACGTTGATCTGATCAAGAGCTGGGTCACTAAACTGCAAGACGGTGAAATAGATGATCTGCTGGTTTACCGGAAGCGTATTCGACGGCCCTTAGCCGAGTATCAAAAGAACGTTCCGCCCCATGTGCAGGCGGCCAGGCACGCCGATGCCCTGTTGCAACAGGAGGGGCAGGATGCACGTTACGGCCAAGGTGGTTGGATTGAGTATGTCATCACACTGGCCGGGCCCAGGGCGCTGGATTTGAATGATCAGCCCCTAGATTACGAGCATTATCTGGAACGACAAATGATGCCGGTGGTGGATGGCATACTGAACCTGCTAGGCGATAGTTATGACAACATAATGAATCGCCAAATGAGCATTTTTTAGCCTGCAGTTATAACAACAAGATGGTCAATCTTTTTGAGCCATGGGCCCCCATTTGCAGTTTTTGCTCGATATCGGCACTGCGAGACGGGCCAGTGATGAAATTCACGGTTCTCGGTAATTTCTCCTGGCGTACCAGATCCCAGGCGTCTTCATAAGCGCCAATAATCTGATCTTTATGCAACAACACACAATGGATGTCTGGTAACAAGTTTAGGGTGGTGGGGGAGTCAGGCCCAGATTTCAATAC
>JAERSU010000131.1 GCA_016845445.1 Oceanospirillaceae bacterium | reverse complement strand
ATATAAAAACGTGTTTGGCCGTTCCATATGGCAGGTAAGACTTCTGTACGCAGGTAGTGGCCCATTGGGTACTGCTTGTGATATTCCGATTGGGCCAGTAATTCCAAGGCATAACCTGCTTGGGTGTAATCATCTAGTATTAACGATGCCATGCTATTTGCTCCTTGTTGGAACTGGATGGATGGTAAGCATTAGCTTGTAGAATGTTTGGTAAATGCCTTTGTAGTTTCTTCAGCAAAAGTAGGTGATCGCCAAATGGTGCAGTTTGATGCGTAATTATAATTTTTCCATGTGTGTCTTGTTTCCAGGTAGCATAACCACTTGCCTGATGTTGTGCGTTGGTAACAACAAGTAGGGAATTGTTTTGGAGATGATGTAGCGCTTGCTTGTAGAATGCATCGATTTTGTTTTCGGCTAGCCCCTGCCATGTCTCCACATCCAACAAGGCGGCCATGCCAAGTGCACGATAGGCATCTATTAATTTGGGTTCAGCATCTGAATGCATATAAGGTGGCAGATAGTTGTTTAGTTTTAGTTTAAAGTCACTAGTACATTTACTAAGTAGTTCTTCTAGACTGGTGGAACCTTCAACCATCGACCACAGCTCCAACTTAGAACTGTTGTGGAATAGGGTTTCCAACAATATGTGAGCGATGGGGTAATTCCAACGGTAGTTATAAGTTGATTGTGGGTTTTCCATAGCATGTTTAACTGCATTGAGGTCTGTCCCAAGGTAGGTACAACGATTGCTATGCCATATTGGCAGTAGCAGATTGGCTAGATTGTTATCTTTGTCTTGAACATATTTTAGGAATACTTTTTCAATCAAAAGGGCGGCTAATTCTCTTTGAATTGGAGAAATAAAAGCCGATCGGCAGCATATTATTTGTAGAGCATGGCCGAATTCATGGGCTATATGCAGTGCATCAACAGGGGAATGCTGGTAGTTAATTTCGATGCTGGGTGACTGATCGATACCATTGTCTAAGTTGAAAGGTGTGCTGGTATCGCTGCTAAACTTGGTTTCTGTACAGTTAAAAGCCTTGTTAATCTGTAAATCATGTTCAGGCCAAAAATCTGTTAGAGCTTCCGTTACAAGGTTCCAAATATGTTGCGCAGTCTCGTTAACTCGGTCTTCTACTGCATTAGGTATTGAAGGGTAATGGTGAGTAAAGCACAGCAAATGTTTCAGTTGTGCGCCAGTGATTTGGTGGAGCAACAGCCAGTCTTTTATAAAGTATGTTTTGTGAGATTTGGTAGTCTTGTGCTTTTCTAATCTAGTCATGCTTTCGTCCATGTGCGTCATTGATACAATAAGTAACCAATGACTCCATTTGCGTAAGTGTGACTACAAACTACACTTTGTTATGTGTAAAAAGATTAGCACCTGTTTTAATTTTTGCATATAGGAATTTTTCCTATATTGATAAAAATGATAATAATGAATAATAGTAATTAGGTGTGTTGCTGATTAATACCGATTTGTTTAACATGTGCACTAATTCCTAGTCATTTCCCCGAAATTAGCAGCAAAATCTCTACAATTGTTGCATTTGATAGCTTCTTATTCCCAGTTTTTGCGAGTATAATTCTCCGACTTTTGTCGTATATGGAAATGTGCTGGTCGCATTTGTTTTGCTGGCAAAACACCACAACACAATTCAATAACAGGAACGCTGATTCATGTCTGAATCCATCAAAGATAGTGCTTTGCGCTATCATATGGAGCCAACTCCCGGTAAGTTGGCAATTCAACCTACTAAACCCCTAGCCAACAAACGTGACCTTTCCCGCGCTTATTCCCCAGGTGTAGCCTATGCCTGTGAAGCCATTGTCGAAGACGCAACCCAAGCGGCGGCAGTGACATCCCGCGGTAACCTAGTGGGGGTTATTTCTAACGGTACCGCGGTGCTGGGTTGAGGAGACGTAGGTCCATTGGCCTCCAAGCCGGTAATGGAAGGTAAAGCCGTACTGTTTAAGAAGTTTGCCAATATCGATGTGTTTGATATTGAAGTAGACGAAAAGGACGTTGATAAGCTAGTGGATATCGTTTGTTCATTAGAACCGACCTTTGGTGGCATCAACCTAGAAGACATCAAAGCGCCTGAGTGCTTTATGGTCGAACAGCGTTGTCGTGAGCGTATGAATATTCCAGTATTCCACGACGACCAACATGGTACGGCCATTGTTGCTGCAGCAGCCGTGTATAACGGTCTACGCGTCGTCGATAAGAAGATCGCAGACATTAAGGTAGTGGCTTCTGGGGCAGGGGCTGCCAGTATTGCCTGTTTGGATTTGCTGGTAAGCATGGGCCTACCGCGTGGCAACGTCACCATGGTGGATAGCCGTGGGGTAATTTATCAGGGCCGTGAAGCAGGTATGAACCCATGGAAAGAAGCCTACGCCCTGGAAACTGACGCTCGTACTCTGGCGGATGCCATGGTGGATGCGGATTTGTTTATGGGCCTATCTGGGCCGGGCGTCTTGTCCCAAGATATGGTTAAAACCATGGCTAAGGACCCGCTAATTTTAGCGATGTCCAACCCAACACCGGAAATTATGCCAGAAGAAGCTTTGGCAGTGCGCCCTGATGCCATTATGGCCACTGGACGATCTGATTATCCTAATCAGGTGAATAATGTCCTGTGTTTCCCATTCATCTTCCGTGGTGCTTTGGATTGTGGTGCCACTACCATTAACGAAGAGATGAAGCAGGCTTGTGTGAAGGCTATTGCTGATCTGGCCTGCAAAGAAGCCACCGATGTGGTTGCGCAGGCTTATAAAGGGGAAGAATTCCGCTTCGGGCCTGAATACCTGATTCCTAAGCCTTTTGATCCACGTTTGATTGAAGAAGTGCCGGTAGCTGTGGTTAAAGCTGCCATGGAAAGTGGTGTGGCTACGCGCCCAATTGAAGACTTGCAAGCCTATCGCAAGAAGTTAAATGGCTTCATATACCAATCTGGCCTGTTTATGCAGCCCATGATTGAAAAAGCCAAGACTGGCAAGCAACGTAAGATCGTCTTTGCTGAAGGTGAGAACGAAGACGTGCTGATGGCTATGCAGGCTATTGTTGACGAAGGTGTAGCCAAGCCAATTGTCATTGGCCGTGAAAGCGTCATGCAAGAAGCCATGGATCGCTTGAGTCTACGTTATCGTTTGGGTACAGATGTGGAAGTTTTTGACCCAGCCATGAGTGACCAGCATGACCGTTATTGGCAACACTACCACGCCAAAGTGGGCCGCAAGGGTACTTCTGTTGAAACCGCGCAAACCGCCATGCGTAATAACCCATCGGCCTTGGCTGCCGTGATGGTGGATATGGGCGAAGCCCATGGTATGGTGTGTGGTAAAGTGGGTCGCTTTGATAAGCACTTTAAGATTTTGCAACAGGTTTTAGGCCCTGAACAAGCTGATACTCATGTGTCATCTGTTTGTGTGCTCCTGCTGCCAACAGGTCCACTGTTCTTGGCGGACGCCTTCTTGACCGTCGATCCTTCTACGGAAGAAATCGTGGCTACCACGGAAACCAGCATGGACTTTGTACGTCAGTTTGGTATCAAGCCTAAGGTGGCACTGTTGAGTCACTCTAACTTTGGTACTTCTAGTGTGCCGCAAGCACATAAGATGCGCGATGCATCCGAAATTCTGCGAGCCCGTTACCCGGACGAGGAGATTGAGGGTGAAATGCATGCCTTTACGGCCATGAATGAAAGCCTGCGGCAGAGCATTTTGCAGGATTCCAATCTAACAGGTCAGCCGAATCTGTTGATTATGCCCAATCTGGATACCGCCAATATTACCTTGGGCCTGATTCGTTCCTTAACGGATTCCTTGTTGATTGGTCCTTTTGTGCATGGTTTAGCCAAACCCGCACACATTGTAATTCCATCCGTTAGTGCCCGCGGCATGTTCAACATGACGGCAGTTACTGCTGCTGAAGTGTCTGAATACTGCGATGAAAATGGTTGTGATTAATCAGTAGTTTGTCCCATTAGGGTCAGACCCCATGGGGTCTGACC
>JAERSU010000130.1 GCA_016845445.1 Oceanospirillaceae bacterium | reverse complement strand
GGGTAATAATGGTGGCGATGGGTACCAAGTGGCTGAGCTAGCGCGCCAGGCTGGTATGATGGTGACGCTGGTATCAGTGTGTGATCCAGAAGAGTTGGTTGGTGATGCGTGGCAGGCCTATGAAAACTGTCAGGTTGATGTGCAGATAGGCGTAGCGGAGTTGCCTTCAGCTAAGGTTGATATAGTCGTCGATGCCTTGCTTGGTACTGGCTTGTCAGGAGGTGTGAGAGGTGTCTACGCTGATTGGATCGAGCAGATCAATCAGTCTGCTACACCAGTATTGGCAATCGATATCCCATCAGGCTTGTGTGCTGATACAGGGCGTGTACTTGGCACGGCGGTACAGGCACAGGTGACGGCGACCTTCATTGGCCGTAAACAGGGCATGTATACCGGCCAGGCCCGCAACCACTGTGGCAGTATTCGCTTTGCTGATTTAGGTGTGCGCAAAAGTGTCTACTCACAAGTTGCCCCTGAGGCTGGGCTGTTAACCTCAGAACAGGCGCCTGCGCTGTTGCCTACACGCACGGCAGCCAGTTATAAAACCCAGCATGGCCATGTGTTCGTTGTTGGCGGTGATACGGGGATCTTTGGGGCTGCGGTGTTAGCTGGTCAAGGCGCAGCCCGGGCAGGTGCTGGCCTTATCTCTGTCTATACTCAGCCTGAGCAGGGGCCCTACGTGACCATGGCTCAGCCGGAGCTGATGCTAGTGCGCGATAACTGGCAGCAGGCAGATGTGTTGGTTGTTGGCCCAGGTTTGGGGCAAGCTGAATTTGGTCAATCTGCTTGGCAGCATTGTTTGACTATGCACAAGCCTATGGTGGTGGATGCCGATGGTTTAAATCTACTGGCTGCTAAGCCACTGCAACGCGACAACTGGATACTGACCCCTCATCCAGGGGAGGCAGGTCGTTTGCTGGGTGTTGCTGCGGCGCAGATTGAGGTAGACCGATTCGCTGCGGTGCGCAAGCTGCAGCAGGCCTATGGTGGTGTCATCATACTTAAGGGTGCTGGCAGTGTAATTTGTGGCCCTGATGGTCATGTGCACGTCTTGGATGTAGGTAATGCGGGCATGGCCAGTGGCGGCATGGGCGATGTGCTTGCCGGCGTCTGTGGCGCTATGTTGGCGCAAGGTCTGGATGTGCTTGAGGCAGCCAAACTAGGTGCATGGCTGCATTCTAAAGCCGCTGACTTGGCAGCGAAAGATGGCCAAAGGGGCATGCTGGCATCGGATTTGTTGCCCTATATTCGGCGACTGCTGGGCTAGCAACGCCTGTAGGTTGGCCTTCAGGCCAACAAGCTGCCTAAAAGGTCCGTACAGCATTGCAGGTCACCCCGGCCCTCGCCGGAGGCTCGGTCGCAAATAACTAAAAAGCAGCAGAAATGCTGCTTTTCCGAGCGTTATTTGCCCAACCAAACTGGGTCGCGTTTTTCGGCAAATGCCTTGGCGCCTTCTAGATTATCTTCACTGTTGTAGAGCAGGTCCACGGTAGCAAATTGCTTCAGGCTGATCTTGTTCAGGGCATCCTGAAATTTCATGTTTTCCGCTTCGCGTGCCACCTCTTTGATGGAAGCAAATACCAGAGGTGGGCCGCTAGCTAGCTTGCGGGCCACGTTCATTACATGCTCAGGTAAGTCTGCGGTTGCTACCACTTCGTTAACCAGTCCCCAGCGTTTGGCTTCTTCGGCATCCATCCAGCGGCCGGTAAAGAGCAGTTCCATGGCCACATGGTAGGGGATGCGTTTTGGCAGTTTAAGGGTAGCGGCATCGGCGATGGTGCCAGAGTTGATTTCTGGTAGGGCAAAAGATGACTCGTCGGTGCAGTAGATTAGATCAGCCGACAGGGCGAGTTCGAAACCGCCGCCGCAGGCCATACCACTTACTTGGGCGATGACAGGTTTGTTAAGGTCGCGCAGTTCCTGAATGCCACCGAAGCCACCCACGCCGTAGTCGCCATCCACGGCATCACCACCGGCCGCCGCTTTGAGATCCCAGCCAGCGCAGAAAAAGCGATCGCCTGCAGTTTTGATGATGGCAACGCGCATGGCTGGATCATCACGGAATTCTTTAAAAGCTTCGCCCATTAAGCGGCTAGTGGCCAAGTCAATGGCGTTGGCTTTGGGACGATCCAGTTCAACTTCAAAAATGCCTTCTGCATGACGGGTTATTTTTACTAGGTCCTGGCTCATGGGCTGCTCCGCTGGTGTTTTCAGCTACTGTTTGTTCATTACTAGGAAATCAAATTAGATGAAGCTTAGAGTAGCGATTTTTGCTTGTGTTCGACATGATTAAATCCGACATCTTTTTGATTATATCAGCAACCTTTATGCAGACCTTCCTTAAGCCAGATAAAATCAGCCTTTTTGTGTTGCTTGCCGTCTATCTGTCCTAAGAACAGCGTATAATAGCAGTGGAAAATAGTTTTGGAGCCACCAATGGCATTTGAAAATGATCCTCACGCCCAGCGTGAGGCAAATAAATACGACAAACCCATACCTAGTCGTGAATTTATCATGCAGCATCTGCGTGATCGTAGTGGGCCGGCAACCTTTAAGCAGTTGTGCTTTGAACTGGCCTTGTTTGATTTGGACGAAGTGGAAGGATTGCGTCGCCGACTACGGGCAATGGAGCGCGATGGACAGCTGATTAGCGACCGCAAGGGTGCTTATGGTGCCGTTAGTAAGATGGACCTCATATTGGGTCGTGTTATTGGTCACCGTGATGGTTTTGGCTTTATCAAGCCCGATGATGGTAGCGAAGACCTGTATTTACACCATCGTCAGATGCGCAGTGTGCTCGATGGTGACAAGGCCTTGGTGCGTTTGATTGGCGTGGACCGCAAAGGCCGCCCAGAAGCGGCCATTGTGGAAGTCACCGAGCGCAACACCACCCAGGTAGTGGGGCGCTTTTATAATGAATCCGGGGTTTGCTTTGTGCGGCCGGATAACCAGCGTATCAATCAGGATGTATTGATTGCGGCCGATTCGGTATTGCAGGCCAAGGCCGGTCAGTATGTGGTAGTGGACATCACCCAACAGCCAACCAAACGCAGTCAGCCAATAGGTCAGGTGCATGAAATTCTAGGCGAGCATATGGCACCTGGGATGGAAATAGACGTAGCGATTCGCAACCATAGTATTCCCCACGAGTTCTCGCCAGCAGTCATGGCAGAAGCAGAGGCTCTGGATCCACAGGTGGCCGAAGCAGATAAACGTGATCGTGTGGATTTACGTAGCCTGCCTTTTATCACCATTGACGGTGAAGATGCGCGTGACTTCGATGATGCCGTTTATTGCCGCAAAAAGCGCTTGGGTGGATGGCGTTTGTACGTGGCCATTGCTGATGTGAGTCATTACGTGCGTGGCGGCAGTGCATTGGATGAAGAAGCCCATCGTCGTGCTACCTCGGTGTATTTTCCCGAGCGGGTCATTCCTATGTTGCCCGAGGCCATTTCCAATGGTTTGTGTTCCTTAAATCCTCATGTAGACCGTTTGGTAATGGTCTGTGAAATGACTGTCAGCGCCAAGGGCAAGTTATCTGGCTATAAGTTCTATGAGGGTGTGATTCATTCTCATGCGCGTATGACCTATACGCAGGTTGGCGCCATGCTGGATCCGCGTGATCCACAAAGTCATGAATTGCGGCAGCAGCATAAAGACATAGAATTGCCTATTGATGATCTACATCGTTTATATAAGTCTTTGCGTAAGGCCCGCAGTGATCGGGGCGCCATTGATTTTGAAACGCAAGAAACGCGCATTGTGTTTGGCGAAGAGCGCAAGATCGATGAAATAGTGCCAGTGGTGCGTAATGATGCTCACAAGCTGATTGAAGAGTGCATGCTCTTGGCTAACGTGAGTACCGCTAAGTTTTTGGCAAAGCATGATTTGACCAGTCTCTATCGTGTGCACAAGGGGCCCAAAACAACCAAATTGGAGAACTTGCGTAGCTATTTAGCTGAGCTAGGGCTGCGTATGCCCGGTGGTCCTGACCCGCGCCCAGAAGACTATCAAGCTCTGTTGGAGCAGGTGAAAGACCGCCCGGAAGCTGGATTGGTGCAAACCATGTTGCTGCGCTCCTTGAGTCAGGCAGTCTACACACCGGAAAATGAAGGTCACTTTGGTTTGGGGTATGAGGCCTATGCTCATTTTACCTCGCCTATTCGTCGCTACCCTGACTTGCTGGTGCATCGCGCCATCCGCAGCGTGGTGCAAAGCCATCAAGCAAGCCGCTATGTCAAACGCACAAGTACTACCAATACCAGACCGCAGCAGCCTTGGTACCCGTATTCTGCTGAGCAGGTGGCTGTCTTGGGTGAGCATTGCTCCATGGCGGAGCGACGGGCTGACGAGGCTGTGTGGGAAGTCATTGGCTGGCTAAAGTGCGAATTTATGCAAGGTCATATTGGTGATCATTTTTGGGGCACCATTAATGCGGTAACCAGCTTTGGTATTTTTGTTGAACTAGATGATGTGTTTGTTGAAGGTCTAGTGCATATTAGCTCTCTTCCGGGTGATTATTATCACTTTGATCAGGCCAAATATCGCTTGCAAGGAGAGCGCACCCGACGCAGTTTCCGCTTAGGTGATGCCTTGCAAGTAAAGGTCATGCGTGTCGATCTTGATGAGAAGAAAATTGATTTTGAATTGCTAGATGCCGGTGTTAGTAGCAAAGCTAAAAAAGGCTTCAAAGGCAAACGGCGCAATAAGCGCTGAGGTAGTGATATGAAGCATGTGGATTTTGTTTTTGGCCTGCACGCGGTGCAGACTAAATTACAGCGCCACCCTGAACAGGTGCAGGAAATTTGGCTGCAACAGGGTCGAGAAGATCAGCGTTTGCAAAAGCTGCAGAAACTAGCCGCCAGTGAACAGATCGCTACCCATGTGGTGCCACGCAAAGAGTTGGATCAACGGGTAAAAGGCCGCCATCAGGGTGTGGTTGCTGCCTGTACGCCAAGTGCGGTTAAAAGCGAAGCTGATTTACAACAGATTATGGACGGACTGCAAGAGCCGGCTTTGCTGCTGGTCTTGGATGGTATTACTGATCCTCATAACTTGGGTGCCTGTTTAAGGACGGCCGATGCCGCCGGTGTGCATGCGGTGATTGCCCCTAAGGATAAGTCAGCTAGTTTAACCAGTACCGTTTCCAAAGTGGCCTGTGGCGCGGCAGAAAGCGTGCCCTTTGTACAGGTAACCAATCTGGCCCGGTGCCTCAAAAATCTGCAAGAGCAGGGTGTCTGGGTGACCGGCACCGCGGGGGAAACACAGCAGTTGGTTTATCAGGCCAATCTCACTGGCCCTATGGCTTTGGTTATGGGTGCTGAAGGTGATGGTATGCGGCGCCTAACCAAAGAGGTGTGTGATCAACTAGTGAAAATTCCAATGGCAGGTGAGGTGAGTAGCCTGAATGTGTCTGTGGCAACGGGGGTGTGTCTATTCGAGGCAGTGCGTCAGCGCGCGCAGTAGACTTATTGCTTAAATGGAAATTTTGGCAAATTACCAGATTATTTGTATAATCCTCAGTCGACCATTCTAGGCTGAGGCTTGCTGGTTAACTAAATTACTATAATTATTATTATCCCTATAAAGGAAAGCAGCTCCCATGAGCGAAGCAAAACAAGTGCTGGTTGTTGATGACGATCGCTACAATCTGGAAATTTTGACGGCCATGTTGGAATTGCGCGATTACCACGTGGACACCGCTGAAAGTGGCTCGGAAGCTTTGGATTGTTTCGAGCAAAAACATTACGACCTGATTCTCATGGATATCATGATGCCAGAGTTAAATGGTAATGTGGCCACCCAAATTATTCGCGCTCTAGAAAAACCAGACGACATACCCACGCGTATTATAGCCGTCACTGCCAAGGATCCTGATGGTAATCGTGAGGTATGGCAAGACAGTGGCTTTAATGGCTATTTGACCAAGCCGTTCAGTGAAGCAAGTCTCTGGCGGGTGCTGGATTCGAATGATCGCTACGACGTACCGGTTGGCTACAAGAAGACATTGGATGCAGAATAATAGTTGTTAGTAGGAATAGAAAAGGGACCCGTTAGGTCCCTTTTTTAATGGTTTTAATTTATTCTTCTTATTCTTCTACGCGGGCTAATAAGATGTCTTTGGCCTGATTAATTTGGCTAGCCAAATAGGTGCTGCCACCTTTATCGGGGTGATTTTTTGCCATCATGCGTTTGTGAGCAGCTAAGATTTGTTCTTTGCTAGGGTTGGCCTCTAGTTCGAGGATTTGGCAAGCAAGCTCGATATTCATATCACCATTGTTTGGCGATGGGTCGGCCTGCTGCTGGCCCTTTTGTTGCAAAGACTGCCATTGTCTCCATAGGCCAAAGGCTTGTAGCACTGGGCGGCCATATACCATAAGTCCGCCTAACAGGCTCATGGCGACGGGCCACAAGCCACGCATGGCCATGGCGGCGGCAATTAGTAATACCAGTACTACCACCACCCGTAAGAGGAAGGGTTTGCCATTTTTTGGCGCCCGTTTGAGTAGCTGTCGTACGGTTAAAGCAACAATCAATAAACCCAATAACCAGAGTATTAGCAGCATGGCTTATGTCCCTTGTTTAGCCTGTTCGGCCTGCTCGAGCATGGCAAGGCGGCCACGCTCTTTGACTAAGAGTATCATAACTATTAAAAAAGCGATGGTGTCAGCAACGGGGAAAGCCAGCCATAAGCCCTCGAGCCCATAGAATATGGGCAAGATTAATAAGCCCGGTAGGAGCAAGAAATAAATGCGTAAGGAGGACAAAAACAGGGCTTCGCGAGCCTTACCTAAGGCTTGGAATAGGGCGCTGCCCAAGCCATGAGCGTTGGCGAGGGGGAAGGCCATAAATACCCACATACCAATACCTGCAGTGACATGAATAAGGGTTTCTTCCTGGGTAAACATGCCAATGATTGGGTAAGGTGCCAGAATCATAATAGCGCTCATTAACAGCCCATAGCTTAGTCCAGCAATGAGGCCTACCTTGATGGTGGTGCGTACTCGTCCATAGAGTTTGGCACCATAGTTAAAGCCAGCCAAGGTTTGGAAGGCAATAGTCATGGCAATAAGCGGCAGGATAGCAAACATGACCAGACGGCCAATTAGGCCGTAAGCACTGATATAGAGGTCGTTATTGATATCCGGTAATTGAGCTAACGAATAGTTGGTAAAGGCAATAAATATGGATACCCCTGCATGGGCAATAAGAATGGGAATGCCTAGTAGAATAATCTCGTTCAATACCTTGTTGTCACTCTGATAAGCAAAAGGCCGAATGCTTAGTTGGGTTTTGCGTGCCAAGAAGAACCAAAAATTAATTATCAGAGCCACGGCTTGTGATATCACTGTGGCATAGGCGACGCCTTCAACACCAGAATCTAAGCCAAAGATGAATACTGCGTCCAAGATGATATTTAATACCGCCGACAAGGTCATGGTGGCCATCATAAACATGGCCTTGCCTTCGGCCCGTAAAGCATCTCCCGGAACCTGATTGATCATAGTAATGGGTACAGCAAACAGGACGATGGGTAAAAGGTAGTCCACAGCATAGGGCATGAGAGCTGTGGAAACACCCATAAATACTAGGATTTCCTGCATGTTGATGTAGATGCCCAGAGTCAGCACGATAGCAAAACCAATGGCTAGGCGCATGGCCATGTCGATGGTTGCCTGGGCGCCTTCTGTGTCTTTGGCACCGAGCTGGCGGGCCACAATAGAGGCCATGCCACTACCAATAAGGGTGGCCAGGGCAAACACAAACATTTGGATAGGGAAGACGATGGAAATGCCGCCCATGGCATCAGCACCTAGCGCCCGGGTAACAAAGATGGCATCCACGACATTGTAGAGGCCATGAACCATCATGCCCACAGCAATAGGTAGGGCAATGCCAAAGAACAAGCCAATAATGGGCTTTTCGCCAAGATGGGCGGTGTCGCGGCGCATCATGGCCCTATGCTCGACAAACTTTGCGAATGGTTTCTACTACCTGTGCAACACTGGTGGCCCAGGCCATAGCCGAGGCGTCGACTTCTTTAAGTGGGTGCACAATGTCTTCAGCGTGGAGGGTGATGTAGGGCACGCCCAGGGCGGCGCAATAGCCTGCATCAAAGGCGGCATTCCATTGTTTGTATTTGTCGCCAAAGCGAATCACCGCTAAATCAGCCTGGCCAATTAGTGTCTGAATGCGCATGGCGTTCACCTTGGCAGATTGATGGTCGCGCCAGTATTGACTGTGGGTTTCGCTTAAATGGTCGCCGGCGGCATCACTGGCATCGTGATCGGTATTGGCAGAACTAAATGCAACGGGTAGTTCAAGCTGTTCGCAGGCTTGAATAATCTGGTCGCGCCAATCGGTATGAATTTCACCGGAAAGATAAATTTGCCACATGCTGTCAATGTCCCGTTATTAATTGGTAAATTAGCAGGGCATTATACATGGTATGACCTACGGTGGCACGACAGTTGGCAGTGACAGGTTATTTGCTAGTTTGGTTGCTATCCCGTATAATTTGCCCCTCACATTTTTATATGTGAGATTTATTACTCCTTGCTTTTGGATCCTAACGGCTATTAAGGTCGCGGATACTGAAGGCTATTAACCCATAAGGAGCGCACAATGCGTCACTACGAAATCGTATTTCTGGTACATCCTGACCAGAGCGAACAAGTTCCTGCCATGATCGAGCGCTACAAGTCTGCTATCGAAGCAGACGGTGGTCAGATTCATCGTTTGGAAGATTGGGGTCGTCGTCACCTGGCTTACCCAATTAACAAGATCCACAAAGCTCACTATGTTCTGATGAACGTTGAGTGTACTGGCGAAGCCCTGGAAGAACTAGAAAGCAACTTCCGTTACAACGATGCGGTTATCCGTAACATGGTTGTACGTATGAAAGCTGCTGTTACTGGTGATTCTCCAATCAAAGCTGCTGAAAGCCGTGAAGACCGTCGTCGTCAAGAACGCGCACCAAAAGCTGACGCCCCTAAGGCCGAAGCTCCAGCAGAAGAAGCCAAAGCTGAAGAAGCTGCGGCTGAGTAATAGAGGAGATATTCACCATGGCACGTTTTTTCCGTCGTCGTAAGTACTGTCGTTTCACCGCCGAAGGCGTATCCGAAATCGACTACAAAGATATTGAAACCCTGAAGGGCTACGTTACCGAAACTGGCAAGATTGTTCCTAGCCGTATTACCGGTACCAAAGCTCGCTATCAGCGCCAGCTGGCTACTGCTATCAAGCGTGCCCGCTACGTTGCTCTGTTGCCGTACACTGACGGCCACAAGTAATTTAGGAGGATACCAAGATGCAAGTAATTCTGCTGGAAAAAGTAGGTAAGTTAGGTGGTCTAGGTGACCAGGTAAACGTTAAGGCTGGTTTCGGTCGTAACTTCCTGATCCCGCAAGGCAAAGCTGTACCTGCCAACAAGGCTAACAAAGAATCTTTCGAAGCTCGTCGCGCCGAACTAGAAGCTGCTGCTGCTGAAAAGCTAGCTGCTGCCCAGTCTCGCGCGGAAGCTATGAACGAACTAGTTGTGACTATCGCTGCCAACGCTGGCGACGAAGGCAAGCTGTTCGGTTCTATCGGTACTAAGGACATCGCTGATGCCGTTACTGCCGCTGGCCACGCTGTCGACAAGGCTGAAGTTAAGATGCCTGAAGGCGCTCTGCGCAACGTTGGTTCTTACGCAATCGCTATGCAGCTGCACAGCGATGTATCTGTAGAAGTAACTGTTCAGGTTGAAGCTGAGTAATCACTTCTACTTTGTAAAAAGGGGTCTGACCTTCGGTCTGACCCCTTTTTTGTGCCTGTAACTTTTCCCCTTAGTAGGCTATTATTAGCCTCTTAATTTAAATCTCGCCCTATGTGTATTTCGAGACCACTATGACCACCAATGTCACGCCTATAAACAATGACCAGGAAATGGAAGCCTTAAAGGTACCGCCCCATTCCGTCGAAGCCGAGCAGTCCGTATTGGGCGGTTTGATGCTGGACGAACTCGCCTGGGATCGGGTGGCAGAAGCGGTGGCCGAGGTTGATTTTTACCGTCATGATCATAAGTTGATTTTTCGTGTCATGGCCAAACTGGTGGCTGAAGGTCGCCCCATTGATGTGATTACCCTGGCCGAAGAACTTAGCCGTATTGACGAGCTAGAAACCGCCGGCGGCTTAGGGTATTTGGGTGAGTTGGCGAAAAACACGCCCAGTGCTTCTAATATCACCTCTTATGCGAACATTGTTCGAGAGCGGGCTATTTTGCGACAGCTAATAGGCGTGGCGAATGATATTGCCGATTCGGCTTTTCATACGGCTGGCCGATCATCAGCCGATGTGTTGGATGAAGCCGAGCGGAAGGTATTTGAAATTGCCGAAGCGCGCCCCAAAGAAGGTGGTCCACAGTCTGTTAATCCGATTCTGAAAAAGGCCGTAGAGCGCATTGATGAATTATTTAATTCCGATGCTGAATTGACTGGCCTGACCAGTGGCTTTACCGACCTGGATTCGCGCACCGCTGGTTTGCAGAAGTCTGACTTGATTATTGTGGCGGGTCGTCCCTCTATGGGTAAGACCACCTTTGCCATGAATATTGTGGAAAATGCCGCGGTTATTGGTGATGCTCCGGTACTGGTGTTTAGCTTGGAAATGCCTGCTGAACAGCTGATGATGCGTATGTTGGCTTCCCTTGGACGCATCGATCAAACCCGTGTGCGCACCGGTAAACTGGAACAGGACGACTGGCCAAAGTTAACAGGTGCAGTGAGCTTATTAAAAGACAAGCCTTTATATATTGATGATACGGCAGGCCTTAGCCCCACAGAAATGCGCACCCGAGCCCGTCGCATTGCCAGAGAACACGGTAGCGTGGGCTTGATCATGATAGATTACCTGCAGTTAATGCAGATTAAGGGTTTTACGGAAGGGCGTACGGCAGAAATTTCAGAAATTTCACGTTCCTTGAAAGCCTTAGCGAAAGAGCTCAATTGCCCAGTAGTTGCCCTGTCGCAGCTTAACCGTAGTTTGGAACAGCGACCCAATAAGCGTCCAGTGAATTCTGATTTGCGTGAATCGGGAGCCATCGAGCAGGACGCCGACGTGATTATGTTCATCTACCGTGACGAGGTTTACAACGAAGATAGCCCAGACAAGGGCAAGGCCGAAATTATTATCGGCAAACAGCGTAATGGCCCCATTGGCACTGTGCGCGTGGCCTTTATTGGTAAGTACAGCCGTTTTGAAGATCTGGTGCATAGTCCCTACGACGACTACGAAGACATGGAGTAATGTCATGGCAGGCCTGATGAGGAGCAAATATGAGCGATTTTTTTGACGATTCTCTAGCAGCCCCAGGCTACGATAAACCCTATAGTTGGCAACATTTGCCCTGGGGTTATGAGCTGATTAGCACACCTACAGAAATGCGTTTATATGGTGCCTTTGCTACCGATTTAGCTGAAGTTTTGCATACCGTAGGCGGTCATTGGGATCCTGAATTATTGGCCTATGTGTTACCTCTAGGCCGTGCTCCACAAATCGATTTGGCCTTAAAAAAGTACCAACAGCAGCAATCAGATTTTGATAAAACCATGGCCGTTCTGGCGGCCCATGGTGGCCCCACAGAAAATCAGCGCGAAGAGCAGCGCCGTCAACGGGCCGTAGAGAATCGTCTTAAGGTGGTTGCTGGCCAGTACCGTGCCGGTGATCGTTTAAAGGGCAAAACCATTTTAGATTTTGGTAAAAGCTGGCAGGAATTCCCCGCTTTGGAATGGAACTTCCATCACAAGGGTAAGTGCCTTCAGTGTCACAAATACCGAGGCTTGTCCGGTACCGATGTATGCCAAAGCTGCGCTGCAGAGCAATTAGGGCTCAAGGCAGTGAGTTATTGTTACGCTTATTTTGATTAGAAACTATGTCTGCAACAACTAAAGGTCACTGCTTGTGTGGCCAGACCACCTTTACCTTCACTGGCGAGCCTACCTGGGTAATTAATTGCCACTGTGAATCCTGTCGGCGTAATTGCTCCGCCCCTTACACAACTTTCATTGGCGTGCCCAGAGAAAACACCGAAATGAAGGGCTGGTACCTGCGGGCCTACAAATCCTCAGAAGGGGTGAAACGCTGGTTCTGCCGCCACTGTGGTACGCCTATGGCCTATGATGCCAAGGGTGACGAAAAGAACATTCACTACTACCTAAATGCCCTCGAAAACCCAGAGCAATTCCAGCCAAGTGCGCATCTGTTTACGGAAGAAAAACTAAGCTGGGTGCATCTAGCAGATGATTTGCCCAAGCATCCCAAACTGCCAAAATAAACGAGTTACCTTAAGCCTGCAAAATGACCTTCAGGTTTTCAGGAATACGCACAGGTCGTTGGCGCTGGTAGTCAAAGCAGCTCATGTCAGTGGCGCCACTAGCGACGATCTGGCCAGAGCCGCTATCGCTAATACGGTACAGTAGGGTGAAACGACTGTTGCTAACATCCCCTACGCCCACCTCAATAGTGAGTTGCTGCATGAGCATAGCTTGGGAACGGTAGTCCACTGCAGCGCCTGCCATGATGGTACCGCAACCACCGACATCAATTTCACTGAGTCCATGACTGTGTAACCACTGCACCCGGGCTTCGTGCATGAGACCCAACATGCGGTCATTGCCCACATGGTTGCCATAGTTTAAATCCGCCACCCTGACTTGCAGCTGGCAAGTAAAGATGGGGTTAAAGTCTTTTGCTTCCGGTGCTCTACTCATGCTCTGTTCCTAAGCAAAATAACCTTGTAAGGCACGTAACATGCCACCACACAATTGGGCCAAGTCTTCGTCATTCATGACATAAGGGGGCATGACGTACACCAGCTTGCCAAAGGGGCGTACCCATACACCTTCTTCCACCAGCATGGCTTGGATACGGCCCAAGTCAACGGCTTCGGTCACCTGTACCACGCCAATGGCGCCGAGTACACGCACATCTTCCACAAAGCTAAATTCACGGGCTGGTGCCAGCAGCTGCTCTAGACCCTTTTCTAGATTGGCCACCTGGGATTGCCAATCGCTTTGCTCCAGCAGATCAAGGCTGGCATTGGCAATGGCGCAGGCCATGGGGTTGCCCATAAACGTGGGGCCGTGCATAAAACAGCTGGCTTCGCCGCGGGAAATGCTGGTCGCAATGTGGGCGCTAGTAAGGGTGGCAGCAAAACTAATGGTGCCACCGGTAATGGCTTTGCCCAAGCACATGATATCCGGCTGAACTTTAGCACGATCGCAGGCAAATAAGGTGCCGCTGCGGCCAAAACCGGTAGCAATTTCATCGGCAATAAGCAGTACATCAAATTGCTTACATAATTCAGCTGCGCCTGCTAGCCAATCGGGGCTATAGAAGCGCATGCCGCCAGCGCCCTGCACAATCGGCTCTAGGATAAGGGCGGCAATGTGTTCATGGTTAGCTTGTAGCTGAGATTTTAGCTCGGCCAAATCCTCAGTTGCACAGGGGCGATGAACGCCCAGAGGCGGTGCTGCGCAGAAAAAGTGTTGCGCTAATACGCTGGTGAATAGGGAATGCATGCCATTGACGGGATCGCACACGGCCATGGCGCCAAAGGTGTCACCATGATAGCCATTGCGAATTGTAATGAGGCGGTTTTTCTCAGGTTTGCCACAGGCATGCCAATACTGCAGCGCCATCTTGATGGCCACTTCCACCGCCACTGAGCCAGAGTCGCTAAAAAATACCTTGTCTAAGCCTGCCGGTGTCATTGCCACTAGACGCTGGGCCAGTTTTACCGCAGGTTCATGGGTGATGCCACCAAACATAACATGGGACATGTTGCTCATTTGCGCTTGCATGGCCTCATTGATATACGGGTGGTTATAACCATGAATGGCACACCACCAGGAGGCCATGCCATCGATTAATTGTCGGCCATCGGTGAGTGTTAGGCGCACACCTTCGGCGCTAGCGACCGGGTAGGCTGGAGGCGGATTGTCCATGCTGGCGTAGGGATGCCAGACATGGGCCTGATCCATGGCGATAAGTTGTTCGGTATTGAGGGTCATGCTGTTGCCTTTATATTGGTAACAATAATTTCACTATCGGTTACCCGCCATTGTACGTTGACATCCTGCAGATGGCACCCGTAAATTCGTTCGGGGTCTTGCTGGTAGGCTGGGCGCGGGTCGTGGCGCAGCACCTGCTCTATCAATTCCCTTAACTGCCCATCTAAGGGGTAATTAATTTGCTCCGCAAAGACGATAGGTAAATCCAATACCTGCTCGCCACCAGCAAAGCCACTGGCTGCATCGGGCACGGATTCTACCCAAGGTAAATACGGTTTGATGTCGTACACCGGGGTGCCATCGATGAGGTCGGCACCTTTTACCTGTAAGCTAACCCCCTTGTCGGTAACGACTTTTTCTAAGCTCACGAGGGACAAGCCTAAGGGATTGGGTCTAAAGGTAGAGCGGGTGGCAAATACACCTATTTTGCTATTGCCGCCTAAACGGGGTGGGCGTACCTTGGGTTTCCAGCCCAGCTGGGCTGTTTGATGAAAACCAAATACTAGCCAGATGTGAGAGAATTCGTCTAAGCCTGCAACGGCGTCAGCTTGATTGTAGGGTGGCTCTAACACTAGCTCTGCCTTGGCCGCAGTGACCAACCCTGGCTGCCTTGGCGTGGCAAACTTCTCCTTAAACACGGAGCGAATAAAACCAATGGGTTGCAGACTTAAAGTGTGTACTGAATGAGACATTATGTCCTTCTATAAAAATTCACAGCTGACGGGCGTCAATTTGCTCGTTACAATAGCGGTTCAAGCTGGTGCACGCAAATCGTTTTAACGCTCAGCGAACTAACAAGGAACTAATATGGCCCGTAAACCTTATCAAAAAGCCAAAGCCCTGCAAGGGCGTGGCACGCTTAGCGCCGTTGCTACCGACGGACCTCACGTCGAATGGCTGGGTATGCCGGAATATTATATTCACACCCTCACCATTGAAGAGCAGGAGTATGCTTATTTTTCTCCAGAGAAAGAGTTGGAAATGGGTGTGGGTAGCTATGTTTGTTTCCGCTATCGGGAAACCAAGAAAGGCTTTTATATCGAAAAGCGTTCCTTAGGTATTGCCATTGATCCCGCCGAATACATGCGCCAACTGGAGGAAAAAGGCTAACGCCTATGTTTAAACCTCTGCCGCGGAACGACAACGGCTGTGGCTGGCTCACTAGCTTGCCATCGCGCCAGCCGAATCCAGCCTTGCATGCTGAGCATAGTGCTGATTTAGTCATCATTGGCGCGGGCTATACGGGGCTGTCTGCTGCTCGTCACTTTGCGGCTTTAAATCCCAATAAAAAGGTTATTGTGCTAGAGGCACAGCTAGCGGCAGAAGGTGCCAGTGCGCGTAACTCTGGTTATCTAGTGGATTCTACCCTTAATGATGGCCACATGTCCGACACTGGGCTGCAGCAGTATCGCGACAAGTATGCGCTGAATAAGGCGGGCCTAGATTGTGTTGCCGACCTGGTCACCAAGCATAATATTGATTGTGATTGGGATGCCTGCGGCAAGTTCCACGCTACCGCCGTGCCAGCCCACGAGGCCAAGTTGCAGCGCTTTAGTAAATTGCTTGGCGAACTGGATCTAGCCCATGAAATAGTCAGCGATAATGCCCTGCATTATCGCTTGGGCAGCAACTATTATTGCTCGGCCTTGTGGACCCAGGGTGGTGTAATGTTACAACCAGCCAAATTGGGCCGCGCCTATATTGATCTGTTGCCAGAAAATGTTGAGTTATATGAAAACAGTCCCGTGTTGCAGTGGCAGCCTGCGCCAACTGGCGTGCAGGTATCTACCACCATGGGACGGGTGCAGGCTGGGCAGTTGCTGATTGCCGTGAATGGCTTTATGGCCGCTGGTAAGATTGAACGTGAGCGCGCCTTTCCATTAACCTTAACGGCCAGCATGACGCGGCCATTAACCGATCAAGAATTTGCCAGCATTGGTAGTCCCAAACCTTGGGGCGTACTGTCTGCTCAAGCCATGGGGGCGACAGTGCGCTTGACCGCCGACCGGCGCATCATGGTACGCAATACCGTCGAAGTGTGGCCCAAAATGAACATGGCCGGGCGTCAGTTGATGCGGCGTCAGGCGATGCACATCCGTGGATTGCAGCGACGCTTCCCTAGCTTCGATGGCAGCCTGTTTGATTCCCTCTGGTCGGGTATTACTTGCATTAGTGGCAACAACGGTCAAATATTTACCCGTCTGCAAGACAATGTTTATGCGGCGGGCTGTTACAATGGCGGTGGCATAGGCCTAGCAACCCTATTTGGCGAGCAGATGGCGCATATGATGAGTGGCCAGATGACCGATACAATAGCCATGATTGAGGCCCGCCCTAAACCTACTCGCCTACCACCTCAGCCATTCCTTGGTTGGGGAGTGCGCCTGCGCCTTATGCGCGACCGCGTGCTAGCCCGCAAGGAAAACTGACATTACCGCAAGTCTTGACGACTGTGTCATTCATAGTCAGCCAAATGCAACTGGCTATGGGGTGGCAATGTCCTAGCTACACACCAGACACTGATCCTAATATCTGTTGACGCAGCTTGCCTAAGGGTGTTTGCCAAAGCATTAGCCGTGCTGCCGGTGGTCATTACATCATCCACAATAGCAATATGCTGGAAGTCGGTTAGTGGTCTAAGCACGTTGAAAGCCCGGCTTAGATTATGGATGCGTTGGTGCTTTTTTTGCCCTTGTTGGCTGGGGGTGTTAAGGGTTTTAATACAGTGCTTATGCAACACTGGGATACGCATGGCTTGACCTAGATGCTGGGCAATGACCAGGGCTTGATTAAATCCCCGTTGGCGTTGCTTGACAGGGTGTAATGGCATAGGGATGAGGGCTTGCGGTGGATTATCAAGGTGTTGTAGGTAACGTAGCAGGCAGTTGCTTAGCAGGCGGCCACAGGCCTGTTGACCTTGATCTTTAAAAGCATGCATTAGGCCTGTTATTGGCGGCAGGTAATGCAAAGCAACCCACACCTTATCATAGGCCGGCGGATGTTGTAGGCAGTCACCACAGATAATGGGTGTGGCGCGCTCATGGCCAAGTTGTACGGCGCAGATTTGACAACTGGGCTGGGTGGCTGGGTGCCGATGTGGCAGATCAGCGTAACAGGCAGCACAATAGTTATCAAAACTGGCGTCCATAGCGCCACAGAGAAGGCAGGGTGGGGCGAAAATAGTGGCCGATTGTTGCCATAATTGATTAAATAGTGACCACATGTAAACCTGTGTTTGGCTGTTGGTTGACTAGTACGTTGGGAGCTATATCATTGCGGCAACGATAATGTGGAGTTCGTCATGCCTAACGCCCAAGCCCCGGTTGCTCAATCTAAGTCTAGTTCAAATCAGGCATTGCGCCATGATTGGAATGTGGACGAAATAACCGCCCTATTTGATTTACCCTTCAATGACCTCATGTTCCGGGCGCAGAATGTGCACCGTGAGAACTTTGATGCCAATGAAGTACAGGTCAGTACCCTGTTGTCCATCAAAACCGGTGCCTGTCCGGAAGATTGTAAATACTGCCCGCAAAGCGCCCATAATGACACTGGCCTAGAAGCCGAACGCCTCATGAAGGTAAAAGAAGTCATCTGTGAAGCTGAGGTGGCCAAGCAAGCAGGAGCAAGCCGTTTCTGTATGGGGGCTGCTTGGAAGAATCCGCGCGCCAAAGATATGCCTTATGTTTTGGAAATGGTGCGAGAAGTAAAGGCCATGGGTCTAGAAACTTGCATGACCCTTGGTATGTTGGATGGCGATCAAGCTCAGGCATTAGCAGATGCCGGTTTGGACTATTACAACCACAATTTAGATACCTCCCCAGAGTACTATGGCAGCATCATTACCACCCGTACCTATCAAGATCGCTTGGATACCCTATCGAACGTACGTGACGCGGGTATGAAGGTGTGTGCTGGCGGTATTGTTGGCATGGGCGAGAACCTACGCGATCGTGTGGGGCTATTGCAACAACTGGCAAATATGCCCATCCATCCAGAAAGCGTGCCTATCAACATGTTAGTGAAAGTAGAAGGCACGCCATTGGATCAGGTTGATGATCTGGAACCGTTTGATTTTGTCCGTACCATTGCCGTAGCGAGAATTCTCATGCCAACATCCCATGTGCGTTTGTCCGCTGGCCGTGAAGAAATGAACGAACAGATGCAGGCCCTTTGTTTTATGGCGGGAGCTAACTCCATCTTCTATGGCGAGCGGTTGTTAACTACCGATAACCCCGCTGCTGATCGTGATCGTGCCCTATTTAACAAACTGGGTATTCGCCCGGAGAAGCGTCAAGATGTATCTGATGAAGCCCACATTGGTGCTATTGAACAGGCTTTGCAAGACGTAGAAGACGAGCAGTCCTTCTATAATGCTGGTGCCTAAATAAGCAAATGGCAGTACTCTGGTGAGCCTTGATCAAGTGCTTCAGGCGCGTTTATTAGCCCGCCAGGAGCAGGCTCTGTATCGACAGCGCCTTACTACCCAAAGTCCACAACAACCACTATTAAGGGTTGCGGGCACTGAGTACCTGTCTTTTACCAGCAATGATTATCTAGGCCTGGCTAATCATCCACGCGTCAAAGAAGCCATGCATCAGGGCGTGAATCAGTACGGTGTGGGTAGTGGTGCTTCCCATTTGGTGTGTGGCCATAGTGCTGCCCACGAAGCCCTAGAAGACGCCCTAGCCAAGTTAACTGGTCGCAGTAAAGCGGTGCTGTTTAGCAGCGGTTATATGGCCAATACTGGCATCATTAGTGCGCTCTTGGATAAAGCTGATGGGGTGTTTGAAGACCGTTTAAACCATGCCTCCTTGTTAGATGGTGGTTTGTTGAGTGGCGCTCGCTTTCAACGTTACCAACATAACGACGTGGCGGATTTGCAGCGGCGTTTAGCCAGGTCCGATGCGCGCCACAAGATGGTGGTGACCGATTCTGTATTTAGTATGGATGGTGATCTGGCTCCCTTAGCCGATCTAGCAGCTAGCTGTGAGCAAGCAGATGCCTGGTTAATGTTAGACGATGCCCATGGATTGGGTGTGCTAGGTCCTGGTGGAGGCGGTGCTGCCTTGCATTGTGGACTAGACCAACAGCAAGCACCCATCTATATGGGCACCCTTGGTAAGGCGCTGGGTGTGTACGGCGCCTTTGTCGCCGGTAGTGAGACCTTAACAGATGCCATGGTGCAGTTCGCCCGGAGCTACATCTATACCACCGCTGTGCCACCTGCGGTTGCTATGGCAGCCAATGCAGCCGTTGAGCTGTTAGCTGATGAGGCATGGCGGCAGGCCCACTTGCAACAATTAATTGCTTATTTTCGTACCCATGCCCAAATCCTCAAGTTACCATTAATGGCTAGCCAGACAGCCATACAGCCACTTATGATTGGTGAAGCCGATAAGGCCATGCAGATAAGTCAGGCCCTCAAGGACAAGGGTATATTGGTCACCGCTATTCGTCCGCCAACAGTGCCTGCACATAGCGCTCGTTTGCGCATCACCTTGACTGCAGGCCATTCCCAAACCCAGGTGCAACAGCTATTAGATGCCTTAGCGACATTGCAGCATCAGGGTCTGTTGGGGGAACTTGGTTGATGCAGGGGGTAGAATTTGTGGCCGCGGTGGACAGCAATAAAGCCACGCTGGTGCTGTTACACGGTTGGGGGTATCACCGTCACGCCTTTCCAGCATCCCTGTTAGATGGGTTGCAAGAGCGGTTCCAGTTGGTGCTGGTTGATTTACCTGGCCATGGTGAGGCTAGGGCTATTGATGGTGCTGACGCAGCTGGCACACAACTCGATAACTGGTTGGCTGAATTGATGGCTGTTTTGCCAAGTCAATTTGCCCTGCTAGGCTGGTCTCTTGGTGGGCAAATAGCCCTGCGCATAACAGCGCAATATCCTCAGCGTGTGAGTAGCTTGGTGATGTTGGCCAGTAATTTGTCTTTTGTGCAGCATGATGATTGGCCCCATGCTATGCCAGTGGCAACGCTAACCAGTTTTCGGGATGCCTACGGCCGTTTGCCTAGTAAGACCTTGCAGCGGTTTTGTGCCCTGCAAGCACAAGGGGCCCAGCAGGCTGACATGCTCAAAACCCTGCGTTCCTACATCCAGGTCAGTGCCGATGCTGGCCAGCAGGCCGGTTTATATTGGTTAGCCATGCTTGATGGCCGCCAAGCGTGGCAGCAGCTTGCTTGCCCAGCCATGGCTGTATTGGCCGCGGCGGATGCTTTGCTGCCTGCGGCGGTGATTGACGACATGCGGCAACTCAATAGCAAAGCCCAGGTACAACTGGTAGCAGCTTGTCATGCGTTACCATTTGATGTGGATCTACAGCCAATACTGGATAGTTTCTGGGAGGTTAGCGATGAACAGCTTGCCAAGTGTTGAGCAGATCGCCCAGAGTTTTAGTCAGGCGGCGCAGAATTATGATGATGTGGCTGGCTTGCAGCGCCAAGCGGCAGACAGGTTATTGGCAATACATGGCCAAGCGGTGGCCGGCCGGGTGATGGATTTGGGATGCGGTACGGGCTATGTGACTGGCAAATTATTAGCAGCGAGCAACGTTGCGCAGGTGACCGCCGTTGATATTGCGCCGGGCATGTTGCAGCTGTCTCGTCAACGTTTTGGAGATCAGGTTGATTGGCTGTTGGCCGACGCTCAGTCGATGGCTGTGGCCTCAGCAAGTCATGACGCTATTGTCAGCTCTTTGGCCATTCAATGGTGTGCGGATTTGCCAGCCTTATTTAGCAACTTGGCTAGAGTCCTAAAACCCGGTGGTGAGTTCATTGCTGCAACCCTGGGGCCCAATACCCTACAAGAGTTGCGTTGGGCCTGGCAGCAGGTGGATGATTATCAGCATGTGAATGAGTTTGTCGCGGCTGAACTACTGCAACAGGCGATTATGCCCACCTTCGCTAGCCTGCAGTGGCAGACAGAATCAATCGAACTCAAATTTGATAAGGTGAGTGAAATTTTACGCTCTCTTAAGCAGCTCGGTGCTAGCAACCACAATAGCGGTGCTCGCCATGGCTTAACCACTAAGAGCCAGTTAAAAGCCATGCAGGCAGCCTATGAAAGCCTGCGCGATGAGCAGGGGAAACTGAGTGTTACCTACGAAGTCTATTATTTTAAGGCCAGCAACTACGGCCAGCCGCACGGCTAGCTTAAATACTGAGATATCACTGTAATGAAAAAACGTTATTTTATCGCCGGTACAGATACGGATGCCGGCAAAACACTGGTTGCCTGTGGTTTATTGGCCCGTGCTCGCCAAGATAGCATGTCCACAGCGGCAGTTAAACCTGTATCCGCTGGCTGTGAGGTCACCGCAGAGGGCTTGCGTAATGATGATGCAGTGCAGTTGCTAGCTCAGTGTACGTTGCCCTTGGTGTACGAGCAGGTTAACCCCATTGCTTTTAAGCCACCAATAGCTCCTCATATTGCCGCGGCTTATGAAGGTACACGTATGACCGCCGATCGTATGGCTGGTTTTACCCGGGGTGTGTTGATGCAGGGAGCTGATCTAACTTTGATTGAGGGCGCGGGTGGCTGGCGTGTGCCTTTGAATGAGCGAGAGACCTTGGCTGATTTAGCCATTGCTCTGCAGACGCCGGTTATTTTGGTAGTCGGAATGAAGCTGGGTTGTATCTCACATACCTTGTTAACCGTAGAAGCCATTAAACGGGATGGCCTGCGTCTGGCCGGCTGGGTAGCTAACCGCATTGACCCCGACATGTCTGAATTTGAAGCTAATTTGGACACCTTAAAATCCAGCCTTGCTGCGCCCCTATTGGGTGTGGTGCCACATCTATCGGAAACTGACAGCCTGGCTCTAGCAGGCGCGGCTGCCGAGTACTTGCAGTTGCCTTAGGGATTGGAGCGTAATTCTCGTTGTAGGAGGGTGGGGCATGCCTATAGCGGTACGCATAAACACATCCTTGTGGCTCTATCTGCGGCGTCCTGCCGCAGAAGCCCGCTATAGGCATGCCCCACCCTCCTGCAACTGACCTTGTGCCGTTTTTGTACCGCACTCTTAGCAGGCCTAGTCCATCACCTGCGACGAACGAGGCATGACTTAAAACACTTGTTTGACTAGTCAGTCGCGCTTGCCGAAGGAGGGGGTTTTGAGGTATTTTTCAAACATCTGTTTGAATTAAGCTAATGATAACCCCGGAGTTCCCATGCCAACATACCGCGTCCCCCGTCGTGATATTCAATTTGTAATGCACGAAGTGCTGAACATTGCCGAACATTACCAGTCCATTCCAGGTGGTGAAGACGTCGATGTTGATATGATTAATGCCATCATCGAAGAAGGTGCTAAGTTTGCCGAAAACGAAATTGCCCCGTTAAATGAAAGCGGTGATGCCGAAGGTTGTCAGTGGGACGACGGTGTGGTGACAACACCAACTGGTTTTAAAGCCGCTTATGATAAGTTTGTCGAGGCTGGCTGGCCGTCTTTGGCGCATAAGCCTGAGTTGGGTGGTCAGGGTTTACCAGAATCCCTAGGCACTATGTTGAACGAACTAACCGGTACCGCCAACTGGTCCTGGAGCATGTATCCTGGTTTAAGTCACGGTGCCATGAATACTCTGGAAGCCCATGGTACGGAAGCGCAAAAGCAAACGTTTCTTCTGCCTTTGGTTGAGGGCCGTTGGACCGGCACCATGTGTTTGACCGAGCCACACTGTGGCACCGACTTGGGTTTACTGCGCACCAAGGCTGAGCCGCAGGCTGACGGCAGCTATGCAATCACCGGTACCAAGATCTTTATTTCTGCAGGTGAGCATGACCTGGTGGATAACATTGTGCATATTGTCTTAGCGCGCCTGCCGGATGCGCCAAAAGGCACCAAAGGCATTTCTCTGTTTATCGTGCCTAAATTCAATGTTAATGCCGATGGCAGCCTAGGTGAGCGCAATGGCGTTGCCTGTGGTTCCATAGAAGAAAAGATGGGCATTCATGCTAACGCCACCTGTGTGATGAACTTTGATGGGGCTAAGGGCTATTTGATTGGGCCTGAAAATAAGGGCTTAAACTGCATGTTTACCTTCATGAACACGGCTCGAATTGGTACCGCCGTACAGGGCCTATGTTCTGCTGAAGGTGCATTTCAGGGTGCCCTTGAGTACACCAAGGAACGTTTGCAGATGCGTGCCCTGACAGGCCCTGCTGAACCGGACAAGCCAGCGGATCCTATTATTGTGCATCCTGACGTGCGCCGTATGTTAATGACCGCTAAGGCCTTCGCCGAAGGTGGCCGTATGCTGGCCTATTACGCTTCCATGTTAAACGATGTGGCGCAACGTGGTAGTGAGCCAGAAGCCGTCAAGGAAGCGGAAACCTTGTTAGCACTGCTGACACCCATTGCCAAGGCCTTTATGACGGAAACGGGTCTGGAAAGTGCCAACCACGGCATGCAGTGTTTTGGTGGACATGGCTTTATTAAAGAGCAGGGTATGGAACAGCTGGTGCGTGATGCGCGCATTGCTACCATCTATGAAGGTACTACTGGTATTCAAGCCTTGGACTTATTAGGCCGTAAGGTACTCATGACCCAAGGTGAAACTTTGCGCGCCTTTACCAAGCAAATTCACAAATTCTGTAAAGCTGAAGCGGACAATGGGGCAATGCAAGAGTTTGTTGAGCCACTGGCAAAACTCAACAAGGAGTGGGGTGACTACACCATGCAGATTGGCATGAAGGCCATGCAGAACCGCGATGAAGTGGGTGCTGCCTCGGTGGATTATCTGATGTACTCTGGTTATGTCACCATGGCTTACCTGTTTGCTAAGGCTGCCAATGTCGCTCAGCAAGCATTAGCCGGAGATACCACTGAAGCGGACTTCTACAATGCTAAGTTGTTTACCGCGCGCTTCTACTTTGCTCGCTTATTGCCACGTACCCAGACTCATGTAGCGGCCATGTTAAGTGGTGCCGATAATCTGCAAGGGTTGGATGCTGAGCACTTTGCCTTTTAGCGTGGGTTGGCCTTCAGGCCAACAAATCGGATGTTAGACCAATTTACATGGATCACTAGGCAGCAACATAGCGATAAATAAACTCACCCCAGGTGTAAAGGAAGAGCAGCACGCTTATGAATACCGCTGCCGAGCCCATGTCTTTGGCAGCCCCTGTCAGATCATGATGCTCTGTGCTGATTCTGTCCAAAGTGGCTTCAATAGCCGAATTGATATGCTCAACGATGAGCACCAACAGGCCTGCACCTATGAGTAGAATACGCTCTACGGGGGTTTCAGCCACGACAAACACAAATGGCAGGCTGATTAGGAAAATAAAGGTGTATTCACGCATAGCCGCTTCCGAGCGGAAACAGTAGGCCATACCTTTAAGGGAAAAGATTAAGGCTTTCCAGAAGCGAAACACGCCTTTGTTTTTTGGATAAAGAGTCATTTTATTGTTTTTCTCTGGTAAATCATTAGCCTGCAGCCCCTAAGGTGTGGCGTTGTACTCTTCAATAACCTGTTCGCACCAACGGCTCACCCGAGCATCGGTAAGGTCGTGTTGATTGTCTTCATCAACCGCCAAACCGACAAAGCGCTGCTTGTTGTCAATAGCCGCCTTGGATTGCTCAAATCTGTAACCCTCTGTGGAGGTATAACCAAGGGGGCTGGCGCCCAGGCCAATGAGTTTGTCATGTAACAAGCCAACGGCATCCTGATACCATTCCGGATAGCCTACCTGATCGCCACAGCCGTATACGGCAAAGTACTTGCCGGACAGGTCGAGTGCATCTAACTCTTCCCAAACGTCTTCCCAGTCAGCTTGCAATTCACCATAGTCCCAAGTTGGAATGCCGCAGATAAATAGCTGGTAATCCTGCATGAGGGATACGGGATCATCGGCAACATTGTGCATCTGGCAAGCCAGTGGTGCCAACTGCTCTTCAATCTGTTCAGCGATGTCTTCAGTGTTGCCCGTGGTGGAGCCGAAAAAGAGTCCGATGGTCATGGTGGTCAAATGGCAGTTATTAATTGGGCGCTAGTTTAAGGGGTTCGCTGGCAATAGGCAAAGCTTCTATATAATTAGATAAGGCTAATATTGTTAGGAATTATTCCTAAACCCTACTTCCGCTGTGGTTATGTGTCAGAGGCGGTGATAGCATGAAATGGCTTTCCACAGCATTAGTGGCGACTTGGCGATCTGGACTACTCCAGGTCGCTTTTTTTTGCCTTCAGTACGCCTATTTTACTTTTATACTGCGTTAAAAGCCGTGCTCGATCGGTCACTTACCCTATGTAAGCTCCCTCTCTGTGCGCGACGTTGGCCTTGCCTAAAAGCAAAATCGACTTACTGAATAAATT
>JAERSU010000129.1 GCA_016845445.1 Oceanospirillaceae bacterium | reverse complement strand
ACTAAAGCATTGCAAGGTATTAACCTTGACTTAGCCGAAGGGCAGTTACTCTGCCTGCTAGGGCCAAGTGGTTGTGGTAAATCCACCTTATTACGTGCCATAGCGGGTTTTCAGGCTGCCCAACAGGGCAGTATGGTGTTAGCCGATAAGCGTTTGGTTGATAAAGGGTTGATGGTCCCTCCTGAACAACGCAGTATCGGCATGGTGTTTCAAGACGTGGCTTTGTTTCCCCATTTAAGCGTGGCGCAGAATATTGCCTTTGGCTTACATCGCTGGTCATCTGACAAGGCCCAAGCTAGGGTGGCTAGCCTGTTGCAGATGGTTGGTTTACAAGGCTTTGGCGAACGCTACCCCCATGAGCTTTCGGGGGGGCAGCAGCAGCGTGTCGCTTTAGCCAGAGCGATTGCACCAAAGCCGAAAATATTATTATTGGATGAACCTTTTTCAGGGCTGGATGCGGCCCTGCGTGAAGAATTGGTTCCAGAGGTAGCAAGGTTACTGAAGAGTGAAGGTATTACCGCCATCCTGGTAACCCATGATCAGCGTGAGGCGTTTGTATTTGCCGATCAAATCGCGGTGATGAATAGCGGTAAAATTGAACAGTTAAGTGATGCCTATAGCATCTACCATGAACCCCAAACGCGCTTTGTCGCTAAGTTTGTTGGTGAAGGTGATTTTATCGATGCTCAGGTTAGCCGTGATAATCAGGTGGTATGTGTCTTAGGTGCCATAACGGGTGACCATTTATCTAGCGACAGCACCAACAAGGTGCAATTGTTTATTCGTCCAGACGATATTCTGCATGATGACCAGAGCCCCATAAAAGGCACCATTGTTGGCAAACGCTTCCGGGGTACGCATTTTTTATACCGTGTGTCTTTGGCTGACGGCCAGGAAATAGCCTGTTTCACCGATTCTCATCATAACCATGATGTTGGCGAGCAGCTGGGTATAAAGCTAAATGTAGGCCACCTATTAACCTTTAGTCATTAGCATGCTCGTCCTAGATGCAAGCAGCTAATACGAATTTAAAAAGAGATTGCCTAAGGCAACAATGAGAGTAAGACATGACAGCAGAAAGCCAAGAGCTACGTAAAGCAGGATTAAAGGTCACTTTACCTAGGGTAAAGATATACCAAATATTAGAGCAGGCCGAAGAAACGGATCACTGGAGTGCTGAAGATATCTACAAACAGCTACTAAATCTGGGTGAAGATATTGGCCTGGCAACGGTGTACCGTGTGCTGACCCAGTTTGAAGCGGCAGGCCTGGTGGTGCGGCATCGCTTTGAAGGTGATCATTCGGTGTTTGAACTGGCCTCGGATGAAAACCACGATCACCTTGTATGCATAAAAACCGGTAGGGTTAAAGAATTTAACGATGATATTCTTAATGCTCGCATAGAAGAAATTGCGGCCGAGCATGGTTTTGATATCACCGGCCGTACGGTGCACATCTACGGTATCAATCAAGACAAGTAATAGACTTGCTTAATACCCCCGCTGTGGGTTAACTACGTTATAAAGTGGCAATCCCTGACGATAGCGTTTGAGATTGTCACTGAACATCTGCACGGATTTTTCTTCCCAGCCATCGTACACGGCGGAACAGTGGGGCGAGATGATGAGGTTGGGTTGCTCCCACAGGGGGCTGTCTGCAGGCAAGGGTTCGCTGGCAAACACATCAAATAGTCCGCCCTTGATGCTATTGCTCTGCAACGCTGCTAACAAAGCCTCTTCATCCACCACGCCACCGCGGGCAACATTGATGATGACCGCATGCTCTGGCAGAGCAGACAAAGCTTGGGCATCAATGATGTGCTGGGTTGAAGCTAGCTTTGGCACACAGAGGACAACAAAGTCTGCTCGTGACCAAAGCTTGGGCAATTCATCAATGCCATGCACCTCATCACAGTTGTCAGTGTCTTGTGGTCTTGCTCTGACACCAATCACCGTCATACCTAGGGCTTTACTGTTACGGGCCACGGCTTTGCCGGTGGCACCTAAGCCAATAATAAGCAGGGTTTTAGCGGCTATGGGCGTGACCTTGGCTGCGGGCCACTGGTGGTCAGCTTGGGCCTTGGCTAAGCCGGTTAGATCCAGACTAAAATGCAGCATGCCTGCCAAACAGTATTCTGCCATCATGTCTGCGGCTACTCCCGCCGCGTTGGTCACAGTCACGGCAGCTGAATTCCAGGGCTGTAGGTGATCTGTGCCGGACCCTGCCACAGAGACCCACTTAACGCAGCCCTGCTCCACCATGGCTTGCCGAGGAAAAGGCTCACTGGAGAAGCGCAGAGAATAAATAATCTGTGCCTGAGTGGCGGCCACCAGATCAGGTAACTCGGC
The DNA here is from genome assembly GCA_016845445.1 of Oceanospirillaceae bacterium. Lineage (GTDB taxonomy): Bacteria > Pseudomonadota > Gammaproteobacteria > Pseudomonadales > Balneatricaceae > Njordibacter. The sequence goes on along the minus strand of JAERSU010000129.1, from coordinate 427 downwards.
AAATGAATCGCAGGTATGGATTGTTAAGTCCGGGTGGTCCTTGGTGACGATGGCGCGTGCCATGGCGGTGTTATCGGTACTGAGAATAACGGTGGGAGCTTGGCTCATGGTCAATCCTTATGGTTGCTCTGGGGCGGCATAGAGTAGCTGGGCGAAATCAGCAAAGCGACTATCTGCTTGGCTCAGTTGTAAGCCTGCCGTTAATATGGCCTCGCTGCGTTGCAGGCCTACAATGGGTTGGCTGTATTGACGAAACTTAGCCAATAGATCCTGCTCAGTAAATGATTTACCTAATAAACCGCTGGCTTCGGTGTCCCCCGAATCCAATGTGCGGCCATCTTTTAGGTTAATGCTGACATCTGACCAACGTTGTGTGGCAAAGCGCTTAGTATGACGGTCGGCTTCACTAACGCTAATACGCTTGACT
>JAERSU010000128.1 GCA_016845445.1 Oceanospirillaceae bacterium | reverse complement strand
CAGGGGTATTCTCGGTGGGCCTAAACCAGCTCATGCAGGTTATCCCTATCGCTTTGCCATTCCAACAATATGGTGCCATAGAAGCCAGTATTGTCCTCGCCCTTGGTCTTATTGCAGGCCGCTTGGGTATCCACGCCATTATGATCATGGCGGTATTTAACCCATTATTGCAAACCCTTCATCCACCAGCAGACCTATTAGCCTTTACCTACCTCGCTATCTGGGGTATCGGTATGGGCTTTAATCCTGTTTCCGGTACCATGCTTACCATACAGGGCACTTTCGGCATCAAGGGCAGCCAACTCGTGCATTACAACACCCCCATCGTTAGTCTGCTGTTTGTTATTACTTGCATCAGCTTCTGGATTTATAGCTAATTATTACACCTAGCATTGACTTAAACTTGGCCTTCAGTTCTACTGTAGGGGCTATCAAGCTAAACCCATAAGTGGAGACACTCATGCAACACATTACCTCACTCGCCTTTGCGACCAAATGTTTTGTCGTCACCCGCCTATGGATGGCAAATATTCCTATTGCCGCGTTTAGTAGATAGTCAACTCTATTGGCCGCGGATGAAAATTCGTGGCCCTATCCTAGCCTACCCATAAGTGCTTATTTCACGTCTTTCATCCCGGCTTAATTTTCAAGCAAGGAGAGAAAGAAATGGCTTTATTGAGCTACTTACAAGTACTGTTGGAAAACCACCAAAAAAGGCAGCAGACGCGCATTAACCGCCACTCCGTCGCCCATCTGAGTGACAAGCAATTACAGGATGTCGGCCTTTATCGTGTCGATAATCATGTGCGCACGATGTCTGATCCACTGGCCCTTGAAAAAGAGTTACAGGAAAAACAGGCTCGAGCACTGGCTGAGTTGCGTGCCACCAAGTCCCAGCAGCCAACTAGCTTTCCTGAACTTGAAGAAGTGAACAATTAGCACAGTTCATGCTTGGACATCGCCGCTCCATGACATCCATGTCACCGCGGCATACATTACATCCCTGTAAATAAAAAGCCCCGGCTGTTTCCAGTCGGGGCAATACTCAAGTATGACTCGAGGAACTAACTCTGCTACCTAGTACTGACGTTGATCGTCAATCACCTTGCCATCATTTGGTAAGCTACCCACAGCTACCAGTTGCACGTCACCGCGCAAATGGATGACGTTGCGTACATTGTCTGTTACCGCTACCAACAAGGCATCTGATGGACTATCTGTCTCACACGCCACTAACATGGAGTCTTTGCCCTCGGCTTGATCTACGGTAATACGAATCTTGTTAATTTCAGCATGTTTGCCAGCTAGTTCAGCCACCTGTTCTGGGCGCACAAACATGCCACGCACCTTGGTAGACTGGTCGGCACGGCCCATCCAGCCTTTGATACGTTGCCCGGTACGGCCACAAGGGCTTTGGCCATCCATAAAGGCGGACATGTCACCGGTGGCAAAGCGAATTAGAGGGTAGTGAGGGTTAAAGGTGGTAACCACAATTTCACCCACCTCACCTGGGGCTACTGGGTCACCGGTGCCAGGGCGCACAATCTCCAGGTAAATACCTTCTTCCACCACCATGCCTTCGCCATTGGGTACTTCATAGGCAATATTACCCAAATCTGCTGTGGCATAGCCTTGCAGCACTTGAATACCACGCTCTTTAAAGTAGGCTTGCAAAGGTGGCAAGAAGGGCTCACCACCCACCACAGCACGGCTAACCGAGCTGGCATCCAGACCAAGCTCATCGGCCTTTTCTAGAATGATTTTTAAGAATGATGGTGTACCAATGTAAGCACTAGGCTTTAGGTTGTGGAAGCTTTGGGCCTGCATTTCTGTATTGCCAACACCTGCGGCAATCACCGAACAACCAATTTCTTTGGCGGCATTATCAAACATGGCGCCGGCAGGAGTGAAATGGTAGGAGAAACAGTTTTGCACCAGGTCACCCTTGCGCAAACCACCGGCGTGCAGGGCACGGGCAAAACGCCAAGCATCCGGCACGTCAAAGCCAGGCTCATAAATCGGGCCAGGGGAGGTAAACACGTAGTTCATGTGCGCCCTAGTGGTATCCACCATACCGCCAAATGGCATATCGGCCTTCTGCAGTTCAATCAAAGCAGACTTGCGGGTAACCGGTAACTGAGCGATGGCCTCTGCTGAAGTGACAGCAGCAGGATCAACATCAGCCAAAATATCCGCCCAAGCACTGCAATTGGCTTTGGCATGGGCCACCTGAGCCGCTACCGCTGCCACCTGATCAGCCAAACGCTGCTGCGGACTACGGGTCTCTAAATCATCATAAAAATCTGTCATTTTACTAACCTTGTAAATGAATCGGGGTCAGACCCCATGAGGTCTGACCCCAATGTGTCAGGTTTAAAGCTGTTAATTTATGCCAACCAACGTTTTCTTCTGCGGTACTGCTTCACTTCACGGAAGCTCTTCTGCTCACCGTCACTCACACCCAGATAGAATTCCTTCACATCTTCGTTTTCACGCAGATCAGCAGCATCACCATCCATTACCACACGACCATTTTCCATGATATAACCGTAGGTAGCATAACGTAGGGCCACGGCGGTATTCTGTTCGGCCAAGAGGAAGGTCACCCCCTGCTCTTGGTTTAGCTTCTTCACAATCTCGAAAATTTCTTCTACCAACTGTGGTGCTAGACCCATGGATGGCTCATCCAACAAAATCATACGCGGGTTAGACATCAGGGCGCGGCCAATGGCACACATCTGCTGCTCACCACCTGAGGTATAACCAGCCTGACTCTTACGACGCTCACGTAGACGCGGGAAGTATTCATATACCATTTCCAGACTTTCCTGAGTCCCTTTACGACCATCACGACGCGTATAGGCACCCACCAGCAGGTTCTCTTCCACGGTTAGGTGTTCAAAACAGTGACGGCCTTCCATTACCTGTACAACACCCATCTTCACTAGTTCAGCTGGGCTCATATCAGCAATGTCGGTGCCTTCAAAGTTAATGCTACCCTTGGTAACCACACCGCGCTCGGAAGCTAGCAGGTTAGAGATCGCCTTGATGGTGGTGGATTTACCCGCACCGTTGGCGCCAAGAAGGGCTACGATACCTTTTTCAGGTACTTCTAAAGATACACCTTTAAGCACCAGAATTACGTGGTCATAAATTACTTCGATGTTGTTAATCGATAGCATGGTTTTGTTTGTGGACATTGTTTTTACCTATTACGGTTTATTTGGTCATTATTAATGCCAGTTGCTTATATGAGAGCCGTCTTTAAGTCACGGAGAACAACCTAAAACGGCTTTGATATAAACAAGGTCGGGAGCGGACTCCCGACCAGTTTATAAGGCTAATTAACAGTCACGTCGTGTGATGTCGTTTTCCTTAGCGTAAGCTTCGGAGTCAGCCTGGATTAGTGGACCAATTACATCCATATCAGGTGCTTCAAAATCACCAATCATCTTCCATTCCTGAGACTTACCATCCCATTCCTGAATGATGGCCATTTGAGTACCACCGTGATCTTCACAGGTAATCTGGAAATCCGGACCAAAGCCAGACATACCATTGCGAGCATAGGCATCAGCATTCATATTTAATGCTTCAAGACCATCACGCATCATGGCAGGTGTAATGTTGGACACGCCATGCATTGCTTGGGCAGTTCGTACTGCTTCGGCAACAACCATACCAGCATAAAGACCGCGGTTATAGATTACCGAGCCAACACTGCTGCCATCGCCAGCCGCTAAGCCTTTATCGATTACGTGCTTTTGTAGTTCATCGTAAATTGGGAAATCACTACCAACAACACTGAAGTTTGCAGCTTTATAGCCATGAGAAGCCATGCCTGGTAGCACGTCTAGTTCAGTACCAGACCACCAGATGCCATAGAAATTCTCCATTGGGTAACGAATGTTAGCCGCTTCTTGCATAGCCACCTGGTTCATTACGCCCCAGCCCCACATCAATAGATAATCTGGACGTTCACGACGAATCTGCAACCATTGAGATTTTTGCTCTTGACCCGGGTGATCTACGGCTAGTTTTGTAAAGTTAAAGCCATGCTTTTCAGCTAGGGCTTCTAGAGTACGAATTGGCTCTTTACCATAGCCAGAGTTATGGTACAGCAGTGCTACTGACTTGCCTTCAAGTGCGCCATCATTATCTATAATGTGGTTTATGATACGGCTAGCGCCGGCCCAGTAGTTAGTTGGGAAGTTAAATACCCATGGGAAGATGGTACCGTCAGCGGATGCTGTTCGGCCGTAACCAGAACTCAGTACAGGAATACCGTCTGCAGAAGCTTTAGGAATCAGCTGATAGGTGATACCAGTAGACAGCGGTTGATAGACCAAAGCACCATTATTTTTGGTGGCTTCGTAGCACTCCACACCCTTTGGCGTAGAGAAGCCAGTTTCACATTCTTCCACAACAGCTTTCTCACCGCCAATACCACCATCACGTTCGTTCAACATGGTGAAAAAGTCAGCATAGCCATCCGCAAATGGAATGCCTCCAGAAGCGTAAGGACCGGTACGGTAACTTAAAGATGGAAACATTAAGTCCGCAGCCACTGGCGCCGAAACTGCCAATGTAGTCAGTGCTACAGTTGCGATTTGTTTAAATTTCATTGTCGTCATCCTCCTAGGTTTCGACTTATTTTTATTTGCCATAAAGGCGGATTTATTGTGCCCCGCAAAGGGGCACTAATTAGTTAGCGCCCCCTCCCCTAGTGAGGGAACGGCCACAAACGTAATTTTTCTTTCAATACACGAGCCATCTGCGCTAAACCATGTGGTTCAACGATCAAGAAGATGATGATCAGACCACCCACAATGATGTATTCCAGGTGCGCAGCAAGATCCGTTGGCCAACCAAGACCACCTACCAAGATGTTCTTCAAAAGCACAGGCATCAGCACCATAAAGGCGGCACCGACAAAGCTCCCGAAAATAGAACCTAGGCCACCAATAATGATCATAAACAACACCATAAAGGACACATTGATGCCAAACGTATCGGTTACTTCTGCAGCGCCTAGATAAACTGAGAATAGTAATGATCCAGCCACACCGACAAAGAAGGACGATACTGCAAAGGCTGACAGCTTGGCTTTTAGGGGGTTTACTCCAATGATCTCAGCCGCAATATCCATATCGCGAATTGCCATCCAACTACGACCCAAACGGCCACGTGTGAGGTTACGTGCTACCCAAGCTAGGGCAACCGCAACAATCAAACAAAATAGGTAGGTCGCCAAGGGTGTCGCATGAGGACCCGTGATTACGATACCGAAGATATCTCGTTCAGGAGCATTGATCTGTCCAGAAGCAGAGTTGTTATAAAACCAAGGCACTTTGTTGAACAACCAAATTAGGAAAAACTGCGCAGCAAGGGTTGCTACTGCCAGATAAAAGCCTTTGATTCTCAGTGATGGCAAACCAAATAAGACCCCAACTCCTGCAGTCACAAAGCCGGACAGAATGATCACAGAAAACATATCCATGCCAGGAAAAGCAGTCATTATTTTGTAGGTTGCATAGGCTCCCACAGCCATAAATCCACCAGTACCCAAAGACAACTGTCCACAGTAACCAGTCAAGATATTCAACCCCAGTGCAGCAATTGCCCACACCAAAAACGGAATCATTACAGCATTGGCAAAGTAATCATTCATAAAGAATGGGAACACTAAGAAAGCAATAGCTAAAATCACCCAATAACGCCAACGATCAAATCTGATCGGGAATGTTTGCCCATCTTCTTGATAGGTCTTTTTAAAATCACCAGATTCGCGATAAAACATGATCTACACCCTTTCGATAATCTTTTCGCCAAACAAACCCTGAGGACGGAACACCAGGAACACAAGGGCCAATACGTAGGCAAACCAGTTTTCGGTTGCGCCGCCCAAATAAACGGAGCCAATGGCAAATTCAAACAGTTTTTCCCCTACGCCTATGATCAAACCACCTATAATGGCGCCCGGGATAGAAGTGAATCCGCCTAACATCAGTACTGGTAAGGCCTTCAAGGCAATCAAGGACAAGGAGAACTGTACACCTGACTTGGAACCCCACATGATGCCTGCCACCAGGGCCACAAAACCGGCGATGGACCAGACGATTACCCAGATAGTACGTAGGGAGATACCAACGGATAGGGCTGCCTGGTGATCATCTGCTACCGCGCGGAGAGCACGACCAGTCTTGGTATACTGGCTGAACAAAGTCAGGGAAATAACCAGCACGAGGGCAACTAGCGTGGCCACGACATCGAGCTTGTCGATATACATGCCCCAATAACGCTCACCCTCAGCAGCCCAAGTCATGGTTACTTCTTCTAGCCAGAAGGACCCGCCAGAAGGGATACCCACATCCATGGTCTTGATTTCACTGCCCCACATGATGTCGCCAAAACCTTCCATGAAGTAGGCCAGACCAATGGTCGCCATAAACAAGATAATAGGCTCTTGGTTAACCAAGTGATGCAGAATGTACTTTTCTACAATGATGGCAAACAGCACCATCACACCAACGGTTAGGATAATCGCCAGTAGCGCTGGCATCTGCCAACCAAAGTGGTGCAGATCCGTGCCAAAGATGGCATTGATTAGGTGAGCAAAAGGAATTTGGCCTGATTGCAAACCCACCAGAGTCATGGCCGCGAATAGCGCCATTACACCCTGAGCATAGTTAAAGATACCGGAGGCTTTAAATATCAATACGAAACCCAAAGCGACCAACGAATACATTACCCCGGCCATTAAGCCGTTGAGAATTACTTCCAGGGTATAGAGAAAATCAGCACTCATTTCTGGACTCCTTAATGACTCACGCCTAAGTAGGCATCGATTACTGTCTGGTCATTGCGCACCTCATTAGGTTCGCCGTCACCAATCTTGCGGCCGTAGTCCAATACAACTACGCGGTCGGAAATATCCATTACCACGCCCATATCGTGTTCAATAAGGGCAATGGTGGTGCCGAAGGTATCGTTTACATCCAAAATGAAACGACACATGTCTTCTTTTTCTTCCACGTTCATACCGGCCATTGGCTCATCCAACAACAGCAGTTTTGGTTGCGCGGCCAAGGCACGACCCAACTCAACACGCTTTTGCAGACCATATGGCAGACGACCTACAGGAGTCTTACGAATAGACTGAATTTCCAAGAAATCAATGATGTGCTCAACGAACTCACGGTTGGCAATTTCTTCTTGCTCAGCCGGTCCTTTCCACATGGCCTGATAGAACAGGTTCTTATTCATGTGGGTAAAACGACCGGTCATCAGGTTATCCAACACACTCATACCCTTAAACAAGGCAATGTTTTGGAAGGTACGGGCAATACCCTGATAGGCAATTTCATAGGGTTTCATACCCTTTCGTTGTTCACCGTTAAACCAGATTTCACCCTCTTGCGGATGGTAGAAACCGTTGATAACGTTCAACATGGAGCTTTTACCGGCACCGTTAGGACCGATAATCGCACGCACTTCACCTTCGTAGATATTAAAGCTGATATCAGTGATCGCCTTAACACCGCCAAAGGACAAGCTAATGTTTTTCAGATCCAGCATGACTTTTTTGTCATTCTGGCCATTATTTTGTGTAGACATGATTAACTCACTCAGGCTTAGCTGGCTTATGCCGCTACATTGGCATCAGTAGCGAAAGTTTTGACATCAACAAGCTTGATGTCCCCTGAAATCTTGGCCACACGGCCATCTTCAAAGGCAACTTCCGTTTCAATGAAACACTGGTCGTCGCCGTTATAGAGAGCCTCAATTAGCGGCTTATAGCGCTCGTTGATAATCTTACGACGGACCTTCTTGGTGCGAGTCAATTCGCCATCATCTGCATCCAGTTCCTTATGCAGAATCAAGAAGCGGGAAATCTGCGAGTGGGACAACAATTCGTCACCTAAGAGGGACTCATTAACCTGCTCTACGCTTTCTTTCACCATGTTGTAGACTTCAGGGTGGGCAGCCAGCTCCTGATAAGAGGCATAAGCAACGTTGTTACGCTCGGCCCAGTTACCAACGGCACCCAAGTCAATGTTTATAAATGCCATACATGCATCACGGCCATCACCAAAGGTCACCGCTTCCTGAATATGCGGGAAAAACTTCAACTTGTTTTCAATGTGCTTAGGCGCAAACATCTTGCCAAAGTTGAACTTACCCACGTCCTTAGCACGGTCAATAATTCGCAGGTGACCATTGGACATAAAGAAACCGGCATCGCCAGTGTATACCCAACCATCGGGGGTCTTGGTTTCCTCGGTGGCTTTATCGTTCTTGTAGTAGCTATGGAAGGTACCAGGGCTACGGTACATGACTTCGCCATCGTCGTTGATCTTCACTTCAACGCCTGGGCTTGGCTTGCCAACGGTTTCCGGATAAACCTCACCGTCTGGCTGCACGGTAATAAATACTGACGATTCAGTCTGACCATACAGCTGCTTAATATTGATACCCAAGGAGCGGTAGAAATCAAAGATCTCTCCACCAATGGCTTCACCGGCGGTGTACGCCAGCTTGATACGACCAAGGCCTAGGGCATCTTTCAGTGGCCCATATACCAAAAAATTACCAAGGGCATATTTCACACTATCCATGAAACCAACCGACTGGTTTTCCAGCTTACGGATACCAACCTTCTTGGCTACGTCCATGAAATAGGCATACATTCGACGCTTAAATGGTGCCGCATCTTCCATGCGAATTTGCACGTTGGTCAACAAGCCTTCAAATACACGTGGTGGCGCAAAATAGTAGGTAGGGCCAATTTCACGCATATCCGCGGCCACGGTTTCTTCACTTTCTGGGCAGTTAATGCAGAAACCAGCACAAAATGCTTGCACTACGAAGAAGTGATCACCTACCCAGGCAATAGGCAGATAACACAGAATTTCATCATTTTCTGTTAGCTTGTCTAGCAGCGCTACTTGATTAGAGGTAATGATGACATTGTCAAACGTCAGCACCACACCCTTTGGCTTGCCCGTTGTACCAGAGGTATACAGAATGATGGAAATATCATCACCCTTACTCTGTTCGGTCATCTGCTTAAATAGATCTGGCTGTTTGGCACGGATGTCCGCGCCTTCGGCTTGCACGGCTTCAAAATCAACCACAAAGCTATCATCATAGCCTTTCATGCCACGCGGATCGTCAAAAATAATTTGCTCTACAGCAGGACAACGATCCTTAACTTCCAGCACCTTATCAACCTGTTCCTGATCTTCAGCAATGACAAAACGAGCTTCAGAGTGCTCAATCACGTATTGCATTTCTTCGGCAACAGAATCTTTATAGGTTGGTACCGGAATTGCGCCCACGGCCTGCGCCGCCACAATTGTCCAGTACATACGAGGACGGTTGGCACCGATAATTAGCACCTTGTCACCAGCCTTTAGGCCACGAGCTTGCAAGCCCAGGGCAAAGCGTTCAATTTCATCCGCAACTTCAGTCCATGTCCAGGATTGCCAGATACCAAACTCCTTTTCTCGCATGGCATCGCGGTTCGGATACATGCGCACATTGTGCAGGAGAATTTTCGGTAAGGTATCTAATCCAGGCCCTGGATAGGGTTGGGTTATTTCATTAGCAGCCATTGTTTTGCTCCAAATGCAGACTGGGATAAAAGTATCCCAGCAGACCTATTGATGTATTATTCTTGCCGATAGATTACGTGGCTGCTAAAAAATGAGCTATTAGATATATGTGGGTACGACCTTTATCTAGGGTAGGCCTACATGCTTCCATAATTTCTGGCAACGCCAAATTTCGTCTGGCTAGGCGACACTTTTGCAGCGCTATTGGGATACCGCAAAAAAGTGCAACACAGGCAGGCGGAATTTGGCTAAGCCCCGCTGGGTGGGCCTTTAAGCAACCCCCTTCGTCGTTCTGCTTGTTGCAAAGGGAGCAACCATTTACTGCCAAGCACGCCTAGAATTGAGTTGCTTAAAGGTCCCACATAAATTTATGGAAGCATGCAGGCCTACCCTAGGCCGACTTTTGGATGACATTAGCGTGGCTTTGTGCCAATCTTGGCGCCTAATACAGATACATAACAGGGTCTTTTACATGGTAGGCAGCTGGTCACTACTGATTATTTCAATGATCTATTTTATCGTTTTGCTGGTGGTCGCCACCCAGGGCGATAAGCACCTGCCTGAGCATCGCCCGCGCAATCCACACTTCCAAGCCGTCATCTACAGCCTCTCTCTTGGGGTGTTTTTAACCTCTTGGACCTTTTACGGTTCTGTTGGACGAGCGTCCACCAACGGCTGGGATTTCCTTGGCGTCTATATTGGCCCACTGGTGTTTTTTCTCTTTGGCCATCGCGTACTGCGCAAAATTGTCCTCATCGCCAAGCGCGAAAACATCAGCACCATTTCTGACTTTATATCGTCCCGTTATGGCAAAAGCCGTCGCCTGGCTGTACTGGTCACCCTAATGGCCACCCTAGGTCTGCTGCCCTATATAGCCCTGCAATTAAAAGCCATCGATTTAAGCTTTGCCGTATTAAGCGACAACCCTTTTGATGAGGTCAGGCAAGCCAATATTTCCGTATTGATCATTGCTTTGCTCATTGGCTTGTTTAGTGTGTTATTTGGTGCCCGCCGCGTTGACACCTCGGCCCACAACCCCGGTATGGTATTGGCCATTGCCCTTGAATCAACCCTAAAGCTACTCGCCTTTGTTGCCATCGGCCTGTTTGCCACCTATGTGGTTTTTGATGGCTTTGGCGATATTTTTGCCAGCGTCTCACAATCCAAACACCCAGGGCTAACTAACTTTGACCCTTGGCGCAGCAGCTTCCTTATTGAAATACTGCTGGGCTTTATGGCGGTGATCTGCCTACCCCGGCAATTCCACATGACCGTGGTTGAGAACACCAATCCGGACCACATCAACACGGCCCGCTGGCTATTTCCCTTGTACATTATTTTGTTTTGCTTGTTCATGGTACCCATCGCCTGGGCTGGTCATGCAGCATTACGGGGCACTGGTATCAACGCCGATATTTATTCATTGATGATGCCCCTTAGCAAAGGACAGGAAGGCTTGGCTATATTTGCCTACATAGGTGGTATTTCGGCGGCCATGAGTATGGCGGCGGTATCAACGGTGGCCATCAGCACCATGATTACTAACGACATTATCATGCCGTTTATACTGCATGTGCGAGCTGTCGAAGTTTCACAAAGTCAGCAACTTGGTCGCCTACTGCTTAACCTGCGTCGTCTAACCATCTTGGTGGTTATTCTGCTGTCTTATGGTTATTACCTGCTCATCGATCAAGGCACCACCTTGGTCTCCATTGGTTTATCTGCCTTTGTGGCCGTAGCCCAATTCGCTCCACCCTTATTAATTGGCCTCTACTGGCGACGTGGCCATGTACGTGGCGCCACAGCGGGCTTAGCAGGCGGTTTTCTAGTTTGGGGCTACTGTATTTTGCTACCCAACCTAACCGGTTTATTCCACCTATCTGGCGACATCATTTCCCACGGCCCATTTGGCATTGAGTGGCTACGCCCAACCGCCCTGTTTGGCCTTGAACTGGATCCGATTACCCACGCCACCCTATTTAGCCTTTCAGTTAACCTAATTCTCTATGTGCTCTTTTCTTTAATTAATACGCCACGGCTCATTGACCGCATGCAGGCGGATAGTTTTATTAATGTTGATGCTACGCCCACACAACTGGCCAACCGCAGCACCCAGGCACACCACACGGTAGCGGATGTGCAGACTTTGTTAGAGCGCTTTCTTGGCTATCGTCACACCATGGAGTCCATCAACCAACTGGCCCAGCGTTACCCATACTTGGACCTCAATGCCAATGCTTCGGTTAGCCCCGAACTTCAGCGCCATACAGAACGTACCCTAGCGGGCATCATCGGCGCCTCCTCGGCACGCATCATTGTGCAATCCAGTTTAGGTGGTAAATCAGTACGTCTTGGCGATGTGGTGTCCATCGTTGATGAGGCCACCAAAGCCGTTACCTTCAACCGCAGCTTGCTACAAGCTACCATTGACAACGTCAGTCAGGGCATCACCGTAATTGATAAGGATTTAAAACTGGAGATGTGGAATCAACGTTATCTTGGCATGTTCGACTTCCCCAAAGACATGATTCAAGTTGGCACTCCCATTGGCGACATTATTCGTTTGGGAGCGGAACAGGGCGAATATGGTGACATAGATCCGCACAAGGTCGTCAAACAGCGTACCGAAATGATCGCCAGAGGCGAGCAACACCGCAGTGTACGTTACCGTAAGGATGGCACCGTAATTGAAGTACAGGGGCATGCCATGCCAGGTGGCGGCTATGTAAACACCTACTCGGACATCACCAATCACCACAACACCGAAAAAGCCCTGCTAGAACGTGAGCGTCAGCTTCAGCAGGCTAACGAAACCCTAGAAAAACGGGTGACTGAGCGCACCGAAAGCCTGGAACAGGTGAACCAGCAACTGAGCCTTGCCAAGGCTGCAGCCGAAGCCAGCCATCAGGGCAAAACCCGCTTTTTGGCCGCCGCTAGTCACGATCTCATGCAGCCTTTGAATGCCGCCAAGCTATTTGCCAGCGCTCTCAATGAGCGTCAGCAAAGCCTGTTCAATGACGAACAAATGGGCCAACTTGCGCATAATCTAGAGAGTTCACTCAATAGTGCCGAGCAACTTATTAGTGCCTTAATTGAAATTTCCAAGCTTGATGCGGGCAATCTCACCCCGCGCCAGCAGCATTTTAGCGCCGCGGATTTACTCAACGTATTGGACAAGGAGTTTTCTGCTTTGTGTGCAGATAAACACCTCGCCTTTCATCGAGTGTGCAGCCAAGCAACCTTATACTCTGACCCAATTATGCTGCGCCGGGTACTGCAGAACTTTCTTACCAATGCGATCCGCTATACCGAAACTGGCCGCATTGTGCTGGGTTGCCGCCATTTTCAACACAGTGTTGAAATTCAAGTTTGGGACACCGGCTATGGTATTCCCACCAATCGCCTAGATGATATTTTTGAAGAGTTTAAACGTATCGAAACCGGTGCCCACAGTAAAACCACCGGCATCGGTTTGGGCCTAGCCATCGCCCAGCGCACAGCCCGCACACTAGGGCTTGAGATCCGCGTCACATCCACGCCAGGTAAAGGCTCTATGTTTGCCATACGCGTGCCACGTGGTCAGGCAACCGCCGTTGCTAGAATGGAAACGCGGCCGGAAGTGGCCGCCCAACAAGATCTTAATCAAGTACGCATTCTGGTCATCGATAACGACGTCAGTATATTGGATGGTATGCAGGCCCTACTCAGCCAATGGGGCTGTGACATCATAACCGCTAGCAGTGCGGCAGACGCCATCATCCAGCTTGATGAGCTAGGGGCCGATCAAATACCTCAATTAATTTTAGCGGATTACCATTTGGATAATGA
>JAERSU010000127.1 GCA_016845445.1 Oceanospirillaceae bacterium | reverse complement strand
ATCATACAGAGATTGTTTTTGGCTAGCAGATAGCTCGAAATGAGGCAGCATATTGAACATAGCGTGTAGTTTCTTAAAAGTTATCAAGGGCCTTATTGTCTTTTAAGGCTGATTAAAATAACAATTAAAAAAAACGATGCTAACAATCAAAAATATGCTGTCAATCTTATTGCTTGACCTGTGGTTATAGTTCCCTACCTTGGCCATCAGATGGCTTGTCTGCAGCAAGGACTTGATGCTGCTGCTTGTGGGCAGCATTTTTGAAGAATGTTACCAGCAAAAAATGAGGTAACAGCCCTACTAGCAATAAACTAACGATGGCGATGAGTATGTAGGTAGTCATGTGCGTTTCCCTCTATCTATAGCGCTAAATAATAGCCACAGCTTAGCAAAACCCTCGCCCCTTCATACGGTGGTAGATCAAGTTTTTGCTACAAAAAAGCCCCGACTAGTCGGGGCTTTTTTAAGTAGCTATAAGTAGCTATTAACAGCTTGGCTGGTGTTTACACACGCACCGCTGGGATAGCCGTGGCTTCAACGCTTAGGTCTTCGCTGGGTGGTGCGAAGGTCGTTAGGTCTACCCCGTCAACAGCGTCCTTGTACTCTTGTAAAGTCGGGAATCGACCCAGAATACTAGACAGCACAACCATTGGCGTGGAACCTAGCAGGGATTCGCCCTTCTTGTCGGCTGTATCTTCTACAACACGGCCTTGGAACAAACGCGTGGAAGTAGCAAGTACGGTATCACCAGGTGCGGCCTTTTCCTGGTTACCCATACATAGGTTACATCCAGGACGCTCTAAGTACATGATGTTGTCGTACTTGGTGCGGGCTTCTTCTTTAGGATTCTCGTCGGAGAATTCAAAGCCAGCGTACTTCTCTAGTACGTCCCAATCGCCTTCGGCTTTTAGCTCATCAACAATGTTGTAGGTTGGTGGTGCGACTACTAGTGGAGCACTAAAGGTAATTGGACCTTTCTTTTCTAGGTTACGTAGCATGGCAGCGATGATCTGCATATCACCCTTATGCACCATGCAAGAACCAACGAAGCCTAGGTCTACCTTACGGCCATCATAGTAGGAAGCAGGACGGATAACATCGTGAGTGTAACGTTTGGAGATGTCTTCGTTGTTCACATCTGGGTCAGCGATCATGGGCTCTTCGATGGCGTCTAGATCAACGACCAACTCAGCGTAGTACTTGGCGTTGTCGTCTGGAGCCAAGGCTGGTGCTTCACCAGACTTCACTTCAGCAATACGCTTGTCAGCTAGGTCGATTAGACCTTGCAACATGCCAGCTGCGTTTTCCATGCCCTTGTTGATCATGATCTGAATACGGGACTTAGCCAGTTCCAGAGACTCGATCAAGGTTTCGTCAGTGGAGATACAGATAGACGCCTTAGCTTTCATTTCTGCGGTCCAGTCGGTAAAGGTGAAGGCTTGGTCAGCCAACAGAGTACCAATTTGTACTTCGATTACCCGACCTTGGAACACGTTCTCGCCAGCAAATTGCTTCAGCATTTGCTGTTGCGTGGCGTGCACGATGTCACGGAAGTCCATGTGTGGGTTCATGTTGCCCTTGAAGGTGACCTTCACAGACTCAGGAATTGGCATGGCCGCTTCACCAGTGGCCAAAGCGATCGCTACCGTACCTGAGTCAGCACCGAAGGCAACGCCCTTGGACATACGGGTGTGAGAATCACCACCAATGATGATAGCGCGGTCGTCAACGGTAATGTCGTTGAGCACCTTGTGAATAACGTCAGTCATGGAGTGATAAACATGCTTAGGGTCACGGGCAGTGATAACACCAAAGGCGTTCATGAATGCCATCAGCTTTGGTGTATTGGCCTTGGCCTTGTTGTCCCATACAGAGGCCGTGTGACAACCGGACTGGAAGGCACCATCAACAGTAGTAGAAATAGTAGAAGCAGCCATGGCTTCTAGTTCCTGGCAAGTCATAGGGCCAGTGGTATCTTGAGAACCAACGATGTTGACCTTAACACGCACGTCAGAACCGGTGTGCAAAGGCGTCTTAGATGTAACACCAACCGCATTGCGGTTAAAGATCTTTTCTACGGCAGTCAGGCCCTGGCCTTGGTGAGAGATTTCCTTAGACTGGGCATATACTGCTGGGGCTTCAACACCTATGGTTTCAGCAGCAAATGTTTGTAGCTTCTTACCGAAGGTTACTGCATAAGAACCACCTGCCTTCATGAACTCCACCTTTTGTGGGGTGAAGGCATCGGCGATATCAGCGAGTTCTTCATCCCCGTTATAGAGTTTCTTGGCCTTGGTGTCGATGGTGAGGACTGTGCCAGTAGCAACAGAATAGGCTTCTTCTAATACGGGATCGCCGTTAGCGTCACGCACTACGTCACCGTTGGCATCGGTTTTCTTAACCCAGTTTTTCAGGTCAAGACCAATACCACCAGTTACACCAACGGTAGTCAGGAAGATTGGTGCGATACCGTTAGTACCCGCAACCACTGGACGGTTGTTGATGAACGGAATGTATGGAGAAGTTTGTTCACCAGCCCACAATGCCACGTTGTTCACACCGGACATGCGGGAAGAACCCACGCCCATGGTGCCCTTTTCGGCAATTAGCATGACTTTGGCGTCTGGGTTAGCTTTACCCATGTCAGCGATTTCTTGCTGCGCTTCTGGGGAGATCATGCACTTACCATGTAGCTCACGGTCGGCACGAGAATGTGACTGGTTGCCTGGAGATAGCAGGTCGGTAGAAATATCACCTTCAGCAGCGATATAAGTAATCACCTTGATCTTCTCTGGAATGTCATCCAGTTTAGTAAAGAACTCTGCCTTAGCATAGCTTTCTAGGATGTCTTTAGCGATGGCGTTGCCAGCTTTGAAAGCGTCTGCTAAACGAGTAGTGTCAGCGTCATACAGGAATACTTGAGACTTCAGCACGTCACCAGCTGCAACGGCTTGAGCGTCGTCAGACAAGGCAATGTCTAGTAGCGCTTCTACGGATGGACCACCTTTCATGTGAGACAGTTGCTCAAGGGCAAACTCAGCAGAAATTTCAGCGACGCTTTCCTTGCCTAGGACGATGTCCTTTAGGAAAGCGGCTTTAACACCAGCCGCTGGGGTAGTACCTGGTAGCGTGTTGTAGATGAAGAAGTTCAGAGAGGCTTCACGCTGATCATTACCAGAGTCTTTAATCTGGGCGATGATTTCAGAAGTGAGTTCGGCACCATCAATTGGTTTTGGGGCCAGACCTAGTTCGTTTTTACGAACCTCAATTTCTGCTAGGTAGTCAGAATAGTAACTCATAGGGATACACTCTCTTTTAAGCTGGTTGTAAATAATTTACAGATTATAAAGAAAAAGTGATAAGCAGCTCAATATAAACTCGTTGAATGCGCCTTATAGTCGATATGGATTTTAATAATAGTCCTTTAACTACAAAACGAAAAACATCAGGCTGCAGACCAAGCAATAGACTTAAATCGTATGTCAATTTAGGCCATTTTGTGCCAAAATTAGCGCTATAAAGGCGTTTTAAGCCAATATTGTCGACAATGTTTGCAAGGTAATAATATATGACAGGTCCTATCGATTTCGATCCATCACGTTCTATTAGCACCCTTCCTGGTACGCATCACCGCTACCACAGCCTGCCTAAAACCGCCGCACAATTTGGCATCAACCTTGATGAGCTGCCCTTTTCTTTGCGCCCTATTTTAGAAGGTATAGCCCGCAATGTTGGCCACAACGGCGTCACTGCAGAGCAGGTAAAAGACTTAGGCGGTTGGGCTGCACATCAAGGCAAACAACCCATTGAGATCCCTTTCACCGCCGGCCGTGTGATTATGCATGACTTGAGTGGTACGCCGGCAATAGTTGACTTTGCCGCCATGCGTTCAGCGGTGCAACGCATGGGCCTAGACCCCACTATTATTGAGCCCCTGGTGCGTGCTGACCTAGTAATTGATCACACGGTAACCATGGACAATACGGGCAGCCCTGCATCCCTACGCATTAATGGTGAATTGGAAGCCGCGCGCAACATCGAGCGCTATGCCTTTTTAAAATGGGGGGCGCAGGCCTTTGATACCATCCGTATCATTCCGCCACAAACCGGCATTGTGCATCAGGTAAACCTGGAGTACCTGGCCAAGGGTTACCTCATTATTAATGACCTCATGGTGCCTGACACCCTCATTGGCATGGACAGCCACACGCCAATGGCCAACGCCTTGGGTATCGTTGGCTGGGGTGTTGGCGGTATAGAAGCCGGTGCTTCCATGCTGGGCCAGCCAATGCAAATGCTGGCCCCAGAAGTGGTGGGCGTAGAACTGACTGGCGCCCTAAGAGAAGGCATCACCGCCACGGATTTAGTATTAACCATTACCGAGATGCTACGCAATCATCCCGGCGGTGTGGTCGGCAAGTTTGTTGAATATGTCGGTGAAGGTTGTGCCAACCTTTCCCTACCTGATCGTGCCACCATTGCCAACATGTCACCAGAATATGGCGCCACCATGGGCTTCTTCCCCTTTGATGAGGTCTCTGCCCAATACCTGCAAGCCACCGGTCGTGATGGTGATTTACCACTTGCTTATTACCAGGCTCAAAATATGGCTTGGCAAACGGGCCAAAAGCTACCGCGCTATACTGACCTACTAAAACTTGACCTGTCCACCATTGAACCTTCCGTGGCTGGGCCTAAGAAACCACAAGATCGCTTGCCATTGGCCGATATCGGCAAGGTATTTAGCAAGGCCGCCAGTGAAGGTGAGCGCCAGCCAGAAGTGGTAACAGTAACACCTATGGCTGCTGATGAAGCAGGTATCTTAGTAAGCCAGCCCGAGCGCGAACTAAAGGATGGCGACATTGTCATTGCTGCTATAACGGCGTGCACCAATACCTCAAACCCGAGCGTACTAATTGCCGCGGGCTTAGTAGCCAAAAAGGCCAATGAGCTAGGCTTACAGGTGCCCAACGGCATTAAGACATCCTTAGCACCGGGATCCCCTGTAGCTACGGACTTCCTAACCAAGGCAGGACTGCAACAGCATTTAGACGCCCTAGGCTTTAATACCGCAGGCTACGGCTGCACCACTTGCGTTGGCAACTCTGGTCCCTTGGCACCAAGTATCGAACAAGCTCTGCAAAACAATGACATCATTGCTGCCTCTGTACTATCTGGTAACCGTAACTTTGAAGGCCGTGTACACCCAGACGTTGATACCAACTTCTTAATGTCACCGCCCCTTGTGGTGGCCATGGCCATCGCAGGTAATGTCAATATTGATGTCACCTGCGAACCCCTTGGCCAGGGAACAGATGGTCAAGATGTGTTTCTAAAAGACATCTGGCCTAGCAATGCCGAAATCAGCGCCACCATGCAAGCCTGCATGGACCCTAAGGCCTTCAGGGAAACCTATGATAATGCCTTAGCCGGTCCTGATACCTGGCAGCAACTCGCATCGCCCACTGGCCCTGTGTATGACTGGGACGCTGATTCAACATATATTCAAGAGATTTCTTTCTTTGACGGCTTCTCTCTCGCCACCCCAGAAGATTCTTTGAGCAACATTAGCGCTGCTCGCATGCTCGTGATGTGTGATGACAACACCACGACCGACCATATTTCCCCAGTAAGCCGTATCCGCCCAGATTCCCCCCCAGGTGAATACTTAAGTGCCCAAGGGGTGTCAGACGCGGACATGACCTCCCTGGGCGCACGCCGTGGTAACCATCACGTCATGCTACGCAGTATCTTTGGCAATGTTAAGGCGCGTAACTTAATGCTACCCGGTACCACAGGTGCGGTAACCAACTATTACTCCGACACAGGTCACGCCACGCAGATGTCCATTTATGACGCGGCTGAGCGTTACCGCCAACAAGGCACGGCTTCTGTGGTGTTTGGTGGCAAACTCTATGGTACTGGATCCTCCCGTGACTGGGCCGCCAAGGGCCCTGCTCTATTGGGTGTAAAGGCAATTATTGCTGAGAGCTTTGAGCGTATTCATAAGTCTAATCTGGTAGGTATGGGGGTGTTACCCTTACAGCTACCAGACGGGGTCACGCGCGCCTCACTGAATCTGGATGGTTCTGAAACGTTTGATTTAAATGGCATAGATAACTTGTCGCCGCGTGGCAAGGTATGCCTGACGATTAACCGAGTGGACGGTTCTTCGCAACAGCTAGAGCTGTTATCTCGTGTTGATACTTCTTCAGAGTTGGATCAAATTCGTCACCAGGGCATCTTGCCCATGGTATTGCGCGATATCATTGCCAACAACAGCTAAGCGCTACAGTGCATGCCAGGGTCTCTTTTTTGAGGCCCTTTTTTTTGCCTGTATGAAATTCAATACGCAAGATGAGATGAAATAAGGGGCACAAAAAAACCGCTTAAGAGCGGCTTCTGTAACCTGCTAGGAGCAAGTTCTGTTTAGACAATAAATGGTGCGGACGGAGAGACATTCGATGCCTTCTTCAGGACCTTTACCAGTATGAATCCCTTGGTTTCCCTAGTGTTCCAGAGACTTAGTTCATCGTCAAGGGCACTGTTTACGTCTACCCTTTCGTCTACCCTAGTGTTTCTGATTCACTAGAACAGCTCATGGGGCCGGAGGGGGCTTTGTTCTTTGGTTATATTGTTGGTCCAGCCTAGACGCATTATAAGGGCGTGAGGGGCTCTACAGAAGCTTCTAGGAGGCTCTTTGGCTTAACTGTGGCGTCAAAAGTTTAATTTGGGAAACGTTAAATTAATGTGTTTATTGACCATAATTCATTGCTTCAGGGCTAACTTAATTACACCATGTTATAGTCAGACTGAAAGCGATTAGGTTTATCCGAGAAGTTATTGTGGTAGAACGAGACCTGAACAACTCAAGGCCACTAGATGTGCACAGGTGGTCTAAATACCCTGAGGTTAACCAGTGGGTCGATAGCCTGTGGAAAGACTATTTGAAAGATATTCTTGATGTAGATGCTCCCCAGCAA
>JAERSU010000126.1 GCA_016845445.1 Oceanospirillaceae bacterium | reverse complement strand
ATACCTGACTACGGGGATAAAACACCATGTTACAAAAGTTTGTTTACTGGACCGGCGCACTGGACTTCCTGGTTGGCGCCGCGACCTGGTATGGCGCAATAGCCAATCCGCAATACGACCAGCTGGTGCCATTAATGACATTGGGAATGTTCCTGATGATGGCAGCAGCCTGCCTGATGTGGGCCGCTCTGGATAGGGTCAACCGTTCACCGGCTGCTCGATCCCACAACTGCTAATGCGCAAAACACAGCCAGTTTAATACGTAGCAAAATTGGTGGCCGACTAATTGACCGACGGCGCAACGAGGTCGGCCGCCAGTGAAGCTCGTACACTTTCGTCGACTGAAAATTGTTCCACCGCGTATTCGGGGTGATCGATACCTGCGAAAATTGCTTCACCAGCTAACGCCGCCGTTATCATCGCTGGCGAAAGTTCGAAACGCATAAAATGCACAGTTGAAGTGCGATTGCCATCGGAGCGCTCAAGGTCCTCATCGGCAATCGCAAACACTTTTTCACATTCACCCACTTTCATCCAGACTTTATTTTCGATATCCACCAGTTTTTGCACCATCTGCTGGCGCTGGTCCACGTCGGGGTATTCGAGCATAAAGGTGGCTTTCCAATTATGGCCATCGGGGATCAGCGGATTATAGGCATCGAGTTCTTCCTGTATGCCGTCAGCTTCAAATACCTTTTCGATGCGCAGCATCTCCTGCACCTGGTAGCGAATCGTCAGCGTATCCTCAAAATACAGCCGGGCATTCTCACCCAATGCCAGTTGCCGGGATTTTTTATGCTGCATAACTTTCTGGCGAAAGCCCGGACGCTGCTCACTGTATTCTTCCAGTGACCATAAGTCGGAACGATTGAGTTTTGACATATTCATTTACCAATTAACAATTTCAAAAATACGAATTACAAACCGTATGCACGCCGCAACAGCGTCATCGGGTGCGCTGGCCGGTCGACACTCTCGCTGAGTTTGGCAATGTGGTTGCCCGCCATAGGACAATCACTGGCAAAACTGTGCGGATTTTTTTCATCTACCTTGCGCACCACAGGCCGCGCGATTTTCACCGCATGGTCATAAAATTCTGTTTTCACAGCGTAAGTGCCATCGTGCCCGGAGCATCGCTCTATAGCATCGACACGCGTACCGGGAACCAGGTTGAGAATATCGCGGGTCTTCAAGCCAATGTTCTGTACCCTCAGGTGACAGGCTACCTGGTAACTGATATCGCCCAGCGAATGTTTGAAATCGGTTTCCAGCATGCCTTCTTTATGGCGCAGAAACAGGTACTCAAAGGGATCAAAAAACGCTTGCTGTACCTTGCGCACATCCTCGTCGTCGGGAAACATCAATGGCAGTTCCTGTTTGTACATCAATACACAGGATGGCACCGGCGCAATCAGGTCGAATCCCTGGTCTACCAGTTCGGCCAATATGGGTATGTTCGCTTCCTTGGCCTTATTAACTGATTCGAGGTCCCCCAGTTCCAGTTTGGGCATACCACAGCACTGCTCTTTGGGCACCAGCTCAATATGAATACGGTTGTGCTGGAACACGTGAAAAAAATCCAGTCCCAACTCCGGGCTGTTGTAGTTGCCGTAGCAGGTTGCGTACAAGGCCACCTTGCCTTTGGTACGGCCAGCAGGCTTGGGAAAGATACTGACTGTTTCGTTTTTTACCTGTTTGCGTAAGGTATTGCTGTGATAGCTTGGCACCGGAGCCTTGTGATGAACACCAGCGACCGATTCCAGCAAGCTGCGAAACCCCGCAGTCTCATTCAGTTTGTTTACGGTGATATCGACCAGCGGAATGGATGCAAGGCTGGCCACAGTATCGGTACTGGAAAGCACCTTGTTGCGTAGCGAAGTACCCTGCTCCCTGAATTCCACTGCTTTGGCACGCAGCATCAGGTGCGGAAAGTCGACATTCCACTCATGCGGCGGCACATAGGGGCACTTGGCCATGTAACACATATCGCAGAGGTAACACTGCTCGACAACCTTGCTGTAGTCGGCCTTGTCGACGCCGTCGACCTCCAGGGTTTCTGACTCGTCCACCAGGTCGAACAATGTGGGAAACGAATTACACAGGCTGACACAACGGCGACAACCGTGGCAGATATCAAATACCCGCTCCAACTCGGTTTCCAGTGACTGGCGATCCCAATAGTCATCCGAGCGCCATTCAATAGGGTGGCGTGTCGGTGCCTCGAGGCTACCCTCGCGCACAGCACCTGCAGGGCTTTTTCCCGATTCGTTTTCCATATCGCTGTCCATAAATTAATTTACCAGTGGTGCAAAACCCGTTGATCGCTTGTGCGACAAGACATAACTACCCCGCCCACAGGCCGGGCATTAAAAAAAAGAAAAGAGTCGAACCACCAGCGGTATGGAAACAAGCGGTATGGAAACAACTGTCCAATACCGCTGGTAGCCGCAACAACTAGAGGCTAGCTGTCGAGATTATCCAAAGCTTTCTGGAAGCGATTGGCGTGGCTACGTTCCGCCTTGGCCAATGTCTCAAACCAGTCGGCGATTTCATCAAAACCTTCATCGCGCGCTTTTGAAGCCATACCCGGATACATATCGGTGTATTCGTGGGTTTCGCCGGCAATAGCAGCTTTCAGGTTGTCTGAAGTGGCACCAATCGGCAGGCCGGTAGCCGGGTCGCCAGTGGCTTCCAGGTACTCAAGATGGCCGTGTGCATGGCCTGTTTCACCCTCTGCAGTAGAGCGAAAAACAGTCGCTACATCGTTGTAACCTTCTACGTCGGCCTTGGCGGCAAAGTACAGGTAACGACGGTTGGCCTGGGACTCGCCAGCAAAAGCGTCTTTCAAGTTTTGTTCAGTCGCTGAACCTTTCAATGACATAACATACTCCGGTGTTAATAATTAATGATCGATTAATCAGGTTATCAAGCTATATTCAAGCCGCCATTGATGATGGTCAACATAATTAGTTAACAACTGTCGTTAACAACAATCATCAATGGCGAAAAATTTATAACTTGAAGCCAGCATACTGCCAGATCTACAATTAGTCTAATGAATTAAATTGGATATTTTGATCGATTTTTCCGATGGCCGGCCAACCCACAATCAAACAGCTCAAATACCTCTGCGCACTGGCTGACCAGCGGCATTTTGGCCGTGCGGCGCAAGCCTGCCATGTATCGCAATCGGCCCTCAGCGCCGCGATCCTCGAACTTGAGCAGCTGCTGGACTCGGCATTAATCGAGCGCAACAATAAAGGTGTGCTAATGACCCCGGCCGGGGAAGAAGTTGTCGCCAGGGCAAAGCGCCTGTTAACCGACTTCGATGACCTGGTATCCGCCAGCCATAGCATGAACGCGCCCTTCACGGGCAATTTGCGGCTGGGGGTCATTCCGACCATCGCGCCTTTTATACTACCTGGCCTGCTCAAGCTACTGCGCAAAGAACACCCGCAGTTCAAGCTTTTCATCCGCGAAGACCTCAGCCACAACCTGGTACAACTGCTACACAAGGGCGAACTGGACCTGCTGCTACTGGCCCTACCCTATAAGGCAGACAATGTCATAAGCCAGGAACTGTTTAATGATCCGTTACTCCTGGCATTCAGGCCTGGCGACCCGGTATCCAGCCTGGAAAAATTGAAAGCCAGTCACATCAAGGGTCGCCAAGTGCTTTTGTTAGAAGAAGGACACTGCTTGCGCGATCATGCAATGGAGAGCTGTAAACTTGGCAACTCGGATATTTCGATTCCCTACCAGGCAACCAGCCTGAACACCGTGGTGCAAATGGTTGCCAATGATATTGGCATCACGCTACTGCCCGAAATGGCTGCCAAATCGAGCCTGATCGACAGCTCGCAGATAAAGACCAGGGCTTTTGACCAAACCGGTATCGAGAGAAAAATTGGTTTGATGTGGCGAAAGAAAAGCCCGTTGTCATCACAGTTTAAAATGCTTGGCGAGTATATCCAGCAGCACTGTCACTAGGTCATAACCCATCATCCGGTGAGCCTGACAAATAAGTAAACCCCGGCGTGTCACTGCCTGTTATCATTGCCAACCACATCAAAAAATAACTGGATGGCGCTATGATCAACCCGCTCGCAAAACTTTCCACTCCTGCCAGG
>JAERSU010000125.1 GCA_016845445.1 Oceanospirillaceae bacterium | reverse complement strand
ACTCTACACAGGTTTATATCAAGCTTATGGGTAGGTTTATGCACAGGTTTGTTTTGTTGGTTTTAGGTGGGTACTTGGCTTGATAGTGGTACAAACCTCGCAGGGGTCAGACTTTCGCGTTGCTCAAGTCTGACCCCGGCCGTGAGGTAAAAGAAACAAAAAAAAAGCCCGCACACGGCGGGCTCTTTAAATAGTATTCTTAGGAAATTAAGAGAAAATACCCTTAAACACATAGAAGAACAGGATAGACAGGATGGCACCGGCTGGTAGGGTAATCACCCAAGAGGTGAAGATACTACCAATCATGCGTAGGTTTAGGGCAGCAATACCACGTGCCAAACCTACACCTAATACCGCACCCACTAGAGTGTGAGTAGTGGAGATAGGTAGACCAATACCAGAAGCGAGTACTACGGTGCAGGAAGCACCTAGTTCAGCAGCAAAACCGCGGCTTGGTGTCAGTTCAGTAATCTTCTTACCAATGGTACCCATTACTTTATAGCCATAGGTAGCTAGGCCAACAACGATACCGATACCACCAGCCAACAGTATCCATGAAGGCATAGTAGACTTAGCCGCGATAGCACCAGATTTGATGGTTGCAATGGCTGCAGCCATAGGGCCTACGGCGTTAGCAACGTCGTTGGAACCGTGAGCAAAGGCCATGGCACAGGCAGTAAATACCATCAAGATAGCAAATACCTTTTCAACGTTAGCGAAACGATCGTCTTCTTCGGCAGTCACATCACGCTTGATACGGCTCATTAGGTAGGTGCCTAACATGGCCACCAAAATACCAACGATGCCGGCAATCAAAAACATTTCTGGGTAGCTCAGCTTGAAGCCCATGTCTTTGAATACGTGCTTTAGGCCCTTGATCAGGGTCACCATGGTAATCATGAAACCCACCATAAACATGTACACAGGGATGTAGCGCTTGGCGTTTTCAAATGGGTTGTCAGTATCCAAGATGAGCTTTTGCACACTACGGAACAGCATGTAGGATACGGTACCAGCTAGCAGTGGAGATACCACCCAAGAAGCGGCGATAGTGCCTACTTTGCCCCAGTTGACGGCATCAACCGAGATGGCAACAGCGGCAAAACCGACGATGGCACCGACAATGGAGTGGGTAGTGGATACCGGCCAGCCTAGCATGGAAGCGATTAGTAACCAGGTACCAGCCGCTAACAGGGCCGAGAGCATACCATAGACGAGGTATTCCGGTGTCCCTTGCAGACTTAAGGGGTCTATGATGCCCTTACGGATTGTGGCCGTTACTTCACCACCGGCAAGATAAGCACCGGCGAATTCGAAGATCATGGCTATAATAATGGCTTGCTTCAGGGTAATAGCGCCTGAACCAACAGAAGTACCCATGGCGTTGGCAACGTCGTTTGCACCCACACCCCAGGCCATGAAAACACCAAAAATAATGGCTAAGATCAGTAGAATCTGACCGTATTCGTTTAATACATCCATCGTGATTTCCCCTAGCCTTAGCGAGCAATAATGATTTGAATCTGCTCACCGGCAGATTCGGCGCGATCGGCTAGGTTGCCAATGGCTTCAATGGTTTTGTACAAAAACATCACGTCCACAGGTGGCAGATCAGCTTCGATGCTGTGCAACTTGGCACGCAGGGCAATTTGCTTCTGGTCGTTCTTGCTTTCGGTTTTTTCTAGTTTGGTGATGCTCTTGTTGATGCGATCAATTTCGCGACCACCAAAGCCAGAACCAATCAATTCGTCCAGCTCGTCAATGACCTTCTTGGCTTCGTGAGCCACGGCAACAGCTGATTTCACGTAGGCTTGCATATCACTAGCAATCTTTTTTGGCACTACTTGCTGACGACCCAGAATAAGACCAGTGATGTCCTTAGCAGTGTTACAGATTTTATCCTGCTTACTTAGCAAGTGGATTAGGTCTGAACGGTTGATAGGCATGAACAGGCTTTTCGGCAGGTGCAAGCGAATATCGTGCTTTTGTGCGTCTGCAGCTGATTCCAGTTCAGAAATTTTGTTGTAGATGGTTTCTACCTGTTCCCAGTCTTGGCTGGTTACTGCTTGGAAGAAGTCGTTTAATTGATCAACACAATCTACTACCGTGTGCATGTGATTTTGCAGCGGCTTGATAGGAGATTGGCCGAACAGACTTAGAATAGTGCTGGAAGCCATATGCTTTACCTTTGCTATTAAAATAGAAAATAGTAGTGATAAGTTCACATGGCGCGCATTATAGAGAGGCTTTGTTAAGACAATATAAAGATTTACCTTAATATTTAAAAAATATTACCAAATCATTACATAAATATGACAATCAACGGCGAGCTGATTTAAAGGGTAGGTAGGCTCACCGTAAAGCAGGTACCCTGATTAAGCTGGCTGGTTACTTTAATTTTACCCTGATGACTTTGCACAATGTGCTTAACAATGGCCAAGCCTAGGCCAGTACCACCCACTTCCCGAGAACGTGCCTTATCGACTCGGTAGAAGCGCTCGAAGATGCGCTCTTGATCTTCTGCGGCGATGCCAACGCCGGTGTCTTCGACACGGAACTGGATCTCGTTATTGATTTGCTCCAGATAAACGTTCACCTGCCCCCCTTCAGGGGTGTATTTAATGGCATTATCAACTAGGTTAGTGACTAGTTGATTGAGGGATTTGTCATCCCCGAGCAACAACAGGGACTGATCGGTTTTGGCATGCAGTTTTAAGCTGATGTCTTGGCTCTGGGCCACTGCTTGTAAGTTGCTGCATACTTTCCATGTGGTGGCCATCAGATCCACTTCGGTGGCAAAGGCTTCATCATTGCTTTCCAGGCGCGAGAGGGCCAATAGATCAGATACTAGGTCCGATAAGCGCATGGACTGGCTGTGAATTTTGCGCATAAATCGGCGCATCAATTTGGGTTCAATATCACCCCCTTCAAGCAGGGTTTCGGCAAAGCCACGGATCGCTGTTATGGGGGTTTTTAATTCGTGCGAAGCATTGGCAACAAAGTCTGCGCGCATGCGATCGATACGCTGGATCTCGGTGATGTCTTGCAACACCAGAATGGCACCACCATCGGTGGTTTCCCGTAAAGGTGAAACGTGTAGACGATAATGGCGGGCAAAAGCATAACCACGCAATTGAATTTGTTGCTGATAGCTGGCCTGTTTTTGCAGGCATTTGTCCCATGCCTTGTGGAGACTTAAAGAATCGTCGACCTGTTGCAGGTTTTGATTAAGGCACTTATCGGCACTACAGCGTAGCATACGCGCAGCGGCGATGTTGATGTGTTGGATATCACCGTTACTATCCACGGTAATTACGCCCTCGGTCATGCTTTTAAGGATGGTTTCTAATAGGTCTCGTTCATTGGCCAAGTTATTAAAGCGTTGGGCAGAAATATCGGCCATCTGGTTCAATGAGCGAGCTAGGTCACCTATTTCGTCTCTGCGATGGCTGGGTATACGCAATTGATAACGGCCTTGGGCATAGTTGTTAGCGATCATGGTCATCTGCCGCAAAGGTTGAGCAAAACTCATGGCCATCCAATAACCCACAAATAAAGCCATAATGGCGGTGAGACAAGTGGCGATGATAATGACGCGGCGTAGGTAGTTTATTTCTTCGTCAATGCTGGAAGTTGATAAAGCCGTACGGATAAAGCCCAGTTGATTAGCCGAATTTATGCTTGGCACAGCCACATAGAGCATATTGGTGCCTAGGGTGTTACTAAAGCGTCTGGATTCACCGATGCCTCTCATTTTTGCCTGTTGAATTTCTGGCCGACCTAGGTGGTTGTCCATTTGCTTGGGGTTGAATTCTGAATCAGCTAATACCTGGCCAGCCTTGTCTACTAGGGTAATACGTGTAGCAATGCTGCCGCTGATGGTAGCTACCTGCTGCTGCAATTGGCTTAGAGGCAGTTCATTTTGGAAGGCAAAGGTCTGTTGTAGAATATGGGCTTCATGGGTGAGATTGTTGCGGATGTCCCTTAGACTGGCTTCTTCGATTTGGCGTTGCACCATGAGGCCTAAGATACTCACACTGATGAGGATAACAACAGCAAAGCCAGCATAGAGTTTCAGAAATAAGGGAGAATGGCGATTCATTTAGGTGCCTAGTCTAGCTGTCATTAGCACAACAGCGATAACCGATGCCGCGCACGGTTTGGATAATATTATGATCATCACCTAGCGCTTTGCGGATAGCACGGATATGCACATCGACATTGCGATCTACCACTTCAGTTTGTTCACCAAGGGCAGCATGCATTAATTGCTCACGGCTAAAGGCACGGCCTGGTTGCTTCATCATGGCCTGCAGTAATTTGAATTCAGTGGTGGTAAGTTTGATGGTTTCATTGGCCACTTTACAGGTAAAAAGTTCGGGATCAAGACAGACCTGTTTGACGCACAAGGCTTTGGATTGCGGTTTGCGGCGCAGAGCAACTTGAATGCGGGCTAGTAATTCAGCTTGGCTAAAGGGCTTGGTGATATAGTCATCGGCACCGTCAGTGAGGCCTTTGACAATGTCCGTCTCTTCACTACGGGCCGATAACATGATGACAGGTATGCCTGCGGTCTTGTCGTCGGCTTTAAGTTGTTTGCACACCTGCATGCCGTTAAGGCCTGGTAACATGACATCTAAAAGCACCAAATCTGGCATTGCTGTTCGTACCAACTCCATACCATCGGTGCCATTATCGGCTAGGCTTACCTCAAATCCGGCGCGTTCCAGATTAAAGGCAATAATTTCCTGAATGTCTTCTTCGTCTTCGATACAGACTAGGTGGTGTGACATTGTGCACAAACCATTTAAATCGGGTGAGCACACATTGTAGGTGGCTTGCGGTTTATGGGCAAGGGGTTGCACTGCATAGAAAGAATCAGTGCCAGCCGCAGTAATTACTTACCAATACAAAAGGAGCTGAAAATCCGCCCAAGCAGGTCATCGCTGGTGAACTGGCCGGTGATCTCGCTTAGGCATTCCTGAGCCTGACGCAAATCTTCTGCTAAGAGTTCACCAGCAGCACTGTAGGCCAACTGATCGGCACCTGTTTGCAGGTATGCTTGGGCCCGTTGGAGGGCATCCAAATGGCGCCGACGGGCGCTAAAACCACCTTCTAAGGTGCTGTTGTAGCCTACGCAGTCCTTTAGGTATTGGCGCATCTTGTCCATGCCAAGACCTTGTTTGGCACTGATTTGCAAGCAGGTGATGGCGTCTCCTGAGCTAACACAAGGTTGCTCACCAGTTAGGTCAATTTTATTACGTACCCAGGTGATATGGGCAGGCATGGCTTGCTCGGGCATTAAGCGTTGCCAAAGTTGCGCGGGCGTGTCCTTTTCCTGGGCATCTTGCAGTAATAGAATTTGATCAGCATCGGCAATGGCTTTTAAGGCGCGTTCGATACCGATTTGTTCCACTTGATCAGGGCTTTCGCGCAAACCGGCCGTATCAATAATATGCAGCGGTAAACCATCAATGTGAATGGTTTCTTTGAGGATATCACGGGTGGTACCAGCAATGTCCGTAACAATGGCTCTATCTTGGCCAGCTAAGGCATTCAGTAAGCTGGATTTACCGGCATTGGGGGCGCCAGCGATGACCACTTGCATACCTTCCTGTAACAAGCTGCCTTGCTGGGCAACTTGTAATACCTGGGCAAGTTGCTGGCTAACCTCATGCAGTAGGTTGGCAACCTTGCCATCGGCAAGAAAGTCAATTTCTTCTTCGGGGAAGTCAATGGCCGCTTCAACATAGAGGCGCAGATGAATCAGCTGTTCTACCAAGGCTTCTACCTGGCGGCTAAAGTCACCTTGCAAAGAGCGCAAGGCGTTGCGGGCAGCCTGCTCTGAACTGGCATTAATCAGATCAGCAATGGATTCTGCTTGGGCAAGGTCTAGCTTATCGTTGACAAAGGCCCGTTCACTGAACTCACCGGGTCGTGCGAGTACAGCACCCAAGGTGGCCAGTTCTCGCAACAACATATCCATGACCACCTGACCGCCGTGGCCTTGGAATTCAAACACGTCTTCGCCGGTAAAGGAATCAGGGCCAGGGAAGTAGATGCTGATGCCTGCGTCTATCTGTTGGCCTTGACCGTCAAAGAAAGGGCCATAGTGAGCATGGCGAGCTTGTCCCTGATTGCGACTGAGCTGTTGGCCTATGGATAAGGCTTGGGGGCCAGATAAGCGAATAATACCAACGCCGCCGCTGCCGGGAGGTGTGGTTTGCGCACAGATGGTGGTGTTTGAGGTTTGCATGGCTGGAAGGGCATCGGGGTCTGACCCATAAGGATCAGACCCCAGAGAGGGGTGAAACTAGTGTTTCTTCAGTGCCATGTCACGTTCAATACGCTTGGTAATCACGTATTGCTGGGCAATGGAAAGCACGTTGTTAACTACCCAGTATAGTACCAGACCAGATGGGAACCACAGGAAGAAGAAGGTGAAGACAATAGGTAGTGCCTTCATGATCTTGGCCTGCATTGGGTCTGGCGGTGTTGGGTTCAGCAGTTGCTGCACAAACATGCTCGCACCCATTAGGATAGGCAGTACAAAGGTTGGATCCTTCACGGACAAGTCTTCAATCCACAGGGCAAAGGGTGCATGACGTAATTCCACACTTTCCATCAGCATCCAGTAGAGACCGATAAATACCGGCATTTGGATGAGGATGGGGAAGCAGCCACTTAATGGGTTGGCTTTTTCACGCTTATACAGTTCCATCATGCCTTGGGACATCTTCTGACGATCATCACCAAAACGTTCTTTTAGCTTGGCCATTTCGGGTGCTAGAGCACGCATCTTGGCCATGGAGCGGTAAGACACAGCCGATGGGTAGAAGAAGAAGGCCTTTACACACAAGGTGACTAGGATGATGGCATAACCCCAGTTACCAACCATGCCGTACATGGTGTTCATCAACCAGAACAATGGCTGGGCAATCCACCATAACCAACCATAGTCAACCACCAAGTCTAGGTTTGGTGAGATGGCTTCTAGGTCGTCTTGGATTTTGGGCCCAACGTATAGTTGTGCGCTTGTGCTACCCGTTTGCCCCGGTTGCAGTTGCATGGCAGGGGCGACAAATCCGGCAATGTAGTTACCATTACTAACACGGGTGCTGTAGGTGTGTGTCTGCTCCGCATGGGGGATCCAGGCACTCACAAAGTAGTGTTGTAGCATGGCTACCCAACCGCCAGTGGCCGATTCTTTCAGGTTTTCATCTTCCATGTCGTCGAAATCGTAACGCTTGTACTTTTCGTCGTTCAAGGAGAAGGCTGGGCCAAGATAGGCAGACATGCCCATGCTGGTAGACGCGGTAGGATCGGCTGAGCGATCACGCTTTAATTGACCGAACAGGTTAGCAGACCAAGGTTGGTTGGACTGGTTGTTCACTTCGTAGGTCAGTTTGATTAAGTGGCTGTCACGGCTAAAGGTATAGACCTTGTTGATCTGCGCGCCGTATTGGTCCTGGTAGGTTAGCACGACATCGAGGCTGTCCGCGCCATCAGCAAGTTCGTAGCTGTCTTGGCTGGTTGCGTAGGTAGGTCGGCTGACCGCATCGGTGCCATGGCTGCCTACCAGGCCACTTTGTGCCACGTAGGTACGCAAGTTGTTTTGCTCGAACATGGTGAAGGGCACATCGGGATGGTCCATTTCAGCCAGGTATTTTTTCAGATCAGTGTGAATCACGTCGCCACCACGGGTATCGATGGTTACCTGTAGGGCGTCGGTGGTTACAGTGATTAACTTGGCCTGGGGAGCGGCAGCACTGCTGTTGCTGGCGATAACAGCGTTATTGTCAGAGCTAACAGCAAAGTCGGTGCTTACCGGCTGATCGTCGTAGGCAGAAACACTGGTTACTTGGGTTGGTTGGGCCTGTTGTGGGCCGTAGTCCAATTGCCATTGCATCATAATCATGTAAGCGATGATGCCTAAACCAGCAAGTAGTAAGATGCGTTGAAAATCCATAGAGATAGTCGTCTAGTAGTTTACAGCTAATTTTGTCCAACCGTGATTATAGGGGCTGAAATACTGGTGGCAACCGTGAGGAGGCCAAACTAGCTGCTTTGGCGCAATTTTTTCTGTAATCGACGCCATTGTTTGCCAATTACCTTGTGTAAAGCTGCATTATCCAGATCACCTAGGCCTTTGCGTGCCAATATAACAATGTCAACGGCTGGCTCGAAGGCTGGCTCCTGAGTACGGAAGGTTTCCCGCGCGATACGCTTGATGCGATTGCGGTCAACAGCATGTTTAACGTGTTTTTTGGCAATCACCAGACCCAATCGAGATACAGGGGGAGCTGTTGGGTTGGTTTTAACTTGGCGGGCAAGTATCAGGAGGTGCTGATCGGATACCTTGTAATCAGCTTTGTCGAACACCCTTCGATAATCCCCGGCAGACAACAGGCGTCGTTGCCGGGAAAAGTCGAATTCGGTCATGGTGTCAGGCTAGCTATACGTAAGCTAGTCGAAAGACTAGCCTGTTACCAGAGCTTACGCGCTCAGACGCTTACGGCCTTTGGCACGACGTGCGTTAATTACCGCACGACCGCCGGCAGTAGCCATACGGGCACGGAAACCGTGAGTGCGCTTGCGCTTTAGTACGCTTGGTTGAAACGTTCTTTTCATGGTCGGTCTCGCTAAAAATAAATTAATGCCGCCCTTAATGTAATCAGGGTGGCGGTTCAAAACTAGGCGCGCAATTATATGGAAATTAAAACCCATATGCAAGCCTATTTGCTATAAGGAATCGTATTCTTTCACCGGTGTTTTATATTAACTGGTTATTTGGCAGTATTTCTATCCACAAGGCTGTGGATAAGTGCCTAGTTCTAGTGTTAAACTTGCCTGCTATTTTTGCATATTAAGGCCCTAACTTGGCCTGCTAC
Organism: Oceanospirillaceae bacterium; assembly: GCA_016845445.1. Lineage (GTDB taxonomy): Bacteria > Pseudomonadota > Gammaproteobacteria > Pseudomonadales > Balneatricaceae > Njordibacter. The sequence continues at coordinate 9,877 of JAERSU010000125.1, read as the reverse complement.
AAAATATTGCGACCTATATTACAGAATAAAGCCCCATGTCGACAAATTATTGGTCTTCGATCCTCGCAAACCTGCAGACTGAATTACCTAGTCAGCCCTTTAATACTTGGGTAAAGCCATTGCGTGTGGAGGAGGAAGAGCTGCAATTAAGTTTGATTGCGCCTAATAAGTTTTTTAAAAACTGGGTGGAAGATAAATACCTGTCCCGCATTCAGGAATTAGCGCGTGAGCAATTTGGCGCTACCATGCAGGTAAGTTTGGGTATTAATCAAACCACTAGGAGCAGGCCCGCCTTTCTGTCCGCGACCAATAGTGATGCTGCGCAGACCATGGCGGCGCCATCCCCACAGCCAAGTGTCGATGCTGATGTGACATCATCTTTGCTGCAGCATGAGCCAGCCAGAACAACCGAACCAGCTGCTGGTGAAGTAGAACATCTGGCACGCGAGGTACAGGTGGATGGCTCCTTGCGCCACCAAAGTTTCCTCAATCGGGCTTTTACTTTCGATAGCTTTGTGCAAGGCAAGTCCAATCAGTTGGCTTTGGCCGCGGCTCGCCAAGTGGCAGAGAATCCCGGTAGTTCTTATAACCCGCTGTTTTTATACGGTGGTGTAGGCTTAGGTAAAACCCACTTGATGCACGCTGTTGGTGCAGCGCTGATAGAGCGTAACCCCCATGCTAAGGTGGTGTATTTGCATTCCGAGCGATTTGTTGCAGACATGGTAAGGGCTTTGCAGTTAAACGCGATTAATGACTTTAAACGGTTTTATCGTTCTGTTGATGCCCTATTGATTGATGATATTCAGTTTTTTGCTGGTAAAGAGCGCTCGCAAGAAGAGTTTTTCCACACCTTTAACGCCCTGTTAGAAAGTGGTCAGCAGATGATTCTAACCTGTGACCGTTATCCAAAAGAAATTGAAGGCTTAGAAGAGCGTCTTAAATCACGTTTTGGTTGGGGCCTACCCGTTGCTGTAGAGCCGCCTGAGTTGGAAACTCGGGTGGCTATCTTGTTAAAAAAGGCCCAGGAAGCCAATGTCTATCTACCTGAAAGTGCTGCGTTTTTCCTGGCTAAGCGGATTCGCTCAAATGTACGTGAGCTAGAAGGTGCCCTTAAGCGAGTCATCGCCAATGCCCACTTTACCGGGGAACCCATTAATGACGCTTTTGTACAGGAATCGCTCAAAGACTTGTTGGCTCTGCAAGATAAGCAGGTGAGTATCGATAATATTCAAAAAACCGTTGCCAACTATTACAAAATTCGCGTTGCCGATATCTTGTCAAAGCGCCGCACGCGCTCTGTAGCAAGGCCTCGGCAGCTAGCCATGGCGTTGGCCAAAGAGTTAACTAACCATAGTTATCCAGAAATTGGCGACGCCTTTGGTGGGCGTGACCACACGACGGTCTTGCATGCCTGCAGAAAAGTGCAAGAATTACGTGATTTGGATCGCGAAATACATGATGATTATGCTAATTTATACCGTACACTGACGGTTTAACCTTAACAGGACATAAGAATGAAATTTACTATCAGCCGCGAAGCATTATTGAAACCACTGGTATTGGTAGCTGGCGTTGTAGAGCGTCGTCAAACCCTGCCTATTTTGGCCAATATTTTGTTGGTGGTCGACAATGATCAACTTAGCCTAACCGGTACCGACTTAGAGGTAGAGCTCGTTGGCCGCGCCGCGTTAAGCGAAGAAGCTGTTGCTGGTAGCGTGACGGTGCCGGCACGTAAGTTGTTGGATATCTGTAAGTCCTTGCCTGATCATGCCATGATTGAAATTAGCCAGCAGGATGATCACGTTTATGTGCGTTCGGCACGCAGTAAGTTCAAGTTATCCACACTGCCAGCAGCGGACTTCCCAAATGTCGAAGACAGCCCCGAATCCTTTGAGTTTGAGCTGCCGCAAACAAGCTTAAAAGGCTTAATTGATAAGACCGGCTTTGCTATGGCGCAACAAGATGTACGTTATTACCTGAACGGCATGTTGTTTGAAATTAAGGCAAGTCAGTTGCGTACTGTGGCTACCGATGGCCACCGACTGGCTACCAGTGTGACGCCCATTGCTTTGCCTGAGCAGGCGGGTCAGCAGTTGATCGTGCCACGCAAGGGTGTGCTTGAATTGGCTCGCTTAATGAATGACGAAGAAGCCACGGTCAAGTTGGTGATTGGTGCTAGCCATGTGCGTGCATTTACCCAGGATTTTATCTTTACCTCCAAGCTAGTTGATGGCAAGTTCCCTGATTATGAGCGCGTTTTGCCGCGTAATGGCGACAAGATTGTGCTTCTTGATCGTTTGGCTCTACGCGGTGTGTTAAGCCGTGCGGCCATCCTGTCGAATGAGAAGTATCGTGGTGTGCGGGTGACCTTAAGTGACACCAATCTGCAGGTAGTGGCCAACAACCCAGAGCAAGAAGAGGCTGAAGAAAACCTCATGGTGGATTATCAGGGTGTGCAAATCGAAATCGGTTTTAATGTGGGTTACGTACTAGATGTACTTAATGTGCTCACTAGTGAAGAGGTGAAAATGACCCTTAGTGATGCCAACTCTAGTGCCTTGATCTCTGATGGTGACGAAGGCGATGCCCAATACGTTATCATGCCGATGCGTCTCTAATTGCTTTCTGTCGCCTTCCATAAAGGGCTCCACCAGACGCTGGTTTGAGCCCTTTTTGCCCATGCTATCCACAAACTTATCCCCAACCTACCTTCCATGCTATCTAGTAGGCAGAGCCGGTGGCTATTGAACAATTAACGGTGCAAGGCCTGCGTAATCTGCAGGCCGTTGATATGCAGCCAGGTACCGGTATTAATCTCGTCTGCGGCCCTAATGCCAGCGGTAAAACCAGTCTCTTAGAGGCCTTGCATCTATTGGCTTTGGGGCGCTCTTTTCGCACCCAAAAGTTGGCTTCTATCATTAGCAGTGGTGGTGAGTCTTGCCAGCTGTTTGCCCGTATTACCACCGCAGGGGGAGCCAGTATGCCCTTGGGTATGTGCCGACGTTTGGATGGTGATCACGAAACCCGCCTCAATGGGGAGAACCTACGTTCGACATCAGAGTTGGCTATGCTCTTGCCAGTGCAGGTTATTGCGCCCTCAGGCGTGGGCTTATTGGAAGCCAGCCCAGGTGTGCGTCGGCAGTTTTTGGATTGGGGTGTGTTTCATTTTGATGAGCGCTTTTATGGCTTGTGGAAACAGGCGCAAAGGCTATTAAAACAAAGGAATAGCGCACTTAAGTGTGGTACAATAGATGCGTCTGTAAGGGCTAGTTTTGAGCCTGGAATGGTGCAGGTATCAGGGCAGTTGGATGAGCTAAGAAGCGCTTATATTGAAGCCCTAGAGCCATTATTTTTGGCTAGCCTGAAGCGCCTAGTTGAGATACCGGATTTGCACTTGGCATACTATCGTGGCTGGAATCGCGATAAAGGCCTACAGCAGGTATTGGATGAAACCTTGGCAAGGGATCAGGCATTGGGTTATACCCAGCGCGGCCCTCAGCGGGCTGATATTCGCTTTACCATTGACGGTGCTAACGCGGCCGAACGATTATCGCGGGGACAGCAGAAACTGGTAACTATCGCCCTACGTTTGGCTCAGGGGCAGTTATTGGGCCAAAGCATTGAGGGCGGGCGCAGTAAATGCCTGTATTTGGTCGATGATTTAGCTGCCGAGTTGGATTGGCAGCATCGCCAGCAGGTTTGTCAGCAATTGTTGGAGCTGCAAACCCAGGTATTTGTGACAGCGGTAAATAAAACCGAGCTGGCCACCGCTTGGCCTTCAGGAACAGCCTTAACTTGCTTTGCTATAGAGCATGGCAAAATACAGCTAGATGATAGCTAAGTATTTGATATTATTAAATAAATGGCCTGCCTATAGGTAGGTCGCTGATATTGTACGTTGGAGCAATTGATGAGCGAAGAAAATACCTATGACTCGTCCAGTATTAAGGTCCTAAAGGGCTTGGATGCGGTGCGCAAGCGCCCGGGTATGTACATTGGTGATACGGACGATGGTACCGGTTTGCACCACATGGTATTTGAAATTGTGGATAATGGTATAGATGAAGCCCTAGCTGGTTTTTGTAATCAAATTCAAGTCATTATCCATTCTGATGATTCGGTCACCGTTACCGATGATGGTCGCGGTATTCCAACGGATATCCATCCCGAAGAAGGTGTATCTGCGGCGGAAGTTATTATGACCGTGCTGCACGCCGGTGGTAAATTTGATGACAATACCTATAAGGTATCCGGTGGTTTACACGGCGTGGGTGTGAGCGTGGTAAATGCACTCTCAGAAGAGCTTAAGCTAACCATACGCCGTGGTGGCAAGGTGCATGAGCAGATTTATCATCATGGTGTGCCGCAAGCGCCACTCACCGTAGTGGGTACCACTGAAGAAACCGGTACAGATGTCACCTTCAAGGCGTCTGCGGACACATTTAACAATATTTTGTTCCAATATGACATTCTGGCCAAGCGCTTGCGTGAGCTCTCTTTCCTTAATTCTGGGGTATCCATCCTGTTAAAGGATGAACGCAATGGCCGTGAAGACCTATTTAGTTATGAAGGCGGTGTGGCTGCCTTCGTTGAGTATTTGAACACCAACAAGCAGCCACTCAATAAATGCATGCATTTTAGTGCTATGCACGCCGATGGAGTGGGTGTAGAAGTGGCATTACAGTGGAATGATTCCTTCCAGGAGAGCATTCATTGTTTTACCAATAATATCCCTCAGCGTGATGGCGGTACCCACTTATCTGGCTTCCGTGCTGCCCTGACGCGTACGCTAAATAGTTATATCGAGGCTGAGTCTGCGGCCAAGAAAAATAAGGTTTCAACCTCCGGTGATGACGCCCGTGAAGGGCTAACAGCCATTATCTCTGTCAAGGTGCCCGATCCAAAGTTCTCCTCCCAGACCAAAGACAAGCTGGTGTCCTCGGAAGTTAAGTCTGCTGTTGAGCAAGAAATGGGTAAATTCCTATCTGAGTTCTTGCAGGAAAATCCACAGGACGCGAAGGCCATCGTTGGTAAGATGCTGGATGCCGCTCGTGCCCGCGAAGCTGCTCGCAAAGCCCGTGAAATGACTCGCCGTAAAGGGGCCCTAGATATTGCTGGGCTGCCAGGTAAATTGGCCGATTGTCAGGAAAAAGATCCAGCCTTGTCCGAATTGTACCTGGTGGAGGGTGACTCGGCTGGTGGTTCTGCCAAACAAGGCCGAGATCGTAAAACCCAAGCGATCCTGCCCTTGAAGGGTAAGATTCTAAACGTAGAAAAAGCCCGCTTTGACAAGATGTTGTCTTCTGCCGAGGTGGGTACTCTAATTACCGCTTTAGGCTGTGGCATCGGTCGTGATGAATTTGATATTGAAAAGCTGCGTTATCATAGTGTTATCATTATGACTGATGCGGACGTGGATGGTGCTCATATCCGCACGCTTCTGTTAACCTTCTTCTTCCGTCACCTGCCATCAATTATCGAAAACGGTCATGTCTTCATTGCCCAGCCGCCATTGTATAAGGTGAAAAAAGGCAAGCAAGAACAATACATTAAAGATGATCCAGCCCTTGATCAACACCTACTGCAGGGCGCTCTAGATGGCTCTGCCCTCTATACTAGTGATAACGCCCCTGGTATCAGTGGCTCAGCCCTGGAAGCCTTGGCGAGTCAGTATAATCAGGTGATGGCGACCATTAAGCGTCTTGAGCGTGTGGTGCCAAATGTCATCCTTAATCAGATGGTGTATGCCCCGGTGTTGGCTGAAAGTGACCTGGCCAACCAAGATAAGGTGGCTGAGTGGCTGGATACCATGGTTGATCGACTAGCAGATGACGAAACATCAGGTGCCATGTATGACGGCATGGTAAAGGACAATCCAGAGCGTGGTGGTTTCCTGCCTGTATTTACCATTACCACCCATGGCATTGCAGATGATTATCTGATTAATTATGACTTCTTCCATTCTGCTGAATACCGCAGCATCGTTGCTTTGAATGAGGCCTTGTCCGGTTTGATTGAAGAGACAGGTTATTTCAAGCGTGGTGAGCGCAAGATAGAAACCCAAAGCTTTGCCGATGGCCTAGCTTGGTTGATGAAGGAAGCGCGTCGTGGCCTAGGTATTCAGCGTTATAAGGGTCTAGGTGAGATGAACCCAGATCAGCTATGGGAAACCACCATGGATCCAGAATCCCGTCGTATGCTGCGCGTGACCATCGATGATGCCATCGCCGCTGACCAGATGTTCACCACCCTCATGGGTGATGAGGTAGAGCCTCGTCGTAACTTCATCGAATCTAACGCTCTGCAGGTTTCTAACCTAGACGTTTAATTTTCAGCTGTTCAGCAGCACTGATCAAAGGCCAGACTAACCCTCTGGTCTTTTTTATGTTCGTGTGTTTCACGTGAAACATTGAGCTATGTTTGTTGGTCAGCGTTGGTGGTTGAGGTTTTGTGGTACATGGCTTTGAGCACTAGAGCACGGCTGCGGAGCGATATAACTTTGTTGAAAATTGCCACCACCAGAGATGACTAGTCGACATGGTGCAGGGCACATTTTCAAAAAGTTTTATCCCTCCACGCCCTGAGATGCTAAGAGCAAGTTTCTATATCTCCAAGACTCATTGACGAGCTTCGTAGCGATGAGTAAGTTATGTGCTACACATTAGCCAATGGTGTCTCTTGTGTTTCACGTGGAACATTGTGCAATTGTCCGATGTTTGTGCTGGTGATTGGGGTTTTGTGGTACATGGCTTTGAGCACTAGAGCACGGCTGTGGAGCGATATAACTTTGTTGAAAATTGCCACCACCAGAGATGATTAGCTGACATGGTCCAGGGCTCATTTTCAAAAAGTTTTATCCCTCCACGCCCTGGGATGCTAAGAGCAAGTTTCTATATCTCCAAGACTCATTGACGAGCTTCGTAGCTATGAGTAAGTTATGTGCTACACATTTAGCCAACGGTGTAGCTTGTGTTTCACGTGGAATATTTTGCAATTGGCTCCTACCGGGCATGTACATCTCCAAGACTCGTTGACGTGCTTCGTAGCATGAGTCCTTTTGTGCACATTTCCATTGAAGGTGCGGGTAATGTTTTACGTGGAATAATGCTCAATTAGCGTGAAAGGCTACAGAGTGCATAAGCTGTTAGTTAGAGATATCTGACTGTCTGAGATCTAGAAAGGGCAAGGGGTGAGGTATCTTTTTTAAAGCGTAACAGCCGGGTTTCCCCTGGCGCATTTAAAAAAGATGCATCGCCGCGAAGCCGTGCTAGGAATCAGACGGCTGGTACCACGGAGGTTAAAAAACTTGCATGACTGTCACAGACTAAATGCCACAAAAAAGGGCAGCTTTTTAGCTGCCCTTGGTATGGTGTTTCACGTGAAACATTGTGCTACTGAGCTAGTAGTGCAATATCCGCTACGCGGCCTAGTTCGGTTTGGATGCTGGTTAGCAGTGCCAATCGGTTGTTCTTGATGGCTTCGTCATCGGCCATAACCATGGTGTTGGCAAAGAAGTCTTCTAGGGGTTGGGCTAGATTTGCCAAGGCGGATAGGGTTGCCTGGTAATCGCCATTGGCAATGCTATTGGCGTTTGATGTTGCTACAGACTGCAACGCCTTGGCTAGGTTAATCTCTGCTGCTTCCTCAAGTAGAGCGCTATCCACATTGGCGCTGCCATTGCCATTCTTACTCAGAATATTGCCTACCCGCTTGTTAGAGGCGGCAAGGTCTGATGCTGAGTCTAGGGTTAAGAAGTGGTTGACTGCCTTAACACGTCGATCAAAATCCAAAGGCGAAGCTGGCTTATTGGCATTTACCGCAAGGTACACCTCAGTCTTAATTTGCTGGTCATCATAGTAGGCGCGTAGGCGCTCGATGATAAAGCTATGCAGTTGTTCGCGCGTGATGGCTTGTTCCTGCTTAAGAGTGGCGTGTAGGCTGTAGGCTTCATCGATTAGGGCCACTAGATCCAAATCTAGCTGCTGTTCAATCATGATGCGTAGTAGGCCTACCGTAGCACGGCGCAAGGCATATGGGTCCTTGCTGCCTGTGGGTGGCTGTTTGATGCCAAATAAGCCAACTAGGGTATCTAGGCGATCAGCTAGGGCTAGGGCACTTGCTTCAGGTGATGCAGGTAACTTGTCACCGGCAAATTTGGGCCAGTAGTGCTGCTCAATTGCAGCGGCTGTAATGGCATCTTCACCATCATTTAAGGCGTAGACGTGGCCCATAAGGCCCTGCAGGTCGCCAAATTCCAATACCATTTCGGTGTTTAAGTCGGCCTTGGCTAGAATGCCAGCGCGTGTTGCTTTGCCAGCATCGGCACCAATCTGATTGGCGATCGTACCTGCTAATGAGGCTATGCGACGGGTCTTGTCGGCCAGAGTGCCTAGGTCTGCCTGGAAGACAACTTTTTCTAAGGCTGGGTTGCGGCTTTCTAGGGAGCTCTTCTTGTCAGTTTCAAAGAAGAAGGCGGCATCGGCCAAGCGAGGGCGGATAACGCGTTCGTTACCGGCTATCACTTGCTGAGCGTCTTTACTGATCAGGTTACTGACAGTGATAAAGTAAGGTAGGATGTTGCCATTGTCATCCACTAGGTGGAAGTACTTTTGGTGTTCCGCCATGGAGGAGATAAGTGCTTGGGCAGGTACAGCCAGGAAGGCTTCGTCGAACTTGCCGCACAAGCAAACGGGCCATTCAACCAGGGCAGATACTTCGTTCAAAAGACCTTCATCAACCACGGCGTTGGCGCCGATTTTGGCCGCTTCGGCAGCTACCTGTTCACGGATGATGGCTTTGCGCTCGTCAAAATCCACAATGACGTGGGCAGCACGTAGCTGCTCGGCATAACTAGCTGGGCTGTCAATGGTGATGTTACCAGCGCTGTGGAAACGATGCCCGCGCGATTGGTTGCCATTGTTGAGGCCAAAAATACTGCAGTCTACAAGCTGCATGCCAAGCATGAGGATGAACCAATGTACGGGGCGTACAAATTCGGCGCGAGATGCGCCCCAGCGCATGCGTTTGGCGATGGGTAGGTCGGCCAATGCTTGCTCAATAATGGCAGGTAACAAGCTACTAGTGGCCGCACCAGTTACCTGGTTTTTAAATTGGTAGTACTGGCCCTTGTCAGTTTCGATGACGTCTAGGTCGGCGAGCTCTACACCGCAGGAACGCGCAAAACCTTGGGCTGCTTGCTCAGGTGCAGACAGGGAAGGGCCGCGGCGCATGTCCTGGCGATCTTCTTGTTGCTGTTGTAACTGACTGATGGTGACGGCCAAACGGCGTGGTGAGGCATAGCTAGTAACCTCACCATGGCTAAGATTGGCTTGGCCAAGTTGTTTGATAATGCTATCACGTAGAGCGTGTGCCAGTGTCTGAAGTGACTTGGGTGGCAGTTCTTCGGTGCCAAGTTCAAATAGAAAATCAGCCTGCGACATTATGCTTGCTCCTCGTCGTTCAATAGTTCTGCACGTAACTCTGGGGTTGCCAGTGGGAAGCCCAAAGCCTTACGAGCGGCATAATATTCATGGGCAACATTGCGTGCCATGGTGCGAACCCGCAGGATATAGCGCTGACGCTCAGTAACCGAGATAGCGTGACGGGCATCCAAGAGGTTAAAGGTGTGAGATGCCTTGAGGACCAGCTCATACGCAGGTAGTGGCAGGTGCGCATCGACTAGCTTTTGGCATTCTTCTTCATAATGATCGAAGTTGCTGAACAGGGTTTCAACATGGGCGTGATCAAAGTTGAAAGTGGACATTTCAACTTCTTGCTGGTGGTAGATGTCGCCATAGGTGACCACTTCGCCGGTGTCCGTGCGACTCCATACCAGGTCATAAACGCTGTTGACGTTTTGCAGGTACATGGCAATGCG
>JAERSU010000124.1 GCA_016845445.1 Oceanospirillaceae bacterium | reverse complement strand
CCAGGTGACAACGTACAGATGACTGTAGAGTTGATCGCGCCAATCGCGATGGACGAAGGTCTGCGTTTCGCTATCCGTGAGGGTGGTCGTACCGTAGGTGCCGGTGTTGTAGCCAAGATCATCGCTTAATCGTTGCTATCTACACACTAGGGTCTGACCCCAAGAGTCTGACCCTGATGTAAAAAAGCCCGCTTTGTGCGGGCTTTTTTGTGCCAGATCAAAAAATACCGCGCTTTTCGTTGTCTGTTGTGCTGGGCGTGATTAACCTAATGGTAGGCTAGAAATACAAGGCTTAGCTTTGCAGGAGTAATCTCATGTCTTACATGGAATGGAAGGCTGAATACAATTTAGGTATCCCGTCTATCGATCAGCAGCATCGGCGACTGGTGGCCATGATAAATGCCCTAGATGAAGGTCTGCAGACACGTGGGCGTTATAGTGACAAAATCTTACGCCAGATATTTGTTGAGTTGGGCGATTATACGGCCAGCCATTTTGGCTATGAGGAATCTTTGTTTGATGAGTATGGCTATGCTGAGGCTGAGGAACATAAACAGCAGCATATGGCTCTGTTAGATCAGGTGTTGGGTCTGCAAATGCGGGTTGAGCATGGTGAAATGGATGTTGGGCCGGAGCTATTAGAGTTTCTCCAGCACTGGCTTAAGCATCATATTCTTGGCAGTGATAGGGAATACGCTGAGTTTTTTCTGGCCCAGGATGTGCGTTAAAGGAAAAATCTATCGACACAAAAAAGCCCGCACAAAGCGGGCTTTTTTTACATTAGGGTCAGACCCTAGTGGATGGCCGATATAGATTACTTAGCAGCTTTCTTTTCAGCTTCGGCAGCGATTACTTCGTCAGCCACGTTCTGTGGGCAAGCGGAGTAGTGGCTGAATTCCATGGAGAACTGACCACGGCCGGAAGTGATGGTACGCAGGTGACCAATGTAGCCGAACATTTCGGATAGTGGTACGTCGGCCTTGATACGTACGCCAGTGGCGCCAGCTTCCTGGTCCTTGATCATGCCGCGACGACGGTTCAAGTCACCAATAACGTCACCAACGTGATCGTCTGGAGTAAATACGTCTACCTTCATGATTGGCTCCAGCAACTGTGGGCCAGCCTTTGGCATGGACTGACGGTAAGCGCCTTTAGCAGCGATCTCAAAGGCTACTGCAGAGGAGTCAACAGCGTGGTAGCCACCGTCGAACAGTTCGATTTCAACGTCTAGTAGAGGGAAGCCAGCCAGTGGGCCTTCTTCCATCATGCCCTTGAAACCCTTCTCGATAGCTGGGAAGAATTCCTTAGGTACGTTACCACCAACAACGCTGGAGGTGAACTGGAAACCAGAACCAGTTTCGCCTGGCTTGATGCGGTAGTCGATCTTACCAAACTGACCGGAACCACCAGACTGCTTCTTGTGGGTATAGCTGTCTTCGATTGGCATGGTGATGGTTTCACGGTAAGCAACCTGTGGCTGACCAACAATCAGTTCAACGCCGTAGGTGCGCTTCAGGATGTCTACCTTGATGTCCAGGTGCAATTCGCCCATACCCTTAAGGATGGTTTCACCGGAATCTTCGTCAGTTTCTACTACGAAGGATGGATCTTCAGCAACCATCTTGCCGATAGCAATACCCATCTTTTCAGTGGAGCCCTTGTCTTTCGGGGTTACGGCGATGGAGATTACTGGATCTGGGAAGATCATTGGCTCAAGGGTGCAGGCATTCTTAGGATCACATAGGGTGTGACCAGTTTGAACGTTCTTCATACCTACTACAGCGATGATGTCACCAGCTTGGGCAGTGGACAATTCGGTACGCTCGTCGGCGTGCATTTCTACCATGCGGCCGATACGTTCGGTCTTGCCGGTGTAGGAGTTAAGGATGGTGTCACCCTTGTTCAGTACACCGGAGTAGATACGGATAAAGGTCAAGGCGCCAAAACGGTCATCCATGATCTTAAATGCCAAAGCACGGAAAGGCTCGTCAGTAGATACGGTAGCTACTTCGCCAGTAGGTTCGCCAGTTTCAGCTTCAGTTAGTGGCTGAGCATCAACTTCGGTTGGGCTTGGTAGGTAGTCTACAACGGCGTCTAGTACTAGTTGTACACCCTTGTTCTTAAAGGCGGAGCCACAGAACGTAGGGAAGAAATCCATGGTGCGAGTACCGGAACGGATGCAGCGCTTGATGTCTTCCATAGAAGGCTCTTCACCGTCCATGTAGGCCATCATCAGGTCGTCGTCTTGTTCAACGGCCATTTCGATCAGCTTTTCGTGGTATTCGTCAACCTGGTCAACCATGTCTTCTGGGATATCGATGATTTCGAAGTTTTCTGGTAGGCCAGAGTCATCCCATACATAAGCTGTCTTGGTTAGTACGTCAACCACACCAACAAAGCCGTCTTCGCGGCCAATAGGCAGGGTCATAACCATTGGGTTAGCACCCAATACGTTTTCTACCTGGTCAACAACGCGTAGGAAGTCAGCACCGATACGGTCCAGCTTGTTTACGAAGATGATACGAGCAACTTCGGATTCGTTAGCGTAACGCCAGTTGGTTTCGGACTGAGGCTCAACACCACCGGAACCACAGAATACACCTACACCACCGTCAAGTACTTTCAGGGAACGGTATACTTCAACAGTGAAGTCAACGTGTCCAGGAGTATCGATGATGTTTAGACGGTGGTCTTTCCAGAAGCAGGTAGTTGCTGCGGACTGGATAGTAATACCACGTTCGGCTTCCTGTTCCATGAAGTCAGTAGTGGATTCACCATCGTGAACCTCACCAGTCTTGTGGATCTTGCCGGTCAGCTTAAGAATACGTTCAGTAGTGGTAGTCTTACCCGCGTCAACGTGGGCGAAGATACCAATATTTCGATAGTGGGATAGATCAGCCATTTCGGTTCTCGGTTATCTAATTAATATCTGCCTGTCCATTTATAAAACAGACAGAGGAAAAAAGGTGCGCGAATTATACAGGATACTAATACTAAAATCGAACAAAATATGTACACCAAACATGGAAATGCCCATTTCATGCAAAAAACCCTTAGATAAAGCTGATTTAGGCGTTAAAAGTGGTAGTCTTGAGGGTAACAATAATAAACCCAATCTATTGAGAGATGATGAATAGCAATATTGAACTGCTTTGGCTACTTGTGTGTACCCTGTTGGTGCTCTTCATGCAGGTGGGTTTTCTGTTGCTTGAAAATGGTCAGGTAAGACGCAAAAACTCCGTCAATATTGCCATGAAAAACTTGGCTGACCTAACGCTTTCGTTGATTCTATTTTGGGCCTTTGGTTTTGCGCTCATCTTCGCTGAGTGGCGCATGGATAGCCTGTTACCTTGGTTGTTCTTTGTTGGCGGGCAGGCCGATTTAGAACTCACTTTTTTCTATCAAATGATGTTTGCTGGTACTGCGGCGACCATCGTTTCCGGCGCGGTGGCCGAGCGCATGGCGTTTCGTGGTTATTTAACCTTGGTGTTGATCATGGCAGTGCTGATCTATCCGGTCATTGCCCACTGGGTGTGGGGTGGTGCTGTGGCGCAGGTTTCAACCAGCATTGGTTGGTTGGTGCAATTGGGGTTTGTGGATCTTGCTGGGGCCACCGTGGTTCACGCTGTAGGCGGTTGGGTGGCATTGGCGGCGGTGATGGTGATTGGTCCGCGTACCGGGCGTTTTGATGCTGGTTATGAGCCCTTAAAGGGGCAGAATCAACCCTTGGCAGCGGCTGGCGTATTGGTGCTGTTTATCGGCTGGGTTGGTTTTAATGGTGGCTCGGTAACTGGTTTTGGTGAGGTGACTATAAAGGTTGTTGGCAATACCTTATTGGCCGGCTTGGTGGGTGCTACCGGTGGTTTGGTGTGGTCCTGGTGGTATAAAGGTTGGCCGCAATTATTGCCTGCTCTAAATGGCATGTTGGCTGGCCTTGTAAGTGTTACGGCGATGGCACATGCCGTGCATTTTAATCAGGTGGTTGTGGTGGCCCTAGTGGGTGCTTTGCTGGCTAATTGGTCGGCCCAGTGGCTGGCCCGGCGTGGTGTTGATGATGTGGTTGGTGCTGTGTCGGTGCATGCCGTTGCGGGTAGTTGGGGTGGTGTGGCTGTGGCCTTGGCTGCTGATCAACAGCTGTTAGCCACTGGTTTGGGTTTTTGGCAGCAGTTGGCGGTGCAGGTGCTTGGTGTGGTGCTCGTTGGTCTGTGGTCATTTACTGTGGCCTATGTCCTGCTGGGCTGGTTGCATCGCAGGTGGCCCATGCGAGTGCAGGTTGTCGCTGAGCGTGCTGCCCTGCGCCTATTGATGTAGGCATGCTGTTAAAGGTGCTGTTGAATGGCGTTTAAAAGTTGTTGCGGTGAATAGGGCTTTAAGACGATGTCGATAGCCCCACGTTGTTTTGCCTCGGCCAGGGTTTCTGGGGCAATTTCGGTGGTGAGACAGAGCACGGGCGTGGCCTGATAGGCAGGCAAGGCCTTTAGCTTGCTGATTAACTCCAAACCATTCATACCGGGCATGTTGATATCGGTGACCACCATATCAAAATGCTCTTCTCTTAAGCAGGCAAGTGCTTCGCTTGCTGTGGCCACGGCATGGGTATCAATGCCATCCTGTTTTAAAGTGTAGGGTACGATCTTGCGAAGGTACTCGTTGTCTTCAACGAAGAGGACGCGAGGCATGGTGGTGCTTCCTTGTTGGCTGGAAAGTAATTTGGCTGCCGCTGCAGCTGTCATCATACTAGGTCAGGGGCCGGTTGGGGTCAATGTGTTTGAGGTGGTTTTGTGGTTGGTGATAGTACGAGTGAATTAGGCTTGCAATAAGGTGTGTGATCGCGTACAATTTCGTACCCTTTTTAATCGGGCTGGCTCTTTATTGCTTGCGATTAGGTGGAAACACCTTGTTGCAGCTAGGTTTTTAACCTAGGTTCAGTCTGAATTAGGGCTGGATTAAACCCGTTTTTTATGAAGGTTATGGTAATGCAAAACCAAAAAATCCGTATTCGTTTGAAGGCTTTTGATCATCGTCTGATTGATTCTTCTACGTTGGAAATCGTTGATACTGCTAAGCGTACTGGCGCGCAGGTTCGTGGTCCAATTCCACTGCCTACTCGCAAAGAGCGTTTTACAGTTCTGACTTCACCGCACGTTAATAAAGACGCGCGTGATCAGTACGAAATCCGCACCCATAAGCGTGTTCTGGACATCGTTGACCCTACAGAAAAGACTGTAGATGCTCTGATGAAGCTGGATCTTGCTGCGGGCGTAGATGTTCAGATCAGCTTGGGTTAATACCTGATTCTGAATCTAAAACTGGCCTCCGCTAACTGCGGTTATGAGGCAAGCGTGGTAGCGCTAAAAACGTACTTTATTTAATTTTCGTGCAATGCCGTGTATCGGCAGCCGTAGAGGGTAAGCAGTCCCGTGCACAACTGGCAATTTGAGGTAATACAATGACTATTGGTTTAGTCGGACGGAAGGCGGGCATGACCCGTGTATTCACCGAAGAAGGTGCTTCCGTGCCAGTCACCGTCATCGAGGTTGATCCCAACCGTGTGACTCAGGTGAAGACCGCTGACACTGATGGCTACGCAGCTATTCAGGTTACTGTTGGTGAACGTCGCGCATCTCGAGTGAACAAGGCCGCTGCTGGTCACTTTGCAAAAGCAAATACTGAAGCAGGTCGTGGTTTGTGGGAATTCCGTACTGATGGCGAAGAAGTCTCCGTTGGTGATCAACTGTCTGTCGAGCGTTTTGAAGCTGGTCAGAAGGTTGATGTTACAGGCCAATCTAAGGGTAAAGGCTTTCAGGGTGGTATTAAGCGTTGGAACTTCCATATGCAGGACGCCACTCACGGTAACTCCATCTCCCACCGAGCTCTCGGTTCTATAGGTCAATGTCAAACCCCCGGTCGTGTCTGGAAAGGCAAGAAGATGGCGGGTCACATGGGCGCCGAGCAAGTTACTACTCAGAAACTAGAAGTTGTACGTGTTGACGCAGAACGTAATCTGCTGTTGATCAAGGGTGCAGTGCCTGGTGCTACTGGTGGTGACGTGATCGTTAAACCTACCGTTAAAATTAAGCGATAGGGCGAGGAGATTGTCATGAATTTGAATCTTGCAGCAGGCGGTTCCGTTGAAGCTTCCGAAGTCGTATTCGGTCGTGAATTCAATGAAGCGCTTGTACATCAAGTTGTAACTGCCTATCTGGCGGGTGCTCGTCAGGGCACACGTAAGCAGAAGACTCGCTCTGAAGTGAGTGGTGGCGGTGCTAAGCCCTGGCGTCAAAAGGGCACAGGTCGTGCGCGTGCTGGTACTATCCGTTCCCCAATTTGGGTTGGTGGTGGTCGTGCTTTCGCTGCTCGTCCTCAGGATCATTCCCAAAAAGTTAACCGCAAAATGTACCGCGCAGCCATGCAATGCATCCTGGCTGAGCTGGTACGTCAAGAGCGTCTGGTAGTAGTGGAAGAATTCGCTATTGCTGAAGCCAAGACTAAGGCCATGGTTGCCAAGCTGGCTGAGCTGAACGCCTCTGACGCGCTAGTGGTTACTGAAGCTGTAGAAACTGATCTGTATCTAGCGGCTCGTAACATTCCAATGGTAGACGTTGTTGATGCTTCTGGCGTTAACCCAGTTTCCTTGGTAGGTAGCGAGAAGGTTATTATGACCGTAGGCGCTCTGAAGAAGATCGAGGAGATGCTGTCATGAACCAAGAACGTATCTATAAAGTACTGCTAGGTCCACACATTTCTGAGAAGGCTACTATCGTTGCTGACGACGGTGGTCAGGTTGTTTTCCGCGTTGCTGCGGACGCTACCAAGCCAGAAATCAAGAAGGCTGTTGAGCAGTTGTTCGAAGTTAAAGTAGCTTCTGTACGTGTATTGAACGCCAAGGGCAAAACCAAGCGTACGCGCTTCGGTATGGGTCAGCGCGACAATATCCGTAAGGCGTATGTACGTCTGGCTGAAGGTCACGACATCGATTTCATCGGTGAGGCGTAAGGAGAAATACCATGGCTGTAGTTAAGTGCAAACCAACTTCTCCTGGTCGTCGTCACGTCGTTAAAGTCGTGCACGCTGATCTGCACAAAGGTAAGCCTTATGCGCCTTTGCTGGAGAAAAAATCTAAGTCTGGCGGCCGTAATAACAACGGTCGTATCACTACCCGTCACATCGGTGGTGGTCATAAGCAGCACTATCGTGTAATCGATTTCAAGCGTAACAAGGACGGCATTCCAGCTGTTGTTGAGCGTCTGGAATACGATCCAAACCGTACCGCTAACATCGCGTTGTTGAAGTACGCGGACGGTGAACGTCGTTACATCATCGCTGCCAAGGGCATGAAAGCAGGTGATCAGGTTGTTTCTGGTGCTGATGCGCCAATCAAATCTGGTAACTGCATGCCATTGCGCAACATCCCACTGGGTAGCGTGATTCACTGCGTTGAAATGAAAGCTGGTAAAGGCGCGCAAATCGCTCGCTCCGCTGGTGCTGCCGTTCAGTTGGTAGCCCGTGAAGGCGATTACGCTACTTTGCGTCTGCGTTCCGGCGAAATGCGCAAGATTCGTGTCGAATGTCGCGCGACTTTGGGTGAAGTAAGCAACAGCGAACATAGTCTACGTTCTCTGGGTAAGGCTGGTGCCTCCCGTTGGCGTGGTGTTCGTCCTACCGTTCGCGGTGTGGCTATGAACCCAGTTGATCACCCACATGGTGGTGGTGAAGGCCGTACTTCTGGTGGTCGTCATCCAGTATCTCCATGGGGTACGCCTACTAAGGGTCATAAGACTCGTAGTAACAAGCGCACGGACAAGTTAATTGTTCGTCGTCGTAACGCTAAATAATTAAGAGGAAACGGCTGTGCCACGTTCACTAAAGAAAGGTCCTTTTATTGACCTTCATTTGATGAAAAAGGTTGAGGCTGCAGTTGAAGCAGGTGATCGCAAGCCAATTAAGACTTGGTCACGACGCTCTACTATCTTCCCAAACTTTGTTGGGATGACGATTGCAGTCCATAACGGACGCCAACACGTACCAGTTTTCGTAACTGAAGACATGGTTGGGCATAAACTAGGCGAATTTGCCGCTACACGCACCTATAAGGGGCATGCAGCGGACAAAAAGGCTAAGCGCTAGGAGATAAATGATGGAAGTCACTGCAAAGCACAAAGGTGCTCGTATCTCTGCTCAAAAAGCACGCTTGGTTGCTGATCAAATTCGCGGCAAACGCGTAGACGAAGCTTTAAACATTCTTGCTTACAGCCCTAAAAAGGGTGCTGAGTTGGTTAAGAAGGTTCTGGATTCTGCTATTGCTAATGCTGAACATAACAACGGTCTGGACGTTGACGAATTGATGGTTTCTACCATTTTCGTTGATGAAGGTATGACTATGAAGCGTATCAAGCCACGTGCCAAAGGCCGTGCGGATCGTATCCTGAAGCGCTCTTGTCATATTACCGTGAAAGTCGCTGAGATTTAGGAGTTACCATGGGTCAAAAAGTACATCCAACGGGTATCCGCCTAGGTATCGTTAAGGATCATACCTCCACTTGGTATGCTTCTCGTTCTACCTATGCGAAGAACTTGTTGCAGGATCTGAAGGTTCGTGAGTTCCTGGAAAAGCGTCTTGAGCGCGCTTCCGTGAGCCGTATTGACATCGAACGTCCTGCGCAAAACGCACGCATCACTATTCACACCGCTCGCCCTGGTATTGTTATCGGCAAGAAAGGTGAAGATGTAGAGAAGCTGCGCACTGAATGTTCAAAGATGATGGGTGTGCCAGTGCACATCAACATCGAAGAAATTCGTAAGCCAGAACTAGACGCCAAGCTAGTAGCACAAAGTGTTGCTGGTCAGTTGGAGCGTCGCGTAATGTTCCGTCGCGCTATGAAGCGTGCGGTACAGAACGCCATGCGTCTGGGTGCCAAGGGCATCAAGATTCAGCTAGGCGGTCGTCTGGGTGGTGCAGAGATTGCTCGCACAGAATGGTATCGTGAAGGTCGTGTACCACTACACACCTTGCGTGCCGACATCGATTACGCTACTTATGAAGCCGATACTACATACGGCATCATTGGCGTAAAAGTCTGGATTTTCAAAGGTGAAGTCTTGGGTGGTATCGACGAAGTTCGTGCTGCTAAGGGTAACACCAAGAAGAATGCTAAGTAGGGGATACGTCAATGCTGCAACCTAAGCGCATGAAGTTCCGCAAAATGCAGAAAGGCCGTAATCGTGGCCTAGCGCATCGCGGAAGTAAAGTTAGCTTTGGCGAATTCGGATTAAAGGCCACTGGTCGTGGTCGTATTACAGCCCGTCAAATTGAAGCGGCTCGTCGTACAATGACGCGTCACATCAAGCGTGGCGGTAAAATCTGGATCCGCGTTTTTCCGGACAAGCCTATTACTCAAAAGCCTCTTGAAGTTCGTCAAGGTAAAGGTAAGGGTAACGTTGAATACTGGGTTTGCCAGATTCAGCCAGGTAAGGTCCTGTTTGAAATGGAAGGTGTTTCCGAGCAACTAGCCAGCGAAGCCTTTGCTTTAGCTGCTGCTAAGCTGCCTCTGGCCACCACTTTTGTTAAGCGGACGGTGATGTAATGAATACTACTGAATTACGCGAAAAGTCTGTTGACGAATTGCAAGCCCAGCTACTGGACCTGTTGAAGGATCAGTTTAATCTGCGCATGCAAAAGGCTTCAGGCCAATTGGCTCAGTCTCACTTGTTGGGACAAGCGCGTCGCGATATCGCCCGCGTTAAAACCATTCTGAACGAAAAGGCAGGTAACTAATATGACGGCAACTGAACAGCCTCGTATGGCCACCGGCCGCGTGGTTAGCGACAAGATGGACAAGTCCATCACAGTTCTAATCGAGCGTCGAGTAAAGCACCCGATTTATCACAAGTATGTTAAGCGTTCTACCAAGATACATGCTCATGATGAAAACAATGAGTGCAACTTGGGCGATCTGGTTACAATTTGTGAAACGCGTCCAATTTCCAAAACCAAGTCTTGGTCTTTGGTAAAGATTGAAGAAAGCGCAGCAAAGGTGTAGAATATACGCCTTTGCTCCAGCGGACCCCGGTTTTTGCTGTAATTTTGGTTAAAAATTGAGCAATTTTGCTAATTTTAGGCTAAATGAAGCAGAAATCGGCCCATAAGTTTGGAGTAAACCATGATTCAAACAGAATCTATGCTTGACGTTGCTGATAACAGTGGCGCTAAGCGTGTACAGTGCATCAAGGTTCTTGGCGGTTCTCACCGTCGTTACGCCGGTATCGGTGACGTAATTAAAATTACTGTTAAGGAAGCAATTCCTCGCGGTAAGGTTAAGAAAGGTCAGGTACTGAAGGCCGTAGTAGTACGTACTCGTAAGGGTGTGCGTCGTCCGGATGGTTCTATCATTCGTTTTGACGTTAATTCAGCTGTATTGTTGAATGCTAACGACGCCCCAATTGGTACTCGTATTTTCGGCCCTGTAACACGTGAGTTACGTACCGAGAAGTTTATGAAAATTATTTCCCTGGCTCCTGAAGTACTATAAGAGTTAGATCTTAACTTCTAGCCCGCACTGGCTGGAAGGTTAAAGGGAAACGCTTTTTTAAAAGCGCTGCCAATATGGCATAACCCGATTTTGAAGCGCCTCTCTCTTCTAGGTGAGGGGGTTATCGAAATCGGGTTTTAGCGTAGCTATATGGTAGCTAAAAGATAGCGTATTTCCTTTAGGGTATGAGGAAGGAAGTAGGAAAGGATATTATTATGCGTAAAATCAAGCGTGATGACGAAGTCATCGTAATCGCTGGTAAGGACAAGGGCAAGCGCGGCACCGTCGTTAAAGTTCTTGGCGATCGTTTTGTCGTATCTGGCATCAACATGGTGAAAAAGCACACCAAGCCAAATCCGATGACTAACCAGCCTGGCGGCATCGTAGAAAAGGAAGCACCAATTTCCGCTTCTAACGTTGCTATCTTCAACTCTGCAACTGGCAAAGGCGACCGTGTTGGCTTCAAGATTCAAGAAGACGGCACCAAGGTACGTATCTTCAAGTCCAGCGGCGAAGTAATCGGCGCGTAAGGAGAGTTGAAATGTCAAGATTGAAAGCGTTATACAAAGATTCCGTTGCCCAGCAGCTGAAAGATGAGCTGAACCTGGCTAACGTAAGTGAAATTCCTAAGATCACCAAGATCACCCTGAATATGGGTGTTGGTGAAGGTATCGGCGACAAGAAAATGATCGAAAACGCAGTAGCTGACTTAGAAGCTATCGCTGGTCAAAAAGTGGTTGTTACCAAGGCTCGTAAATCCATCGCTGGCTTTAAAGTTCGTGAAGGTTGGCCGGTAGGTTGTAAGGTGACTCTGCGCGGTCAGCAAATGTGGGAATTCTTCGACCGTTTGGTTGATATCTCTATTCCTCGTATTCGCGACTTCCGTGGTTTGAATCCTAAGTCTTTCGACGGCCGTGGTAACTACTCCATGGGTGTGCGTGAGCAGATCATCTTCCCAGAAATCGATTACGATAAAGTAGATAAGCTGCGTGGTCTAGATATCACCATCACGACTACTGCCCGTACTAACGACGAAGGCCGCGCCCTATTGGCAGCGCTGGGCTTCCCATTCAAGAAGTAGGTAATAAGCATGGCTAAAGCATCTATGAAAGCACGTGAAGCTAAGCGTGCCAAGACTGTCGCTCAGTACGCTGCTAAGCGCGCTGCACTGAAAGCGATTATTGCCGACGTAAACGCTTCTGACGATGATCGTTGGGACGCGCAGATTGCTCTGCAGAAGCTGCCTCGCAATGCTTCTCCAGTGCGTCAGATGAATCGTTGTCAAATCACTGGTCGTCCACACGCGGTTTACCGCAAGTTCGGCCTATCCCGTATCAAGCTTCGTGAAGCGGCGATGCGTGGTGACGTACCAGGCCTAAAGAAGGCATCCTGGTAAAAAGCTCCCCGGCTGTCGTTGGTGGCTGTTGGGGATACTTTAAAGTGGCTGTAGTTGGCGGTTTACCGTTTTTCCAGTCACGCTTTTGGTAAGCGTTGAATCGTTTGTAGGTTGGCCTTTAGGCCAACAAGTCGGCCTGAAGGCCGACCTACAGTGATAATGATTAAACGCTGCACTTAAGTTAAACAATTAATTGGAGCTCATACAATGAGTATGCAAGATACACTAGCGGACATGATCACTCGCGTTCGCAATGCGCATATGGCAGGCAAAGAGTCTGTGACCATGCCATCTTCCAAGCTGAAGGTTGCTGTTGCGCAGGTACTGAAAGACGAAGGTTACGTTACCGATCTGTCCGTGACAGAAGGTACTAAGCCTGAGTTGACCATTACTTTGAAGTACTACGAAGGTAAGCCGGTAATCGAGAAGATCGCTCGCGTTTCCAAGCCATCTCTTCGTGTGTACAAGGGCGCATCCTCCCTGCCTTCCGTTGAAGGTGGCCTAGGTGTTGCCATCGTGACCACTTCTCAGGGCGTCATGTCCGATCGTGCAGCCCGCGCTGCTGGTATCGGTGGTGAAGTCATCTGTACTGTATTCTAAGGAGTTGTCATGTCACGAGTAGCAAAAAGCCCTGTTGCTTTGCCAGCAGGCGTGACCGCCACCCTTAATGGACAGGCGTTGAACGTAAAAGGTGCCAAAGGCGCTCTAGACCTGGATATCCACGCTGACGTGGAAGTA
This sequence comes from Oceanospirillaceae bacterium, assembly GCA_016845445.1. GTDB lineage: Bacteria > Pseudomonadota > Gammaproteobacteria > Pseudomonadales > Balneatricaceae > Njordibacter. The sequence continues at coordinate 27,591 of JAERSU010000124.1, read as the reverse complement.
TCTCAAGGTGACAATGAGCTGACTTTTGCCGCCCGCAATGAAAGCAAGTTTGCCGTAGCTATGTCCGGTACAACTCGCGCTTTGGTTAATAACATGGTTGCTGGTGTAAGCGAAGGCTTCGCTAAGACTCTGTTGTTGCAAGGTGTTGGTTACCGTGCCGCTGTAAAGGGCAACGTACTAAACCTGACTCTGGGTTTCTCCCACCCTGTAGATTATGAACTGCCTGAAGGCATTTCTGCAGAGTGTCCAAACCAGACTACTGTGGTTATCTCCGGTGTAGATAAGCAGCGTGTTGGCCAAGCCTCCGCTGAGATCCGTGCCTTCCGTCCACCTGAGCCATACAAGGGCAAGGGTGTTCGCTATGCTGACGAATACGTTCGTCGCAAAGAAGCCAAGAAAAAGTAAGGTAGGATTACGATGGAAAAGAAAATCGCTCGTTTGCGTCGCGCTGCTCGCGCACGCTACAAGATGCGTGAAGCTGGTACTAACCGTTTGTGCGTTAACCGCACTTCCCAGCACATCTACGCTCAAGTCATTTCCGGTGACGGTTCCCAGGTATTGGCGCAAGCTTCTACTCTGGACAAGGGCCTGCGTTCCGACGCCACTAGCAACATTGATGCCGCCGCTAAGGTGGGTGCTCTGATTGCTGAGCGCGCTAAGGAAGCTGGTATCGAATCGGTTGCTTTTGACCGTTCCGGTTTTAAATATCATGGTCGTGTGAAGGCGTTGGCAGAAGCTGCGCGTGAAGCCGGTCTGCAGTTCTAAGGGAAATAACGATGGCTAACATTGAACAGAAAGAAGGCGATCTACAAGAACGCTTGGTTCAGGTAAACCGTGTTGCTAAGGTTGTGAAGGGTGGTCGTATCTTCGGCTTTACCGCTCTGACTGTAGTAGGTGACGGTAACGGTCGTGTAGGTTTTGGTCGTGGTAAGGCGCGTGAAGTGCCTGCTGCTATCCAGAAAGCTATGGAATCTGCACGTCGCAACATGATCAACGTAGAGCTTGACGGTACTACCATTCAGTATCCTGTTAAGGCTCGTCACGGTGCCTCCAAGGTATACATGCAGCCAGCCTCTGAAGGTACTGGTGTTATCGCCGGTGGTGCGATGCGTGCAGTATTGGAAATGGCTGGTGTACACAACGTATTGGCTAAGTGCTACGGCTCTACTAATCCAGTTAACGTTGTACGTGCAACCATCAACGGTCTGAAGGCGATGAAGTCTCCAGAAGAAGTTGCTGCTAAGCGTGGCAAGTCTGTTGAAGATATCGTGGGGTAATAGATCATGGCTAAGAAGATGATTCAGGTTACCTTGGTGCGTTCTCCTAATGGCAAGCTGCCAAAGCATAGGGAATGCGTTAAGGGTCTAGGCCTACGTCGCATGTGGCATACAGTTGAAGTAGAAGATACGCCTTCTGTACGCGGCATGATCAACAAGGTTAACTATATGGTTCGCGTTGAAGGCGAATAAGGGTAATCGTTATGCGTTTAAATACTCTATCTCCAGGTGAAGGTGCAACTCATGCACCTAAGCGTGTAGGTCGCGGCATCGGTTCCGGCCTGGGCAAGACTTGTGGCCGTGGTCACAAGGGTCAGAAGTCCCGTTCCGGTGGTTCCGTAAAGCCAGGTTTTGAAGGCGGTCAAATGCCTTTACAACGCCGTTTGCCTAAGTTTGGTTTCACTTCTCGCAAGGCTGCTTTTGTAGCTGAAGTGCGTTTGAACGAACTGGCAAAGGTTGAAGCTGATGTAATCGATTTGGCGGCGCTAAAAGCTGCTGACATCGTGCGCGACAGCATGAAGGAAGCCAAAGTGATCCTCAGTGGCGAAATTACCAAGGCAGTGACTGTCAAAGGTATGCGCGTAACTAAGGGCGCTCAGGCAGCTATTGAAGCTGCTGGTGGTAAAGTCGAGGCATAGTATGGCAAAGCAAGGTATGAATCCGGGTGCAAATCAGGGCGGTTTAAGTGAGCTGTGGGCTCGTTTGCGTGTCGTTATGATTGCCATTCTGGTATATCGTATCGGGGCACACATCCCTGTTCCAGGTATTAACCCTGACCGCCTTGCCGCTATGTTCGAGCAAAACCAGGGCACCATTTTGAGCATGTTTAACATGTTCTCTGGTGGTGCGCTGGAGCGCATGAGTATCTTGGCATTGGGCATTATGCCCTACATTTCTGCCTCGATTATCATGCAGCTGATGACTGTGGTAAGTCCGCAGTTAGAGCAGCTGAAGAAAGAAGGTGAAGCTGGCCGACGAAAGATTAGTCAATATACCCGCTACGGCACGGTATTATTAGCGACTGTGCAGTCTTTTGCTATGGCGGTAGGTCTAGCAGGGCAAGGAATTGCCTTTAGCGCCGACCTCAGCTTTTATTTCGTTGCAGTTGTCACCTTAGTATCCGGTGCGGTGTTCTTGATGTGGCTTGGTGAACAAGTAACAGAAAGGGGCATTGGTAACGGTATCTCAATACTGATCTTTGCAGGTATTGTAGCAGGTCTTCCTGGTGCAATCGGTCAATCATTCGAGGCGGCCCGTCAGGGTGACTTGAATATTATCGCCCTGCTGGCTATCGCTGTACTAGCCGTTGCTACCATCGCCTTCGTGGTGTTTATGGAGCGCGGTCAGCGTCGCATCACCGTTAATTATGCCAAGCGTCAGCAAGGCAATAAGGTATTTGCGGCCCAGTCCAGTCACTTGCCTTTGAAGGTCAACATGGCGGGGGTTATTCCGCCAATCTTTGCATCCGCGATCTTGCTATTGCCCGCTTCTATCGGTCAATGGTTTGGTCAGGCAGATAGCATGCAGTGGGTTCAGGACGTGTCTTTGGCGTTAGCGCCGGGCCAACCTCTGTATATTCTGTTGTTTGCAATTAGTATTGTGTTCTTCTGCTTCTTCTATACCGCTCTGGTCTTTAACCCAAAAGACGTTGCGGATAATTTGAAGAAGTCTGGTGCCTTTGTACCAGGCATTCGCCCAGGTGAACAAACAGCGCGTTATATCGACACTGTCCTAGGTCGTTTGACGTTGTTCGGTGCACTCTACATTACTGCGGTTTCGCTAATGCCTCAGTTTTTGGTAGTTGCATGGAACGTGCCGTTTTACTTCGGTGGTACATCGTTGCTGATCGTTGTGGTTGTGGTCATGGATTTCATGTCCCAAGTACAATCTCACTTGATGTCCAATCAGTATAGTTCCCTGATGAAGAAATCGAATTTAAAGGGTAATGGCGGCCTAATGGGCTAAGCCTTCCCACCAAAGGAGTTCGAAATGAAAGTACGTGCATCTGTAAAGAAAATTTGCCGTAACTGCAAAATCGTTCGTCGTAATGGTTCCGTACGGGTTATCTGTAAGGTTGAACCACGTCATAAGCAACGCCAGGGTTAATACCCAAGCTAAGCTAGACGTAGATCGGCGTGAAAAAAGCTTTACTTGATTATATTCAAGAAAAGCAATATAATTTCGCGCCGTCTTCGACGATGTGAATAAATTTTAGTGTCAGTTTACTGGCACGAACGGAGTGATTTGAATGGCTCGTATTGCTGGCGTCAATATCCCTGATAATAAGCACACAGTGATCTCACTGACTTATATCTTCGGTATTGGCCGTCCCACAGCTCAGCAAATCTGCGCTGACCTTGGTATCGAGGAAAGCACTAAGATTCGCGATCTGAGCGAAGAGAAATTGGACGAGATTCGTAACGTTATCGCTAAGATGAACGTTGAAGGCGACCTACGCCGCGAAATCTCCATGAACATCAAGCGACTAATGGATTTGGGTTGTTACCGAGGTCTGCGTCACCGTCGTAGCTTGCCGCTACGTGGTCAACGCACTAAGACCAACGCTCGCACCCGTAAAGGCCCTAAAAAGCCTATCCGTAAGTAAGCTTATAAGTACAGGATATCAACATGGCTAAGCCAGGTACTCGTACAACACGTAAAAAAGTTAAAAAGCAGGTGGCTGATGGGTTAGCCCATATCCACGCTTCTTTTAACAATACGATTGTTACCTTGACCGATCGCCAGGGCAACACCTTAAGCTGGGCAACAGCAGGTGGTTCTGGTTTCCGCGGTTCCCGTAAGAGCACTCCATTTGCAGCCCAGGTTGCAGCTGAGCGTGCTGGTAAGGCAGCGATGGAATATGGTTTGAAGAACATTGACGTATTTGTTAAGGGCCCAGGTCCAGGCCGCGAATCTGCGGTACGTGCATTAAATGCATGTGGACTGAAGGTGTCTAACATTACTGATGTTACTCCTATTCCTCACAATGGCTGTCGTCCACCTAAGAAACGTCGCGTATAAAGAGGTAATTTCAAATGGCAAGATATATTGGTCCCGTTTGTAAACTGTCTCGTCGTGAGGGAACAGACCTGTTCCTGAAGAGCGGTGTACGTGCGTTAGACTCTAAATGTAAAGCTGAAACAGTTCCAGGTGTACACGGCGCTCGTCGTGGTCGTCTGTCTGAATTCGGCACCCAGTTGCGTGAGAAGCAAAAAGTTCGTCGTATGTACGGTGTACTGGAGCGTCAATTCCGTAACTACTACAAAGAAGCTGATCGTCTGAAGGGCGCTACAGGTACTAACCTGTTGTCCCTGCTCGAATCTCGTCTGGATAACGTTGTCTACCGTATGGGTTTTGGTGCTACTCGCGCTGAAGCACGTCAGATTGTTTCTCACAAGAGCATTCTGGTAAACGGTCAGACTGTTAACATCCCATCCTACAAGGTAGAAGCTGGTGATGTTATCTCTATCCGTGAGAAGGCAAAAACACAACTGCGTATCAAGAACGCTCTGGAACTGGCTGCCCAACGTACAGCTTGTGAATGGGTTGATGTAGACGCAGGCAAGATGGAAGGTACTTTTAAGTCCGCTCCAGAACGCAGTGAACTGTCTGCCGAGATTAATGAGCAACTGATCGTTGAATTGTACTCTAAGTAATAATTGACCTCAGTGCACAACTAATAGGTGAGTCCATGACTTCAACCAACGATATTTTAACACCGCGCAACATTGAAGTGCAGCGTGCAAGCGACACCCGTTCCAAGATTATTCTGGAGCCATTAGAGCGTGGCTTTGGTCACACTCTGGGTAACGCTCTGCGTCGTATCCTGCTTTCTTCCATGAGCGGCGCGGCCATCGTTGACGTAGAAATTAGTGGTGTTGAGCATGAATATAGCGCCATCGAAGGTGTACAGGAAGACGTGATCGAAATCCTGTTGAACCTAAAAGGTGTTGCTATTGCTATGCACGAAGGTGATGAAGCTGTCCTGACCCTGTCTAAGCAGGGTCCTGGCACCATCACTGCCGCTGACATCCAGTTAACCCATGATATTGAAGTGGCTAACCCTGAGCATGTGATTGCCCATCTTAATGCTGATACTCTACTAGAAATGCAACTAACCGTGCGTTCTGGTATGGGTTATGAGCCTGCTGATGCTCGTCATCAAGCTGAAGATGAGACCCGCGCCATTGGTAAGCTGCAACTAGACGCTTCTTTCAGTCCTGTACGCCGTGTGGCCTACTCAGTTGAAAGCGCCCGTGTTGAACAGCGCACCAACTTGGATAAGCTGGTAATCGATCTGGAAACCAATGGTACATTGGATCCAGAAGAAGCAATCCGTAGTGCTGCTACCATTTTGCAACGTCAAATTGCTGTGTTTGTTGCCCTCGAAAATGACAACGAACCAGAAGCCAAGGTCGACGAGCCAGAAGTAGATCCAATTCTACTGCGCCCAGTTGATGACTTGGAATTGACAGTGCGTTCGGCTAACTGTCTGAAGGCTGAAAACTTAAACTTCATTGGTGACCTGATTCAGCGCACCGAAGTTGAGTTGCTGAAGACTCCGAACCTGGGTAAGAAGTCTCTAACCGAAATCAAAGATGTACTGGCATCCCGTGGTCTATCCCTGGGTATGCGTCTTGAGAACTGGCCACCAGCCATTCTTAAAGGCACACAGTAGTCTTAACCGGATAATACATCAAACATAGTTTGATAAGGATAATACAATGCGTCATCGTAAAAGTGGTCGTCATTTCAATCGTACCAGCTCACATCGCCAGGCCATGTTCAAGAACATGTCTTGTTCCTTGTTTGAGCACGAACTGATTAAAACCACCCTGCCTAAGGCTAAAGAATTGCGTCGTGTGGCTGAGCCACTGATCACTCTAGCCAAGGAAGATAGCGTTGCCAACCGTCGTCTGGCTTTTGCTCGCACTCGCAGCAAAGATGCCGTAGGCAAGTTGTTCAACGAACTGGGTCCACGTTATGCTAACCGTCCAGGCGGCTACATCCGCATCATGAAGTGCGGCTTCCGTCCTGGTGATAACGCCCCAATGGCTTACGTAGAATTGGTTGATCGTCCAACCGCTTCTGAAGAGTAAGCAAAAAAACAGAAAAAAGCCCGGTTTTTACCGGGCTTTTTTTTTGCCCTAAAAATAGTCTTTATCTGGTACTGGTTGCATTTGCCTAGCGGGGCAAAACCTGTATGCTTAGATGCAATAAGAGTAACAAGGTGAACTTGTTTTTTGGAGTCTTCATGAGCTTTCAAACGGTAAAAGCAAAATTAATTATTGGCTTTGGCGTGATATTGGTAATGGCAACCATTGCTGGTGTATTAAGCCTTAACAACATGTCCAATATGAATGATCGCACTAAACACCTGGTGCATGAATCCATGGCTAAGTTAGGCCAGGCGCAGACCGCAAAACAGCTACTAGCGACCATTCTAGAGCAAGAAAAGAAGGTCTTGTTAATTAACGAAGAGGCTGCCAAACAAGCCATGATAGATGAGTTGGCGGCCAATGTGGCAGCCTTTGAAGCCCTGATCATGGCTCTGCAAAAGCACGATGAAAGCAACCTTGAAGCACAATTGCCAGCAGCAGAGTTAAGCGCTGACCAAGCCCAGTTGCAACAGTTAAGTCTGGTGTGGCAAGAGTACAAGGCCCTCAATGGGCAGATCATGCAATTTAGTCAACTTAATTCCAATGTTAAGGCACAGGCGCTATCACGCGATGGCTCACGCCGTGCTTACGATGCCCTGCAAGTGCTGTTGGGTGATCAAATTCGCCTCGCTGAAGAGCAGCGAGAGCTATCCACCGGTGATTTGGGTAATGCCCAGGCCAACCTCAAGCTAGCATTGAGCCTGCAAGCCAGTTTTTATGATTTAGCAGTCAAATACCGTGATTATTTACATAGCAATAACGCCAGTATTAAGCGCATCAAGAGCGAGTTAAAGCGCTTAAATCGCAAGGTTGAAAACCTGCAAAAAACCGAAAACAACATGTCGATGTTTGTCAATGGCATTGCTAGCATTTGGCAAGATGTTTATGGCGCTGCGCAACAAGCCGATGATGGCGTGACCTTCCTTAACGACTACATCCCCAAGCTTGATAAATTAGCCAAGCTGGCCAAGCAACTAAGCAATAGTAATGCTGGCGCTGTAGCCAGTGGCAACAACGCCAAGGTTGATTCCGATGAGCGTCTGCTAGTGCTCAATCGTATCCGCCGCAATGTCATGGAGGCCTTGTTAAATGAGCGCGCTCTAGTGGCCAGTGAAGCGGTGTTTGAAATGCAATACGCTGCTGATAACGTAGAATTGATACAGCTTGATGTTGAGGATGACCTGGACCTGTTAAAGACCATGATCAGCTTTGATGCGGTGTCTGCCATTGATGAGGCCTTTGTGGATTATCTTGATGTGTTTAGTGAAGTGGCTGACATTAACATGGAAAATGGCAACGTTAATGCCTTTAACCTGATGCAAAGTAAAGGCGCTGCTTTAGCTGAGCAAGCGGTGTTAATTGTTGATCAGTTGATCGTCATTGAATCCGAGGTGATGCAAACAGAAGTACATGAATCGGAGGCTGCCTATAACAATGGACGTACACTGGTGGTGCTGTTGTTACTGGCTAGTCTAGTGCTTGGCATAGTATTAGCCGTGTCCCTAGTTCGCAGCTTAAACAGCGGCTTGTCGCGCCTTGTTGGCACCGCCCAAAAAGTGCAATCAAGTGGTGATTTTGCTCTGCGAACAGAGTTACAACGAGCTGATGAATTAGGTCAGGTTGCCCAAGCCTTCGACAGTTTGCTGGCGCAATTGCAAAAGGCCATTAATCAAGCTAACCGAGTCCTTGCCGCCGTTGCAGCAGGCGATTTTAATGAACGCATCGAGGTGGATTTTAAGGGTGATTTGGCCACCTTAAAGCAGGGGGTTAATAGCTCCGCCGAGAGTGTTGATCATACCATGCAGGCATTGCAGCAGGTGATGACTGCACTAAGTGCCTTTGATTTTTCTGCCCGCATGAGTGACCAGGTGAGCGGTGAGCTTAAGCACAAGGTTGATGCTAGTATGTCCGCTATGCAGACGGCTGTGGCTGAAATACAAGAGGTAATGCAACAAGTATCCGAAGGTGATTTTGCTAGCCGTATTGAGGCTGATTTGGCCGGTGAAATGGCTGATCTTAAGCACAGTATTAATCTGTCCCTTGAGCAATTACAGCAAGCGGTGAATGAAACCTCGGCGGTGATGGGGCACCAGGCTGAGGGCGATTTAAGCGCCCGCGTCGAAGGCAACTATCAGGGTACACTGGCTGATTTAAAGGCTTCCCTTAACCATTCATCCAGTAATTTATCCGACACCCTTTCCATGGTGTCGGCAACCAGTAGCAAGGTTGCCAGCATGGCTGACAATATGGCCCAAGCTAGCGATGACATTGCCGATCGTATCCAGGCCCAGGCTTCTTCGTTGGAAGAAACGGCAGCCAGCATGGAAGAACTGACCTCCACAGTGGTAGAAAATGCCGATCATGCTATTCAGGCACAACAGCTTACTAGCGAGGCGGTCGATACCTCGAAGGCGACTAACACTATTGTTAATCAGGCTGTTGATGCCATGGAAAAAATCAGTCAGTCCAGTCAGCAGATGGCGGAAATAATTGAGCTCATTGATGCTATCGCCTTTCAGACCAATTTGCTCGCCTTAAATGCTTCGGTGGAGGCTGCTCGTGCTGGTGAGCAAGGCCGAGGTTTTGCTGTGGTGGCGGCGGAGGTGCGCACCTTGGCGCAAAGGACCGCTGATGCATCGAAGGATATTAAGGAGCTCATAGAAGCTAATCAAGAGCGTATTGAGCGCGGTAGCAGTTTTGTTGGGCAGTCTGGCGAAGCCATGCAAGCCATCAATCAATCTATGGCGGAAGTGGCCGAATTTGTGGAGCGCATCGCCCGTGCTAGCAGCGAACAACGCAGCAGCATTGCACAGGTTTCTGAAGCTGTGAATAGTATGGATAACCTGACTCAGCAGAATGCCGCTAGTGTGGATCAAGCGGCGGATACTAGTAAACTTTTGAACCAGGAGGCTCAGCAGTTACAGCAACAAGTGGGACAGTTTAAACTCTAAGCCATCACTAGGGTCTGATCCCCTGGGGTTAGACCCTCATGGCTATAACATGGGTTTTAAGAAGCGGCCCGTGTGAGATGCGGCATTGGCTGCCACATCCTCTGGGGTACCCGTGGCAATAATTTGACCACCCTTGTTGCCACCCTCAGGGCCTAGGTCGACAATCCAGTCGGCGGTTTTGATGACATCCAAGTTATGCTCAATCACCACCACGGTGTTACCGTGATCACGCAGTCTTTGTAAAACTGCTAGCAGCTGCTGAATATCGTAGAAGTGTAAGCCAGTTGTGGGCTCATCCAAGATATATAGGGTTTGACCAGTATCGCGTTTGGATAGTTCGCGAGATAGCTTCACCCGTTGGGCTTCACCACCTGATAGGGTGGTGGCATTTTGGCCCAGACAAATATAGCTAAGGCCAACATCCATAAGGGTTTGTAAACGACGCTTAATCATGGGCACGGCATCAAAGAACTGCACCGCGTCTTCCACGGTCATGTCCAGAACTTCGGTTATGTTCTTGCCTTTATATTGAATTTCCAGCGTTTCTCGATTGTAGCGTTTGCCTTTGCACACATCGCAGGGCACATAGACATCGGGCAGGAAGTGCATTTCTACCTTAATAACGCCATCACCCTGACAGGCTTCACAACGACCACCCTTGACGTTAAAGCTAAACCGACCCGGTTTATAGCCACGCGAACGGGCTTCTTGGGTGCCGGCAAACAGCTCCCGAATAGGGGTAAAAATACCTGTGTAGGTAGCCGGATTGGAGCGTGGTGTGCGGCCAATGGGGCTTTGATCAATATCCACTACCTTGTCGAGCAAATCTAGACCGTTAATTTCCTTGTGTGGAGCAGCTACTAAAGTGGTGGCTTTATTTAGTAGCGTAGCGGCTAGGGGGTACAGGGTGCTATTGATTAGCGTTGATTTACCTGAGCCTGACACGCCCGTAATACAGGTCATCACACCTGTGGGTATTTTTAAATGTACATTTTGTAGATTGTTGCCACTTGCACCAATCAGTTCCAGCCATGCTCCCTGTTTTGCAGCATGACGTTTGGCGGGTACGGCAATGCAGCGTTTGCCGCTCAAATACTGCCCCGTTAGGGAGTCTTCATTATCCATTACCTGCTGTGGTGTGCCCTGGGCGACGATGGTACCGCCGTGCACACCGGCACCTGGACCGATATCAATAACGTGATCGGCTAGCCGTACGGCATCTTCATCGTGCTCGACGACGATCACTGTATTGCCTAGGTCACGCAGGTGAATAAGGGTTTTTAACAAGCGTTCATTATCTCGTTGGTGTAAACCAATGGAGGGCTCGTCAAGGATGTACATTACCCCGACCAGGCCAGCACCTATCTGACTGGCAAGGCGAATGCGTTGCGCTTCGCCACCGGAAAGGGTGTCCGCATTGCGGTCAAGGCTAAGGTAATCAAGGCCCACATTGACTAGAAAGTCTAAGCGCAGACGGATCTCTTTGAGTATTTTCTCGGCAATTTGTCCCTGCTTGCCTGGCAGGTGCAAGTTGGCAAAATAATCGGCACTTTCACCCACGGCCTTGTGTACTACTTGAGGCAGGTTGAGGCCGTCAATAAATACGTGGCGGGCCTCGCGGCGCAAACGCGAGCCATGACACTCCGGACAGGGTTGCATGTTGAGGAATTTACCTAGCTCTTCACGCACCATGTTGGATTCGGTTTCCCGATAACGGCGCTGCATGTTATTAATAACACCTTCAAAGGGGTGTTTGCGACTAATCTTATCGCCGCGGTCATTGATGTATTTAAACTCTATTTCTGTTTTGCCTGTGCCGTAGAGCACCAGCTTATGCACCTCTGAAGGTAGGTCTTGCCATGCTGTATTCATGTCAAAACCATAGTGCTTACCCATGGCACTGAGGAGGCCATAGTAATAGAGGGAACGGCGGTCCCAACCGCGTATAGCACCTTCAGCGAGGCTGTTTAAAGGTTGCTGTACCACCTTGCTTGGGTCAAAGTACTGGCGCACGCCTAAACCATCACAGGAAGGACAGGCACCGGATGGATTGTTAAAGGAAAACAAGCGCGGTTCTAGTTCACTGATGGCATGGCCACATTCGGGACAAGCAAAACGTGATGAGAACACCATCTCGTCTGCTTGCTCGTCATCCATGGAGGCTACCTTAGCAATGCCGTCAGTCAGGTTGAGGGCGGTTTCAAAGGACTCGGCCAGACGCAGCTCAAGACCTTGTTTGACCTTAAAGCGATCCACCACCACTTCGATGGTGTGTTTTTTGTTCTTCTCTAGTTCCGGAGTATCATCCAAATCAAAGATACGGCCATCGATGCGGGCACGAATAAATCCTTGGCCACGTAATTCATCCAGGGTGTGTAGGTGCTCACCTTTGCGATTTTGAACCACCGGGGCTAGCAGCATTAAACGCTGGCCTTCGGGTAAGGCAATGACCTGATCTACCATCTGGCTTATGGTTTGTGCAGCCAATGGTAAGTCATGGTCGGGACAGCGTGGTTCGCCAGCACGGGCAAACAATAAGCGTAGGTAATCATAAATTTCAGTAATCGTACCAACCGTAGAGCGCGGGTTATGGGAGGTCGATTTCTGTTCAATGGAGATGGCGGGTGATAAACCCTCGATGTGGTCAATGTCGGGCTTTTCCATCATGGATAAGAATTGGCGCGCGTAGGTGGATAAGGATTCCACATAACGGCGCTGGCCTTCAGCATAAAGGGTATCAAAGGCCAAGGAAGACTTACCAGAACCGGATAGGCCGGTAATGACCACCAGCTTGTCACGGGGAATATCTAGGTCGATGTTCTTCAGATTGTGGGTGCGAGCGCCGCGTACCAGTATGGTGTCCATGCAAAAGCCAATTAAGCAAATTAAAGTAACCCACTATTATAGAATTTTGCTGGCCTGGATAGCAAAGAATATGGCAAAGAATATGGCCCGCAATGAATGTTATATTTTAGCGTCTATACTTATTCTCATATGCCAGCTTCAGGGGTATAATCTCGCTTCCCGCTAGACAATTTATTGTCAGGTTATACAGAAGCTAAACTAACGATACGGTAAGGAGACATACCATGGCATCACGCGGAGTAAACAAAGTAATATTGGTTGGTAACGTGGGCGGTGACCCAGAAGTACGCTACATGCCTTCGGGTGGTGCGGTTACCAACCTGACCCTAGCGACCTCTGAAACTTGGAAAGACAAGCAGACTGGTCAGCCACAAGAACGTACCGAATGGCACCGAGTGGTGTTCTTTAATCGCTTAGCAGAAATTGCCGGCGAATACGTACGTAAAGGTTCTAAGCTATACATCGAAGGTTCCCTGCGTACCCGTCAGTGGGAGCAGGATGGCGTTAAGCGTTACACCACAGAAATTGTTGCCTCTGAAATGCAGATGCTAGACAGCCGTCAAGGCGGTGGTCAGCAGGGTGGTGGTTTTGCCCCTCAACAGGGTGGCCAGCAAGGCAGCCAACAAGGTGGCGGCTTCCAGCAGCAGGCACAGCAACAGGGCGGCGGTTTCCAACAGCAAGCCCCTCAACGTGCGGCACAACAACCTCAGCAACAGCCTGGTGGTTTTGATGCTGATTTTGATGATGACATTCCGTTCTGACCATAGAAGTATGTGATTCAAAAAAGCCCCGCTATTGCGGGGCTTTTTTATATCCACACATTATTCTGAGCGGTTAACTCACTATCAGCATCCCCGGTGTTGACCAGTAGTCAGAAAACTTAGTGAACTTTTCAAGAAAATTAATGGCGTCGGTATTCATGTTTGCTCCGTGTTTGAACAAATAAATGGTTGTCAGTTGGTTAATTCCTGAAATGGCATGAGGGATTCATAGGCGCAATCTAGCTTGATACCAAATTGCTGTTCCAGTACCGCTAGGTATTCAATGCCTGGGGTTAGCTCCTTAATGACGGTCTGGTCGCCATCAACTTCTTTATAAGTCAGGTTAAGTAAGGTTTTTTGCCCGTTTTCAGTGCGTAGGCAGCCTACCCATGAAGTCACAAAGGTAGAAGTCGGCATGGTCGATGTGCAGTGATTGCCGTATTCCAAGTCATTTTCACATACGTGCTGCATATCAAAGCTGTAGAGGTCTTCCCAGTTGCCATTGATGTGGCTTTGTAGCAGATAGCCAAAGCGGTCGTCTGCAATAAAGCGAAAAGTTTGTAGGTCGGTTTCTAGTACCTCATCCAGGCGCAGTGGTAGAGGGGCACGGGGTGTTTGCGAACCAAAGCCTGTATCCACTATCCATTGTTCTCCGTCTAGTTCTACTAGACATAGTTGATGGCTACGGCCACTGGGTCGATCGCCTAAATGTACGCGAGCCAATAGGGCCCTGGCCTGAAAACCAAATTGCTGCAGAGCCATTAACATCAGAGCATTAAGCTCAAAGCAGTAGCCTCCGCGCTGCTGATTAACTAGCTTATTAAACACATGTTCGGCAGCTAAGTTGATACCCTGGCCTGCGGGTATGTCGAAGTTCTCAAATGGAATGCAGCTTTGTTGGGCCTTCTGTAGCGCCTTGAGGCCTATTTCATCAATGCTTGGGGGAGACGTTAATTGCAGGCGCTTTAGATAGTTCTGAGTGTTGAAATAGGTCATGGTTGAAATTACAGCCTGGCTGTATTTGCTTATGATGTTGGGCCAAAGTAGCTTAACTTTAGCTTAATTAACTGCTTAAATGGAAGTTTAGAGTGGCTTTAATAGACTAGGATTTAAATATGCAGACCATTGGCATGCTGGGTGGCATGAGCTGGGAAAGTACCGCCTTGTATTATCGCGCTATAAATGAGTTGGTACGTGAGCAGCTAGGTGGCCTACACTCGGCGCGCATTGTGTTGCACAGTGTGGATTTTGAAGAAATAGAAGCCTTGCAGCGGGCAGGGGACTGGCAGCGGGCCGGTGAAATTCTTGGTGCAGCGGCACGCGGCTTAGAATTAGCCGGAGCTGACTTTTTGCTTATCTGTACCAATACCATGCATCTCGTGGCTCCTCAGGTGAGTGAGTACATACAAATACCGCTTTTGCACCTGGCGGATGCCACGGCCAAGCGGTTACGGCAAGCTGGCATCAGCAAGGTGGGCTTGTTGGGCACGGCCTACACCATGGAGCAGGCTTTTTATAAGCAGCGTATTGAGGCGGCTGGCATACAGGTAGTTGTGCCTGATGCCCAAGGCCGCGCTGAGGTTAATCGCATCATCTTTAATGAGCTGTGTCTGGGGCAGGTAAAGGATGACTCTCGGCAAATCTATTTAAGGCAAATTGAGGCCATGGGTGAGCAAGGTATTGAAGGGGTCATCGCAGGCTGTACCGAAATTACCATGCTGGTGCAGTCTCAGCATACGGATTTGCCTTTGTTTGACACCACCGCCATTCACGCCGAGGAAGCCGTGGCCTTGGCCCTAAGTGATCAATGATATGTTGATAAGTAAAATTCTGGTGACCGTCTTCGTGGTATTGGCCTTGGCCTATATTGCCGAAAATGTTAGCGCCAAGGTGGCAGGCGTATTAGCGGGTTATCCCCTTGGTATAGCCATCGTCTTAGTCTTTCTTGGGCTTGAACAGGGGGTTGGTTTTGCCGCTCAGGCAGCCGCTTTTGCCGTGCTGGGTTTGCTGGCCAATTTGGCCCTAGCCATTGCTTATTGGTGGTTAGCTAAACACGCTGGAGATTTCTTTAATGTGTGCTTCGCAGGGCTTGCTGGGGTGGCCAGTTTTCTGCTCATTGCCTACCTAGTTAAATGGTTGCCCGCTAGTCTGTGGATTGCGGTACCGGTAACCTTGATGGGGCTGCTGCTCGGTGCTAGGCTCATGTTGCAAGTGCCCGCTGTGCCACAACAAGTAACGGCGGTGATGACTAAGCGAGATACCTTGTTTCGCGCTGCGACTGCTGCGTTGACGGTGGTATTGATCACTGGCATAGCCAAGCTTGTCGGTGCCGTCTGGGCCGGCTTATTAGCGGGGTTTCCTGTGGTCGCTTTTCCGCTGTTCCTTATCCTGCATTATCACCATGGTAAGCCAGTGCTCAGCAACAGTATCCGAGTCTATCCGTTAGGCTTAGTGTCTTTATTGGTGTATACCACTGCGGTGGCCATTACCTATCCTGTGCTTGGATTGCTGTGGGGGACTCTGGTTGGTTTTGTTTTGGCCACAGTGTATGTGCTCATGCTGCCCGTTATGCAGAAGTTTTTGCTTGCTTCAGCAAGCGCCGAGTCAGATACCAGAGGCTGAGCTTTTTATCGATTAACCCCACCCCGATAATCAATGTCAGTAAGCCAAGCCATTGGCGCCAACCCAACGCTTCATCCAACAGCCACCATGCCAATAGCAAGGTAATGGCGGGGCCTGCTAAGGTGATCAGGCTGGCCGTATTGGCATCGCTGCGTTTTATTCCCTCATAGAGCATAAAGAAAGGCACGGCGGTGCAGAACACAGCGATAAATAAAGACCACCAGGTGCCTGCCCAGTTATAGACAAGTACCGGCTCGCGATGATCAAAAGCAATCAACATGGCAAAGAGCAGCAAGGTGATAGCACTGGTGGCAGTACTAAAATGTCCACTAGGCATGCTGCTGAGTATCTTCTGGCTATAGGCTAGGTAGGCACCATAGGTGAGGGCCGCAAGCAAAGCAAAAAGACTACCTAGCTGAAAGTTTTCTTGCTTGGCAATGCTACTGATAGGTATGGCAATCACTAAGCCAGTAAAAATCACCACAAAGGCGGCAAGTTGGCTGAGCATGGGTCGCTGTTGCGTCATAATGCTGGTAATAACAAAGACGAACACCGGATAGGTAAAGAGAATAAGTCGCGATAAACCCGCATCCAAATAGACAAGGGCAGTGAAGTCCGTATAGGCGGCCAGAAAATACAGCAAGCCTGCGCCTGTGCAATGGCGCCACTGACGCTTGCTTAGATGGGTGAAAGAACCATGAGCTAAACGAGCGCCCAGCCAAAATAATGGTAGAGCCGCAGCAAAACGTACCAGCAACAGGTAATTGGCATTTATGCCTGTGGCGTAGGCAAGTTTGGCAGCAATGCCTTTAAAGGCCAGACCTAAGGTGGCTAGGGCAATGAGCACTAGTGCCTGATCGCCTAGTTGGCTAGGTTCTTTCATCTTGGGTTTAGCCGACAGCGTGTAAATTGACTGCTTGCACGGCAAAGCAACCAGCGTCGCGATCTTGTTCTGAAGTCGCACCACTGACACCCAGGGCAGCCAGCGTGTTACCGGCTTTGTCTTGGATAAGCACCGCCCCCATGATAGGTACAAATTCACCGGCATAAGCACCATTAGCCGCAAGGGCGAAATCAGTACGTTGTTCAGACAGGTTTTGCAAAGCGGTGCCTCCCATGCCCATTAAAATCGCTGCACGAGCCTTGCCATAAGATAGATTAAAGCGACCAGGAGGGGCACCATCTTGTCTTTCGAAGGCAATAACATGTCCACCTTGGTCCACAATGGCCACCGACAAGGGGCGTAGTTGCTGTTGTTTGGCGTAGGCAAATACCTGGTTAATGATACGTTTGGCGCGGTGTAGACTAATACTTGACATGGGCCACCTTAAATTGTGAATTTGAGCTGCAGAATTATAGCTTCAGCGCTGACTATGATACCATTAGCCGCCTAGAATATGAGTCTGGCGATAGGATTTATCTTTGCTAAAAATATTAGTAACTGGAGCTAATGGGCAGGTTGGTGCCGCCGTTTGTCAACGGGCATTAAAAATGGGTATGTCGGTGGTTTGGTTTGATGCGAAAAACCTCGATTTATCTGACCTGGCTGCCATTAAAACCGTCGTCGGCAAGCACAAACCCAAATTTGTTATAAACTGCGTTAGCTACTCGGTGGTGGATTTGGCCGAGGCGAATCCGGAAGAGGCCTATCGCATCAACCAGGAGGGGGCAGCTAATATTGCCCAAGCCTGTGCTGATCATGCTGTGCCTTTGCTACATCTGTCCACCGATTATGTGTTTGATGGCAGTGAGCATCTGCCCATTAATGAACAGGCTCAGGTAGCCCCTGTCAATATTTTTGGCCACAGCAAGGCCGCCGGTGAAGATCTAGTTCGAGCAATTTGCCCGCAGCATGTCATTCTGCGAGTAGGTTGGATATTTAGTTCGCGCGGTAATAATTTCGTCTTGCGTACCTTAAAGCAGATCCGCAGTCAGGACGAAGTTATGGCCGTGGATGACCAATTTGGCTGCCCCACGGATGCCGTTGATGTGGCACGGGTGTTATTGGCCATGATTCAGCAGATCAGTTGCGGTATAGAGGTGTGGGGTACCTATCATTATAGTGGCGCTGAAGTGGTAACCTGGAAAGGCTTTGCTGAAGCCATCCTAGCTTCTGTTAAGTTCCAAGCAGATACCCAAGCCAAGGCTATCGTGCCGGTTGGCAGTGATGAATGGCAAGCTGCTGCCCCGCGCCCAGCCTTTACGGTGTTGGACTGCAAGAAAATTTTGGGCACCTTTGGTATACGCCAGCGCCCGTGGCGCTCTGGTTTGGTGAAAGTGATTAACAGTTTGGCTTATCAAGCTGAGTTGAACGCTATTAACGGCGACGCTACTAACAAGGACAAGGGTGCCTAATCGAGGTATAATGCCGCGTTTAGTCTGCTGCAACATTTGTAAGAGTTTATGACCCAGCAATTGATTGATAACTTTGGCCGCACGGTTGATTATGTGCGCATCTCCGTCACGGATCGTTGTGATTTCCGTTGCGTGTACTGCATGGCCGAAGAAATGACTTTCCTGCCTCGGGAAGACATTATGTCTATTGAAGAAATAGAATTGCTAGCGCAAGCCTTCACAGAGCTAGGGGTTGCGCGTATTCGCCTTACCGGTGGTGAGCCATTAGTGCGTCGAGGATTGATTGATCATCTACACAATATTGGTGAATTGCCAGGCTTGGATGAATTACTGATTACCACCAATGGTTCTCAATTAAGTCGCCATAGCCAGACTCTAAAGCAGGCTGGTGTGACTCGCTTAAATGTCAGTTTAGATTCGCTTAAGGCAGAGCGTTTTAAAGCCATGACTCGTAACGGCGATCTACACAAGGTATTGGCTGGCATTGAAGCGGCTCAACAAGCAGGTTTTCAGCGGATCAAAATCAATGCGGTGATTATGAAGGGTAGTAATCACGATGAAGTGTTGGATCTATTGGAATTTGCGCGAGATAAAGGTATTGATATTGCCTATATTGAAGAGATGCCCCTAGGCAACATTGATAGCCATGATCGGGCCCTGAGTTTCTGCTCCAGTGACGAAGTGCAGGCCACCATCGAAGAGCGTTATGCCCTGCTGCCTATGGCGCACAAAACGGCTGGCCCGTCGCGTTATTTCCAGATGGCTGATAGTGACATTCGCGTTGGCTTCATCTCGCCTCATAGTCATAATTTCTGTGCTGACTGTAACCGCGTAAGGGTGACTGTCGAAGGGCGCTTACTGCTTTGTCTAGGTAACGAACACAGTGTTAATCTGCTGCCTGTAATGCGCGCTAATCCGGGTCAGCTTGAGCCCCTGAAAGACGCCATCATTGCCGCTATGCCACTGAAGCCAGAGCGCCATTACTTTGATCTTGAGGAAGAACCTCAGATCTTACGATTTATGAATGCCACTGGCGGATAATAACCCATGACAAGCGCAGAACGTTTTGCTGATATTCGGCCATACAATGATGATGAAGTGCGGCCAGCTGTCGATGGCCTGTTGCATAACAGAGAGCTATTGGATGCCGTTGCCGCCTATAAATTTCCACGCCTAAATAAGTATTTGGGCTTTATTTTACGCCCTTTGGCTCGTATGGCTATGGCGCGTGAAGTGCAAGCTGTGCAAGATATCGATACCTGGCAGGAAGTGGTTGCAAAGTACATGCGCCGCATGATCCGCTCTAGTATCGATAATTTGACCTTCAGTGGCATTGAGCACCTTGATGCCAATAATGCGTATCTGTTTATTTCTAATCATCGTGATATTGCCATGGATCCGGCCCTTGTGAATTGGGCCTTGTATACCCATGCCATGGAGACAGTGCGCATAGCCATTGGCGATAACCTGTTAAAGAAGCCCTATGTCGGTGACATTATGCGCCTCAATAAGTGTTTCATTGTTAAGCGCTCGGCTGAAGGTGTACGGGAAAAGATGAAGGCCTATATGGATTTGTCAGCCTATATTGATGAATCTGTTCATACTGGGCACAACATTTGGATTGCCCAAAGTGAAGGTCGTGCCAAAGACGGTATAGATGCATCTGATGCCGCGGTAATGAAGATGCTCTACATGAGTAAAAAGAAATCGGGCCAGTCCTATGCCGAATACGTAGATAGCCTACACATAGTTCCAGTCTCGATTTCCTATCAATATGATCCTTGTGATGTGGCCAAGGCAAAGGAATTGGTTGCCTTGCGTGAAGACGGTAGCTACACCAAATCACAATATGAAGATGTGGATAGCATTGTAAAAGGCATTATTGGTAACAAAGGTCGCGTGCACGTTGCCTTTGGTGAGCCCCTTGAAGGGGGGGTGGAAACGCCTGAAGACTTGGTGCAATGGCTGGATACATGTATTGCCAACAACTATTTAATTCAAAATACCAATGCCGCAGCTGTGGCCATGCAGAAGGGTGAGGAGCATCCTTCTAAGCCGCTTTTGGAAGAGCGCATGCAAGGCCTGACCGCCAGTCAACGAGAGCAGTTAATTGCCATGTACGCTAATCCCGTGCATCGTCAGAAACAAATGCAGGAAACCAACTAGATGGCAGAGTTAACCCACTTAGATAGCGCCGGCCATGCCCATATGGTGGATGTGTCGGAAAAGGACGTTACAACACGCGTGGCTCGGGCTGAGGCCTTTGTGGAAATGTTACCAGAAACCTTGGCGTTGATTACCAGTGGCACACACAAAAAAGGCGACGTCCTAGCCGTGGCGCGCATCGCCGGCATCCAGGCGGCAAAAAAATGCAGTGATATGATCCCCCTTTGTCATCCGTTGATGCTCAGTAAGGTGACCGTCGACTTGCAGCCCGAGGTGGCGCTCAATCGTGTGCGTGTTACCACCATGTGTAAGCTAAATGGTCGTACTGGGGTGGAGATGGAAGCTCTCTGCGCAGCGTCAACGGCGGCACTGACCTTGTATGATATGTGTAAAGCCGTTGACCGTGGCATGACCATCACTGGCTTGCGCGTGTTAGAAAAAATGGGTGGCAAAAGTGGCCACTGGCAGGTGGAGCCAGCCTAATGGTGACGATTTTATTTTTTGGCCGGCTTAAAGAAGAGTTGGGTGTCGGCCAGTATAATTTGGAATTATCCAGCAGCACGGATGTGGCAGGCCTAAAACAGCAGTTGTTGGCGGCGCAGCCCAATTGGCGAGAATGGCTATTGGATGACCGTGTTTTGGTTGCCGTTGATCAGGTCATGGCTACCAACGAAAGCGCAGTAGGGGGGCAAGCGGAAGTGGCGTTTTTCCCACCGGTGACAGGAGGATAAACGAGCATGGCTGCTATTCGTTCGGTACTGTTTTACCTGTTTTTATTACTGGTATCCATGTTTGCTTCTACCGTGCTGGTGCTGACGGCGCCAGTGGTGAATCGTCATTATCGATTTGTCTTTGTGCGTTACTGTAACTTAAGTGTTATCTATGCCATGCGTTGGATCTGTGGGGTGCGCTTTCAGATAGATGGTAAGCAGAATTTAGATCGCCAGCAGGCCATGGTGGTTGCCGCTAATCATCAGGGTGACTGGGAGACCTTTTACCTATTAACCATGGGTATTCCTGTTAGTACTGTATTGAAAAAAGAGTTATTAAAAATTCCTTTTTTCGGCTGGGCTTTGGCCATGCTTAACCCCATCGCTATTGATCGCAAGCAGAAGACCAACGCTTTAAAGCAGTTGGCTGAGCAGGGTGTAGAGCGCTTGCAGAATGGCATCTCAGTATTGATTTTTCCAGAAGGTACGCGCACCGAACCAGGGCCTCTGGGGGCCTGCACTAAGGGTGCGGCTATGCTGGCAAATAAGGCCGGCGTGCCGATTTTACCGATTGTGCAAAACAGTGGTCACCTGTCGCCGCCGCGCAGTTGGATTAAGCGCTCGGGCTTAGTAAAGGTACGTATTGGTGAACCTATTCGGGCAGATTCTAGTAAGGAGCTGCATAACCAGATGGTAGATTGGTTAACGCTTAACCTTGCTGATATAGACGGTTAATTGTAAGGCATTAAAAAAGGGATCCAATGGATCCCTTTTTTGTCGGAACTTGTTGCGACTAGTCTTCGTACTTGGTGAATACCAAGCTGGCGTTGGTGCCACCAAAACCGAAGCTGTTGGACATGATGGTGGTCAGTTCAACATTGTCTTGCTTTGCGGTCACGATGGGCATGCCTGCCGCACCTTCATCCAAATCATCAATATTAGCCGAGGCGGCAATAAAGTTGTTCTGCTGCATCAATAGGCTGTACACGGCTTCTTGTACACCAGCGGCGCCTAGTGAGTGACCAGATAGTGACTTGGTCGAAGTAACACGTGGGCAGTTGTCGCCAAATACTTCCTTAACGGCCTTCAATTCCTGAATGTCACCAGCAGGTGTGGAGGTGCCGTGGGCGTTGATATAGTCAATTGGCTTGTCGATGGTGCTCATGGCTTGTTGCATGCAGCGTGCCGCGCCTTCGCCAGAAGGGGCTACCATGTCATAACCATCAGAAGTGGCGCCGTAGCCAACTAGTTCGGCATAGATCTTGGCACCACGGGCTTTGGCGTGTTCCAGTTCTTCAATGACCAGCATGCCACCGCCACCGGCGATCACAAAACCATCGCGGTTAGCGTCGTAAGCGCGCGAGGCTTTTTCTGGGCTGTCGTTATACTTGCTAGATAGGGCGCCCATGGCATCAAACAATACTGTTTGAGTCCAGTGCAGTTCTTCACCACCACCAGCAAAGATCACGTCCTGCTTGCCTAGTTGGATTAGCTCCATAGCGTTACCGATGCAGTGAGCACTGGTGGAACAGGCAGAGGTGATGGAGTAGTTAACACCTTTGATTTTAAAGGGTGTGGCTAAACAAGCGGATACCGTGGACCCCATGGTGCGGGTTACCCGGTATGGGCCAACGCGGCGTAGGCCTTTTTCGCGCATGCCGTCAGCAGCTTCAACAATGTTGGCAGCAGACGCCCCACCAGAACCGGCGATCAAACCTGTGCGTACATTGGATACATCTTCTTCAGCTAGACCAGCATCTTCAATGGCTTCTTTCATGGACAGATAGGAGTAAGCTGCGGAGTCGCCCATAAAGCGTAACAGCTTACGGTCGATCAGTTCGCTGAAATCCATGTCGATGCTGCCAGCGATGTGGCTTTTGAAACCTTTTTCGGCGTATTCTGGCTGATAGCTAATGCCAGACTTACCTTCCTGTAGAGACGAGAGTACTTCTTCTTTGTTCTTGCCTAGGCAAGATACGATACCAATTCCGGTTACGACAACGCGGCGCATAGTAAACCTCTTGTTGTTTTTCCAAGCGGCTCATGGGTATTGATTACCATGAGCCGGTGATTATGTTTGGTTAAATGGACTTCTTAAGGCTGCTGTTTATAGCTTAGAAATCGTCAGTGCTAGTAAATAGGCCGACACGCAAATCTTTTGCGGTGTAGATTTCGCGGCCATCTACTTCCATGCTGGCATCGGCGATGCCCATCACTAACTTACGCTCGATGCAGCGCTTCATAGTGATCTTATAGGTGACTTTTTTGGCAGTTGGTAGTACCTGGCCAAAGAATTTAACTTCGCCAGCACCCAGAGCGCGGCCGCGGCCTTTGTTGCCTTTCCAGCCCAGGAAGAAGCCAACAATTTGCCACATGGCATCCAAGCCAAGACAACCTGGCATTACTGGGTCAGTGGGGAAGTGGCAATCAAAAAACCATAGGTCTGGGTTGATGTCCAGTTCGGCAATGATTTCCCCTTTACCATGTTCGCCACCATCTTCGGAGATGTGCAGGATGCGGTCCATCATTAGCATGTTGCCAACAGGTAGACGGGCGTTACCAGGGCCAAACATTTCGCCGTGGCCACAGGACAAAAGTTCGTCACGATTAAAAGAAGAGGGCTTGCTCATCGGTGGTTTCCGTATTGCCTAAATCAAAGAGCAGGATTATATCAGCAATTAGCTGAAAATGCTGCTTTTCCCCTTTGTCTTTAGAACAATAGGGTGTCAATGTTGGGTTGGCGTAGTAGGGGAATAAAACGTCATTGTAAGGCGCGCAAGCCTCGACTAGTTCTTGCGGCCGAGGGCGAGTTGGCAAATATTAACTAGGCTGTCGTGGCAGTCGCTAGCGGGTAGAACCTGTAAAGCATTGATGGCCTTGTGGGTTTCTTTTTCGGCCATGGCAAAGGTGTAGTCGAGGGATCCACAGCGGTCAATAATGGCTTGAATATCCACCAGCTGGTCGGTATCGCCTTTGCGAATCGCTTTGCGGATCAAGTTACGCTCTGCTTTACTGCCGGTAGCCATGGCGTGGATTAGCGGCAGGGTGGGTTTGCCTTCGGCCAGATCGTCACCGACATTTTTGCCCATGGTTGCCTGGTCGCCAGTGTAGTCCATGAGGTCATCGATCAACTGGAAGGCAATGCCTAGGTGGCGGCCATATAGGCGTAGTGCTTCGGTTTCTGCATCGCTCGCATCCGCTAGTTGAGCGCCGGTTTTGCAGGCGGCTTCAAATAACATGGCGGTTTTACCTAGGATGACATGCAGATAATCTGCTTCGCTGGTGTCTGGATTTTTGGCGTTCAATAATTGCAGTACTTCGCCTTCAGCAATGATGCTGGTGGCATTGGATAAGGTGTCCATCACACCTAGATTGCCGATGGCAACCAACATTTGGAAAGAACGTGAGTAGAGGAAGTCGCCAACCAAAACGCTGGAGGAGTTGCCCCATTTATTGTTAGCGGTGGGTTTGCCGCGGCGTAGGTCAGACGTGTCGACCACATCATCATGCAGCAAGGTTGCGGTATGTATAAATTCAACCACGGTGGCTAGAGTGATATGCTGGTCGCCTTGGTAACCGCACGCTCGAGCCGATAGCAAAGCTAGCAAGGGGCGCAGGCGCTTGCCGCCACTGTCGATAATATACTGGCCAATCTTCTCTACTAGAGGGACATTGGAGTCTAGGTGTTTGAAGATGGCAATGTCGACTTGTTTAAAATCGTCGGCAACTGGCTTGTATAGATCGGCGGCCTGCATGACAGCTTTTATGCTCGCTTGCTAATAGAGTGCGCCATGCTAGTAATCTCGGGCCGTTATGTCAAGTTGGTAGGGCTGTTGCGAGGGCGCTATTGGTCTAAATTAATTGTTTTCTTAACTTGTGTCACGGCGTTAATTTGCGTATAATTTCGGCCCCTGTGACTAATCCACCCTTGGCTCCCTGTCATATGGCAATCAGTCTTATGTGTATGCATGATTGACACGCTATTAGCAGCAGGCCTTTTTTAGTAGCCGGATTAGCGCAAATTGGAGAAACAAATGTACGCAGTTATTGTAAGCGGTGGTAAGCAGCACCGTGTAGAAGAGGGCGAAACCCTCAAGCTAGAAAAACTGACCGCCGAAGTTGGCAGCAGCATCGATTTTGATCGTGTTCTGTTGGTTGCTAATGGTGATGACGTTAAGATTGGCGAGCCTGTTGTAGATGGCGCTAAAGTTTCTGCCGAGATCGTATCTCACGGTCGTGGCAAGAAGGTACGCATTGTTAAGTTCAAGCGTCGTAAGCACCACATGAAGCAAGCCGGTCACCGTCAGTGGTACACCGAAGTTAAGATTACTGGCATTAGTGCCTAATACGAAGGAGATAATCCATGGCTCATAAAAAAGCAGGTGGTAGTACTCGTAACGGACGCGATTCCGAAAGTAAACGCCTTGGTGTCAAGCGCTACGGTGGTCAAGTAGTTACTGCTGGTAACATTCTGATTCGTCAGCGTGGTACTAAAGTACACGCTGGTGCAAACGTAGGTTGTGGCAAGGACCACACCTTGTTCGCTACCGCTAACGGTGTTGTAAAGTTCGAGAAGAAAGGTCCTAAGAACCGCCAGTACGTTACTGTCGTTCCAGCTTAAGATTCTTTAAGATCGATAAAAAGCTCCGCACGACGGGGCTTTTTTTTTATGTACAGGATGTACGGTATGCCGCGGTGACAGGACGTCAAGGAGCGGCGATGTACAGGATGTACGGTAGACCCAAGACGCTCCCTTGGGTCGCGGGGCCGGCTCTGCCGGGTGACAGGACGTCAAGGAGCGGCGTGGGTGGCCCCATCACCCACTTTGTAGATATAATTACGCGTCCACGCAGAACTGCGTCCAGCGGAGGAAATCATGAAGTTCGTTGATGAAGCTAATGTCATCGTAGAAGCCGGCAAGGGGGGCAATGGTGCCCTCAGTTTTCGGCGCGAGAAATACATCCCCAAAGGTGGCCCTGATGGTGGCGATGGTGGTGATGGCGGCAGCGTCTTTGTGATTGCTGATGACAATATTAACACCCTAATCGACTACCGTTATCAGCCACGCTACAAGGCCGAAAGTGGTCAAAATGGCATGGGCCGCGAGTGCACCGGTAAGGGTGGAGAAGACCTTACCTTAACCGTACCGGTTGGTACCACCATTGTCGATCGCGATACCGATGAAGTCTTGGGAGACTTGACCGAAACTGGACAGATGGTGAAGGTTGCCCAAGGTGGTTTCCACGGTTTAGGTAATACGCGATTTAAATCCAGCGTTAACCGAGCGCCACGCCAAACCACCAATGGTTCCCCAGGGGAAAAGCGTAATTTACGTTTCGAATTGAAGGTGTTGGCCGATGTGGGCTTATTAGGCTTACCAAACGCCGGCAAGTCGACTTTTATCCGTGCCGTGTCTGCCGCCAAGCCTAAGGTGGCTAACTACCCGTTCACCACCCTGACGCCAAATCTTGGTGTGGTGGCCATTCAAAAGCACCGTAGTTTTGTTATCGCCGATATACCTGGTCTGATTGAAGGTGCCGCCGAAGGTGCTGGTCTAGGTATTCAGTTTCTCAAGCACTTGTCCCGTACACGTATCTTGCTGCATCTGGTAGATATGGCGCCATGGGATGGTGTGGAGCCGGCCGAATCGGCACAAGTGATTGTGCGTGAATTGGAAAAATTCAGCCCGGCTCTGGCTGAGCGTGAACGATGGCTGGTGCTAAATAAGCTCGATATGGTGCCAGAAGAAGAGCAAGAAGAACGCTGTCAGGCGGTCATCGATGCGCTTAACTGGACCGGGCCGGTATTCCGCATTGCGGCGATTGCTAAACAGGGCACCGAAGCCATCGCTATGGAGATGATGAACTTTATCGAAGACTGGGATGTGCGTCTGGAAGAAGACCCAGAGGCTGCGCAGGCAGAAGCTGACCTTAAGGCGCGTCTGGAAGAAGAAGCTCGTGAGCGTGTGCAGCAGCTTAAGCTGGCACGTCAGCAGCAGCGTAAGGCGGAAAAAGAAGCCGCTCTGGACGATGATGATTTTGATGATGACGACTACGACGTAGAGGTAGAATACGTCTATGAGTAGCCGTACTATTGGCGCAGCCAGTCAGCGCTGGGTAGTAAAAGTAGGCAGTGCCCTGTTGACCGATGACGGTAAAGGCTTGGATACGCAGGCCATTGCCGGCTGGGTAGATCAACTAGCAGGTTTGTGTGCCAGTGGTGTCGAGCTAGTGCTGGTGTCTTCCGGTTCTATTGCCGAAGGCATGGTGCGTTTGGGCTGGCATAAGCGCCCCACGGAAGTGTATAACTTGCAGGCGGCCGCAGCGGTCGGACAAATGGGTTTGGTGCAATGTTATGAGCGTAATTTTGCCCGTCATGGTAAGCATACGGCGCAAATTCTGCTAACCCATGATGACCTGTCTAATCGTAAACGCTATCTCAATGCCCGTGCTACCTTGCAAGCCTTGGTTGGTTACGGAGTGGTTCCCATCATTAATGAAAATGACACCGTGGTCACCGATGAAATTAAAGTTGGTGACAATGACACCCGTGGTGCGCTGGTAGCCAATCTTGTCGATGCGGATCCGTTGGTTATTCTTACGGACCAGGATGGGTTGTGTGATAGCGATCCGCGCCACAATCCAGCAGCTAAACTGCTGCATGAAGTGCGAGCCGGTGATCCCGCCTTAGATACCATGGCCAGTAGCAAGGGCGGTGCCTTAGGT
>JAERSU010000123.1 GCA_016845445.1 Oceanospirillaceae bacterium | reverse complement strand
AAAATTACTGTCAATTTTCACCTGCGTAGCACCGTACAAACACACAGCAAAGGTGCCAAGAAAAATCACATTCACTAGATGACGATGGGTTTGTACAAAGGCAGGGGTTTTGTCTAAGATAGGCTGCAGCCAGTGACGCTTGGCGGCTTGATCCTTAGTCTCTCCCTTTTTCACCTTAATACGTGGGTGCCACAAATCTAGCAATACCGGTAACAACACCACCGTATAGATAAAAGCCATCAACACACCGGCGGCCGAGGTGAGGCCAAAAATAACAAACTGGGTCATGCCGGTAGCTGCCAATGCCGACATGCCAGCCATAGTCGTAATGGTGGTTAATAAGATTGGCAATCCAGTTTGGCCATAGGCTTCTGTTAATGCCTCTTCATGCTGGTAACCCTGGCGTAGAAAATACTGGTAACTACTCATGACGTGCACACAATCAGCCACCCCTACGGCAACGATCAACATCACCGTTAAACTGATTAATTGACTCGTGGCTATGCCCATCCAGGACACCCCACCCACCACATACATAGCACTTAAACCAATCGCCACCAAGGGCCAAAGTACCGCACTTACGGAATGAAATAGACGCCACAACAACACCACGATGACCAGTACCATGCCAATGGATAAATACATGGCTGTCATCATGGTATCCATGGCCAGATCCACCATGGCCGCACCACCTATGGGATAAAAGTTAAACTGTGCCAACATGGCGGGTGTGTTGTACAGGGCGGCAACGGGTGCCATAAAACCTAGGTACAAGGTGGAATCCATATCTTGGAAACGCACCTCGGTCACCTCTGCCGTAGCATCAAACTCAGCCGCAAAGTCTTCATCAGCAAAGCTATCTAAATCATCAGACAACAACAGATCATCACTCACCTGCTGTAGATCTTCTTCCACGGGCATCGCACCAAAGTCGGTGCTAATCATGACGGCGCCAAAGCGAAAATCCTTAGAAAATAGGAATAAGGGCAAGTTATTTTGCGCCATGGCCGTGGCCTTGAGTGCCTCACGTTCAGCATCACTCATGGCAAAACTTTGCACCAGTTTTGGCGATGTTAGGGAATCCCCTTCATTTACTTGAATGCGGATATTAGTTAATGACTGGACCCGCTTAATATGGGACAAATACTGCACCTGCTCAGCAGTAATATTGAGTTCTGCCAAGCTGTCTGCATCCAGATCCTGCCAGTTTTTTAGACGTTGGGTAAATTCATCAACGAGGGTTAATGACTGCTCGGAAAACACATCGCCATCTTTGGCCTCATAGACAATGTACAGACCATCGTCACTGCCAAACTGCGCGCGAAATTCATCCAATGCTTGCAGTACCGGGTCATCTTCTTGGAACCAGGAATCCATGGTGACATCCATAGCAAAGCGGGTCAGCCCCATGGCCATAAACACCGTTAATGCCAACGACGCTAACAGCACCCACCAGCGATAAGGCCGCAAGGCATTGGGGATAGCAGCAAAGCCACTACTTAAAGATGATAAAAAACCGGTCATGATTATTTTCCTACTCTGTTAGCAACTTTTGCCTGCGACCTTGTAGGCCACAATACCTAGCCACTCTTTATAAGCGGTATTTAAATTCTTTAGATGCTTGGCAAAATCCCAATCCAAGCGCCATAACTTGTCTTTGCGGCTACGAAAATCCACAGGATAAGGCGTTACTTGCCAATTCTGTTGACAGAATATCGCTACCGAACGGGGCATGTGAAAGGCGCTAGTTATGAGCAACCAATTATCACCCACCTGAGGATTCACCAGCTGCTTGCTGAGCACGGCATTCTCCACGGTATTGCGCGACTGGCTCTCAAATATAATGCGCTCTGGATTAATCTCATGATCTAACAAGAGTTGATGCATCACTTGCGCACCCGACATACCCTGCGCGGTCATCTTGCCGGTGCCACCAGTAAACACAATAGGCGTCGTGTCTGGCAGGCGTTTTGCCATCTGCAGTAAGGCCAATGGCCTTTCCCCGGCACTACCCAAATTCACCTGTTGCCAGGCCGCGGTTTGGGCATTTTCTTCGCCGCCTCCAAGGACTATGACACCGGCAATGTCAGCACTTGGCATAGCCATAGGCGGATACTGTTTTTCTAAGCTATAGAGCAGCCACTCACCCACAGGAAATAAACCGATTATCAGACACACCATCAATAAGCTAGTGAATAACCACCTAGCTAGGCGCTGCCAAGCCAACAGCAAGCATAGCACACCTAATGCCAACCAGATGATCAACAAGCTATCCAATGCCACCAGCACCCAAGCTAGCTTGGCAACATAGAAAAACAGGCTATCCACGGTTTATTCAATACCTAAGCGTTGCGCCAACACCTTAGCTGGCAAATAGCCAGGCCAGAGTTCACCATTGGCCGCCACAATGGCTGGTGTGCCAGTTAAGCCTAACTGTTGCACTAGGGCATAGTGATCAGCTACCGGGTTATCACAAGCCGGTGGCGAAGCAAGCGGTGCTACCTTCAACTGCGCCCGCCGCTTGGCTTCTGTCAGAAATTCATTGGGATTGTCAGCACACCAGGCGTCAGCCAGCACCTGATGAGAACTTGAACCTATGCCTGCACGAGGGAAAGACAAATACCGTACCTCAATACCGAGGGCATTAATGTCATCCATCTCGGCGTGCAGCTTTTGGCAGTAAAAGCAGTCTATGTCGGTAAAAACAGTGATGGAAGCCTTCTCTTGGCCCTTGGCTGGATAAACCCAGGCCTGCTGAGCGGCAGGGCTTTGCAGCACTGCAATACGCTCGGCACGGGCATCGATTTCCGTGAGGTTTTGCAACTGCTCACCAGCTAGATTCTGGTACATGGTGCCAATAAAGAAGTAGTCACCATCGGCACTCATATAGAGGGTATCGCCAGTATTGAGCTTTAGCTTATACATACCAAACATGGGCGTAGGCTCTACCTCTAATACCACAATACGTGGATCCAAACGCGCCACACTAGCACGTAGCTCCTGATAATCTTGCGCCTGTACCGTAAAACCCAATACCGACATGATTAAAGCAGCGATAAAACCTTTTAATGACATAGAGATTAACCCCGGGGGTGATGTTGTTGATGTAATTTTTGCAAACGATGATTCGCAACATGAGTATATATTTGCGTGGTGGATAAATCACTGTGGCCCAGCAACATTTGTATAACCCTTAGATCGGCACCATTATTAAGCAGATGAGTGGCAAAGGCATGACGTACCACATGGGGTGACAAGGGCTTTTCTATACCCGCTTGCTGGGCGTGTTTTTTAATCCGATACCAGAAGGTTTGCCGCGTCATTTGGGTACCACGACTACTGGGAAACAACACCCCGGTTTCACCGGCAGCGAGCAGCTCAATGCGGGCTGATTTAAGGTAGGTGTCTAACCAGTCTTGGGCGGCTTGCCCCATGGGCACCAAGCGTTCCTTGGCACCTTTACCAACCACCTGCACAAGGCCAAGGCTGGGTTTTACTTGGCTGGTCTGCAGGCCAACCAGCTCACTCACTCGCAAGCCACTGGCATAGAGCAGCTCTAACATACAGCGATCTCGCAAGCCTATGGCGGTACTCGTATCAGGGGCTGCCAACAGCGCCTCCACCTCAGCTTCGGTCAAGGACTTAGGCAAAGGCCTGCCTAACTTGGGTGCCTGTACCAAGGCCGTTGGGTCGACGGATAACCGATTTTCGCGCACTTGCAGTTGATAATAGCCTTTTAAACAGGACAGTTTACGGGCCACGCTGGCGGGTTTGGCCCCTGCCATACTCAGATCAGCTAGATAACCCAGTACATCCACATCACTGGCACCTAGCAAGGTAAGACCGCGCTCTTCTAACCATAGGTTGAACTTGCTAAGGTCGCGGCCGTAGCTGGACAAGGTGTTGTCACTTAAGCCCTTTTCCAGCCATAGGGCCTGCAGATAGTCCTGAATAATTGCTATGAAGTCTGTTTTCATGATGGCGATTCGCATGGGTCAGACCTTAGGTCTGACCCCTTTATATACAAAAAAGCCCCGCTAGGCGAGGCTTTTTAAATGGTCAGATTACTTCACTGTAGACTGGCCCATGTACTTGAAGAACTCACTATCAGGTTCCACCAGCATCACGTCACCACCATTACCAAAGGTTTTACGGTAGGCATCCAGACTACGGTAGAAGCTGTAGAATTCAGGGTCCTGATTATAGGCTTGGGCATAGGTAGCTGCCGCCACAGCGTCACCATCACCACGCACCAGTTCCGCTTCGCGGTAGGCGTTAGCCATGATTACTGTACGCTGACGGTCAGCATCGGCACGAATACCTTCGGCCTGCTCCTTACCTTTAGAACGTAGTTCACGAGCTTCACGCTCACGCTCGGTACGCATACGATCATATACCGATTGACTAACTTGCTGCGGCAGGTCGATGCGCTTAACACGTACGTCCACCACTTCAATACCCATGTCCTGTACCACCACAGCGTTCAGCTCATCACGCAATTCAACCATTAGTTGATCACGCTCACCGGACACAACTTCGGTCAGAGTACGTTCACCAAACTGGTTACGCAGACCCGTATCAACACGGGATGCCAGCAGCTTAGCAGCGGTATTTTCCAAACCGGAAGTAGCGGTATAGTAGTCGGCTACGTTTTTAATACGCCACTTAACAAAGGAATCCACGATCAGGTTTTTCTTTTCCTGAGTTAGATAACGTTGTGGACGGGCATCCAAGGTCAACACACGGGCGTCAAACTTACGCACGGTATTGACAAATGGAATCTTGAAATGCAGACCAGGTTGAATGTCAAACTGCACCACCTCACCAAAACGTAGCATGATGGCACGCTCGGTTTCCTTCACCACAAATAGGGAAGAAGAGGCAATCAACAGGGCTATAAACAGGCCAATAAGGCTTACTAGAGTACGAGATGTCATGTTAACGAGACTCCCTTGTGCTAGTGCGCGTCGTGCGACTGTTGATTTCCTGAATCACCTGATTAGCCAACTGGTCAATATCACTTGAGCTAGGTGCGGTATAGCTAGAAGAGCCCATGGTGTTACGTACAGCCTTGTTTTGCATAATTTGATCCAGTGGTAATACCATCATGTTATTGCCGCCATCAACATCAACCAATACCTTGGAGCTGTTAGACAAGACGTCTTCCATGGCCACCAAATACAGGCGTTCACGGGTTACTTCCGGGGCCTTCTGGTATTCGGTTAGCAGCTTCACAAAGCGTGTCGCCTCACCTTCAGATTTGGCTACCACTTCTTCTCGATAAGCGCTGGCTTCTTCGATCATACGCTGAGCCATACCACGTGCTTCAGGTACGATACCATTGGCATAAGCTTGGGCTTCGTTCATCACACGCTGTTCGTCTTCTCGGGCCTTGATAACGTCATCAAAGGCATCCTGCACTTGCGAAGGTGCACTGGTGTTTTCAATGTTTACCTTGCTCACTTCCAGGCCATTCTGGTAGGCATCAAGGTAAGACTGCAAACGAATCTGCACTTCTTCTGCTAGAGTTGCACGACCTTCGGTCAGCACCGCGTCCATGGTTGAACCACCTACTACGTGACGCAATGCAGACTCAGTGGCTTGGGCCAAGGAGTTTTCTGGCGCACGTACTTCCAACAGGAAGTCTTTCGGATTAGAAACCACGTACTGTACAGATAGTGCAACTTCAACGATGTTTTCGTCTTCGGTGAGCATCAGTGCTGCGTGGTCGTGGTTACGAACCGCGGTAACATTTACCTTGGTCACTTCATCTACCAGCGGGGGATTCCATTGCAAACCAGGTTGCACTGTTTCTAGGTAACTACCTAAACGCAGCACCACCGCACGTTCCTGCTGGTCAACGGTATAGAAACCCATACCAGCCCACACCACGGCTAACACCGCAACGATCACGCCGATGAGTTTGCCACTTGGTGCCGGGGCGCTGTAATCAGCACCGCCGTTGCCACCATTAAAGTCGCCACCACCGTTGCCACCGTTATTTTGTTTACCACCAAATAGGCCGTTGAACTTATCCACCAGCTTACCCAAGGCTTCATCTAGATCAGGGGGCCCCTGATTTGGTCCACCTTGATTGCGGTTACCCCAAGGATCCTGATCCTTGCCGCCGTTATTACCCGGTTCATTCCAGGCCATATGTCTCTCCTTTTAGAAGATTATCAATAGCTATTCCCAGGGCTTAAGCGGCTTGCCGACAAAAGGCTCTGGATCCATACCCAGCTTGCTGAGTATTTGTAAAAAGTCACGCTTAGTTAGACGCACATCCACCAGCATGTTGCCCTGCTCATCAACGCCTTCGTTGACCACCGCATTATGGGCATATAGTTGCGCTCGCATTTGCCCCTGCTGAGGTGCCAAACACAACTCTTGGGCAAACATTTCTTCGCCCAATAATTCTTGCACTGCCTGTAACAGCAGCTCACTGCCTGCGCCTGTCAAAGCAGAAAGCCATACTCGTTCTGGTTTACCTTCAGCATTATAGTCAATGCGCGGCCCAGCATCTTGCAGGCGATCTATTTTGTTGTAAACCAACAGCGTTGGCAAATCAATGGCACCTATTTCCTGCAGCACATCATTGACTTCGGCAATATTATCATCGCGCTTGTCATCACTGGCATCAATTACATGCAGCAACAAGGTCGCTTCAGCCGTTTCCTGCAAGGTAGCGCGGAAGGCGTCCACCAGCTTATGGGGCAGGTGACGAATAAAACCAACGGTGTCTACCAGTATTGTGGGGCCTACATCTTCGATTTCAAGGCGTCTGAAAGTCGGATCAAGGGTAGCAAACAACTGATCAGCAGCATACACGTCGGCCACCGTCATACGATTGAATAAACTCGACTTACCAGCGTTGGTATAACCCACTAATGACAAGGTTGGCACCTCCGCACGCTGACGGGCACGACGGCCCTGTTCGCGTTGCTTGCGCACCTTATCCAAGCGTTTTAGCAGAGAAGTAATGCGCGCCCGTAATAAACGCCGGTCGGTTTCCAACTGGGTCTCACCAGGGCCACGTAAACCGATACCCCCTTTTTGTCGTTCAAGGTGAGTCCAGCCACGCACTAGACGAGTAGACATGTGTTCCAACTGGGCCAGCTCAACCTGTAGTTTACCTTCGTGGGTACGAGCACGCTGGGCAAAGATATCCAAAATCAGGCCCGTACGGTCTAGTACTCGGCACTGAAATTCGGCTTCCAGGTTACGTTCCTGACCAGGACTTAGAGCATGATTAAAGATGACTATTTCAGCTTCATGCTGTTTTACCGCATGCGCAATTTCTTCCACCTTGCCGGAACCGACATAGGTCTTCGGATGAGGATGAGAGCGAGCCCCGCCAATCATATGTACCGGATCAGCACCCGCAGAGAGCACCAGCTCTTTTAATTCGTTGACGTCTTCGCGCTCTCCTTCTTGGCCCATTTCCATGTGTACCAATATAGCGCGTTCGCCGCCTTCGTGACGTTCAAAAAACAATGTTTACCCTAGGGGCCTATTGACCCCAGAATACAAACGAGCACCCTAGGGTGCTCGTGAAATAAGGGTGGTTGCAGCCCATATTAACAAGGGGCAAACACCTAAAAACTGGGTTGTTACGCCATATCTTCTTCAGTAGGTACCTTCACCGGACGGGAAGGAACAACGGTAGAAATCGCGTGCTTATAGACCATCTGCGAAACGGTGTTTTTCAGCAGAATTACGAATTGGTCGAAAGATTCAATCTGGCCCTGCAGCTTGATGCCGTTTACCAAAAAAATGGATACCGGGACTCTCTCCTTGCGAAGAACATTCAGATAAGGGTCTTGTAGGGTTTGCCCTTTTGACATTGGTCACTCCTTTATAAATTTCCAGCCCCTCTCGGGGGTGTGTGCAACCAAAAAAATACCCTGTTGCAACGGGTGTTCTAGCTGTCCAAAAACTCCAGCTAAAACTTATATAGGCATTCTATCTAATAATTTCAATACAGTGAATGCTAAATTACTGTCTAAACTGTCAAAATACTGTAAATCAGGCCATTTTCTTAGCCAAGTCAGCTGTCGCTTAGCTAATTGTCGGGTAGCCACCACGCCATTATGGACCATGGTCTGATAATCATAGTCACCATCGAGATACTGCCACATTTGCCGATAACCAACACAACGCATGGATGGCATGGACAAATTCAGACCCCCTCGCGCCCTTAATGCGCGTACCTCATCTTCAAATCCTTGGCCCAACATGATGTCAAAACGACGTGCAATGCGCTCATGCAAAACGCTTCGCTCTGGTGGCCAGAGCCCAATGGAAGTCACTTGATAGGGCAACTGATAGGCTTGCTGGCGCTGCCAATGAACGCTTAACGATTCCCCAGTCAGCAGATACACTTCCATGGCACGCAACACACGTTGCGTATCGGTAGCATGCAGGCGAGCACCTGATTGCGGGTCAACCTGAGTTAACCGAGCATGCAAAGCTTCTATTCCCTGCTCGGCCACATCCGCTTCTAGTTGAGCTCGCGTATCTGGGTCGGATACAGGTAAGTCTGCCAAACCATCCATCAAGGCCTTGTAGTACATCATGGTTCCACCGGCCAAAAGCGGCACATTACCGCGGGCGGTGATAGCAGCCATCAACGCTAACGCATCCGCGCAAAACTCGGCCACAGAATAGCTTTCGCTAGGTTCACGGATATCAATTAGATGATGGGGTGCCACAGCCAGCACATCGACTCCAGGCTTGGCACTACCGATATCCATACCTCGATAGATCAAGGCAGAATCAACGGAAATGATCTCACAGTTTTTACGCTGCACTAGCTCCACGGCCAAATCAGTTTTACCGGCTGCCGTAGGCCCGGTTAAAAAGATAGCTGGTGGTAACGCTGCCTGTGTCATCTACTGGCCTCGCATAAACAGCTTGTCCAACTCAGCTAGGCTAAGTTGAGTCCAGGTGGGACGTCCATGATTGCACTGTCCACTACGTTCGGTGCGCTCCATATCCCGCAACAAGGCATTCATTTCAGGGATGCTTAACTTGCGGTTGGCACGCACGGCGCCATGGCAGGCCATGGTGGCCAACAATTCATTGTGAGCAGCGCGTATGCGATCGCTACTGCCATAGGTCACCACATCCGCCAATACGTCACGCACCAGCCGCTCCACATCGGCGTTTTGCAGCACGCTAGGCACCTGCCTAACAATGAGATTTTCTGCCCCAGAGCGGTCAATAACAAAACCTAGTTCAGCAAACACTGCCTGACAGGATTCCACGTGATCGGCTTCACGACTGCTAACCGCCATGGACAAGGGTACCAACAATGGCTGAGCTCGCACACCCTGCTCATGCAAGGCGGTTTTCATTTGCTCGTACACAATACGCTCATGGGCAGCATGCATATCGACTAACACCAGGCCCTGCTGATTTTCTGCGAGAATATAGATGCCATGCAGCTGGGCCACAGCATAGCCTAAGGGTGGTACAACAACCTCTCCAGTATGCTCATCCACCTCACCTGCCATAGGCATAGACGGCGCTGCGCCGTGCAAAGCACCATAAACTTGGGTTTGTTCTTGCAGTTGGCCTGCCCCAGGCGCCGGTTCCGGGCGATATGACTGCCAGCCAGCGGCACTAGTCTGACCAATTGACGGTGCTGGTGTCATACTAATTTGGTTCTGCCCTGTAAACACGCCCGCTTCAAGGCCTTGTGCAGTGGTATTGGCCACTGATTGCATGCCTAGCTGCTGCAAACCGCCGCCGGTGGGCACATCGGGACGCACATCAGCCAAGGCTTTGTGCAATGAACGAAATATAAAATCGTGCACCAGACGGCCATCTCGGAAGCGTACTTCGTGCTTGGTAGGATGGACGTTCACATCCACGGTGGCGGCATCCAATTCTAGGTATAAAACAAAGGCCGGATGACGGACATGATAGAGTACATCACGATAAGCCTGACGCACGGCATGACTCACCAACTTATCACGTACAACACGGCCGTTAACAAAGAAATACTGTAGATCGGCCTGACTGCGGGAGAAGGTAGGCAAGCCAACCCAACCCCACAAGCGCAAACCAGGCGCCTCCATCTCTATATGCACAGCCTGTTGCATAAAGTTGAGGCCACACACACTAGCCACCCGCTTTTCCTGTGCCGCTTGCTGCTGTGCTGGGCGCAGATTATGAATCACCTTGTGGTTGTGTTTTAACTGAAAGGCCACGTCCATACGACTAAGAGCCAGGCGCTTTATCACCTCTTCTAGGTGGCCAAATTCGGTCTTTTCGGTGCGTAAAAACTTACGCCGTGCAGGTGTGTTAAAAAACAAATCACGCACTTCCACGGTGCTGCCAACTGGGTGAGCTGCTGGTTGCAACTGGGCTGCCATATCACGGCCCTCAGCAAACACCTGCCAAGCAGAATCCTGTGCCTGGGTGTTGGAAGTGAGGGTTAAGCGCGCTACCGAACTGATACTTGCCAAGGCCTCGCCACGAAAGCCCAAACTATGCACGGCTTCGAGATCATCTAGGCTGAGTATTTTACTGGTGGCGTGGCGGCTCAAGGCTAAGGCCAAATCATCTTTATCAATGCCCGAACCATTGTCACGCACGCGCATCAGCTTAACGCCGCCTTGTTCTACCTCCACCTCAATTTTGTTGGCACCGGCATCAAGACTATTTTCTAACAACTCTTTAATCACCGATGCCGGACGTTCTACCACCTCACCGGCGGCAATTTGGTTGGCTAGACGAGGGCTGAGTAGCTGAATACGAGACATGAATTATCCTGCTGGAATAACCAGTTGCTGACCTATTTTCAGCACTGATTTTTTGGTCATGCCATTGGCCTGACGTAATTTGGCAATGGTGGTGTCATAACGCTGGGCAATCTCTGATAGGGTATCACCTCTAACCACCTTGTATTTGATCTGCTTACGTTTGGCTTCTACCACCGTGGCCACATAAGTATTGGCCACCGGGTTGGCATAGAAATATTGCCTCACTCCTTTAGCAATCGCCTGAGCCATCTGCTTCTGGTAACTACTGGTGCGCAGTTTAGCCGCTTCACCTGGATTCGAAATAAAACCGGTTTCCACCAATATGGAGGGGATATCCGGTGACTTTAACACCACAAACCCAGCCCGCTCTACGTGCTTCTTGTGCATATGAGCGATTCTCGCCATGTTGGCATGTACATAATTAGCCACACCCTGACTGGTTGACTGACTGTGGGTCATGGATAAATCCAATAAAGTACGAGCTAGATCCTCTTCTTTATCATCTAAACTGACGCCACCTATACCGCCAATCAAGTCAGAACTATTTTCTTTTTGCGCCAACCAGCGACCGGTTTCACTGGTCGCACCACGCTTAGACAGGGTCCATACAGAAGCGCCTCTGGCTTTGCTATTTTTAAAGGCGTCGGCATGCACAGAAATAAATAGGTCAGCCTTTTCTTTACGTGCCTTCTTGGTACGCCCACGCAAACTAATATAATAGTCACCACTGCGCACCAGCA
Organism: Oceanospirillaceae bacterium; assembly: GCA_016845445.1. GTDB lineage: Bacteria > Pseudomonadota > Gammaproteobacteria > Pseudomonadales > Balneatricaceae > Njordibacter. The sequence continues at coordinate 13,915 of JAERSU010000123.1, read as the reverse complement.
CCCCTTCAAAGCCAGGCAAGCGATTTATTTCATCGCGTAGGTACTTGGAAATGGCAAGCACTACGTGCTTTTCGCGCAATCGCTTGACCCCAAATTTCGGCCCAGAAGCACCAGGATCTTCACCACCGTGACCGGCATCGATGGCAATCACAATATCACGCTGTGAGTTAATAATATCCAAGCTTTTTACGGGCTGTTTGGGCACCTCGTTAGAGGTAATCTTAGCCCCCTCTACCTGATACTTGCCCAGATCAACCACCAAACGATTGCCGTAGGTGGCATTCGGTGCTAAGGCAAACACCTTGGCATCAACCTTGTGATTCAGGTCCAATACCATGCGCAGCTTATTATCAGGGCGCTGACTTGAGCGAATTGAGGCAATGGGACTGCCTTTAAAATCCAGCTTGGCAACGGAAGTTTGTAAGCGACTGCCGGCGATATCAATCACCAGGCGTTCTGGATTGGCAAGACGAATGACTTCATAGGTCACCGGAGCACTAATATCAAACACCACGCGAGTGCTGTCAGGAGCCGGCCAGATACGCACATTCTTAATGTCAGCGGCCCACACCGTTGGTGTCAACAGGAGACAAAAAGTCAGGCAAAGGCCTACCCAATTACGCACCAGTCATCTCCTGTAATCGGCCCACAAGGGTTGCGCCTTTTGCTGTCTGGGCAGCAAACTGCAGCTGACGTTCATTACCACCACCAGTGATAGTTACCACCATATCAGCCACAGGCAACACGCCTGTGCCGCGCTCGGGCCATTCAATCAAATTAACAGCATGGTCAGCAAAGTAGTCGCGAATGCCAAGAAATTCCAGCTCTTCTGCATGGCCAAGCCGATACAAATCAAAGTGATTAACTTGCAGATCAGAGAATTGGTAGGGTTCTACCAGGGTATAGGTGGGACTTTTTACGGCACCGGTATGACCAAAATGGCGAATAACACCACGAATAAGGGTGGTTTTGCCCATGCCTAGATTGCCTTGTAGAAATATCACAAGACCCGCGTCCTGCGCGACGGCACTGGCGCCCAACTGACGCCCTAGATTAACCATGGCCTCTTCGCCCTGGGCGGTAATCAACAAATCGGTACTCATAGGAATGATGGACAATTTTTTCCCATATAAAATCAAGCTGATATCATACCCGTTAACAGGCTCCCTGCGTAGTCTTTCACAGGTAAATAAGGGTAAAATAGCCCCCATGTCGACTGTATCAACCCATCCATCTATTGCTAGCTCATTAAGCCAACCTGTATTGGCCGATTTAGCTATACAAATTCGACAACTAGCCAAGCAATTTGGTTTCCTTGATATAGGTATTGTCGAGCCTAATTTGGAGCAAGCTGGCGAACGATTAAATAACTGGCTTGCGCAAGGCTTTCAGGCTGACATGGCCTATATGGGTGAACATGGCAGCAAGCGATGGCGTGCCCAAGAGCTAGTACCAGGCACAGCTCGTGTTATCTGCCTAACCATGCCTTACCTAGATGCAGAAGTAACCACCAAATCCTGTTTAGAAGATGCTCAACAAGGCTATGTCGCTCGTTATGCTTTGGGCAGGGATTACCACAAGCTAGTGCGCAAACGCCTAGCACAAATGGCCAAGGCCATTGAACAGCTTATCGGCCCCTTTGGTTACCGGGTTTTTGTCGATAGCGCCCCAGTCATGGAAAAGCCCATGGCTCAGCAAGCAGGCCTTGGCTGGCAGGGTAAAAACACACTGCTCATCAACCGCAAAAGTGGCTCTTGGTTCTTTCTTGGCGAGATCTTTGTCGACCTGCCCCTACCCACGGACGAAGCCTACGACAAAGACCACTGCAGCCGCTGCACGGCCTGTATGGACGTCTGCCCTACCAACGCCTTTCCAGAACCCTACGTACTGGATGCCAACAAGTGTATCGCTTACCTAACCATCGAACACAAAGGGCCTATTCCTCTAGAACTTAGGCCACTGATGGGCAATCGCATCTTTGGCTGTGACGACTGTCAGCTTGGCTGCCCCTACAATCGCCTGCCCGCAACCAGCCAAGAAGCTGATTTCTCACCACGTCATCAGTTGGATCAGCCCAGCCTTATCCAGCTGTTTAACTGGAGCGCCGAAGAGTTTGACCAACGCACCCAAGGCTCACCCATAAGACGCGCGGGCTATGATGGTTGGTTGAGAAATATCGCCATTGCCATTGGCAATGGTCGACCATGCAAAGCGAGTTTTGCTGCCCTCAACACCAAGCTTCATACTGCCTCGCCAATGGTAGCTGAGCATATACAGTGGGCCATAGAGTCACTTAATGAGCGCCAAAACAGGGGGATTCCATTACTTGAATTGCCCCTAAATCAGCTCGAAGTTAAAAAACTCACACACCTCAAGTAAATTTGTCGCAAACTGTCTAATTTTAGACAAGCTTTTGGCGACAATTTGATGGTAACCTCACCGTTAAAGCTATAGCCTGCAACGGATAATGTCTGGTGAGGATCAGTTGATGAAAGCCCTGGTAAAAACCCACGCCCAAGAAGGCCTTTGGTTAGAAGACGTGCCTATGCCTTCTATGGGCGGCAATGATGTATTAATAAAAATCCATAAAACAGCCATCTGTGGCACCGACGTGCATATTTACAACTGGGATGACTGGGCGCAAAAAACCATCCCTGTGGGCATGACCGTGGGCCATGAATTTGCTGGTGAAATTGTCGACATGGGCGCCAATGTGAGCGGCTTGGATATTGGCGACATTGTGTCTGGCGAAGGCCATATTGTCTGTGAACGTTGCCGTAACTGCTTAGCCGGCCGTCGACATCTTTGCCCCAATACGGTCGGTGTAGGCGTCAATCGCACCGGCGCCTTTGCCGAGTATTTGGCTATTCCTGCTAGCAATGTATTTCGCCCCAATATCTATATCCCCACAGATTTGCTCAGCATCTTTGATCCTTATGGCAATGCCGTCAACACGGCTCTGTCCTTTAACATGGTTGGTGAAGACGTCATTATTACGGGCGCTGGCCCTATTGGAATCATGGCAGCCATGGTGGCGGGGCATTGCGGTGCTCGCAATATCATCCTCACCGACGTCAATGAATACCGGCTCGATCTAGCCAAAAGAATTGTGCCTCGCGTGCAGCCCATCAACGTAGCAAAGCAACAGATTACACGCGAGTTTATGGCGAGCTTGGGCATCTTGGAAGGCTTTGATGTGTGCTTGGAAATGTCTGGTTCCCCTGCTGCCTTTAAAGACGTACTCGGAAAAATGATCAACGGCGGCAACATTGCGCTACTAGGCATCTTGCCTGATGACACAGGGATTGCCTGGACTGACGTGGTGTTTAAGGGCCTTAACATCAAGGGCATCTATGGCCGCGAAATGTATGAGACCTGGTACAAGATGGTCATGATGGTGCAAAGTGGCCTGCCCATAGAACGCATCATTACCCATCGCTTTGATTACACAGATTTTCAACAGGGCTTTGACATCATGCGTTCGGGACAATCCGGCAAAGTAATTCTCAACTGGAAGGACTAAGATGAGTTATCAAACAGCCAAACAAAGCTTCGCTAGCGAAATTGCTGATATCAAAGCCGCTGGATTATGGAAGCAAGAACGAGAAATCGCATCTGAACAAAAAAATGACATTCAGCTTGCTGACGGCTCTGCTGTCATCAATATGTGCGCCAATAACTACCTTGGCCTGGCCAACAACAAAGCCATTATTAGCGCAGCGAAAGACAGCCTCGATGAATGGGGTTTTGGCCTGGCTTCGGTACGCTTTATTTGTGGCACGCAAAGCATCCACAAACAGCTGGAAACTCGCATGAGTGACTTCTTAGGCATGCAAGACACCATCCTCTATGCGGCCTGTTTTGATGCTAACGCAGGGCTTTTTGAAACTATTTTAGGGCCCGACGATGCGGTCATCTCTGATGAGCTAAATCATGCCTCCATCATCGATGGCGTGCGTTTGTGTAAAGCCGCACGTTACCGCTACAAAAACAATGACATGGCAGATTTGGAGGCAAAACTGCAACAAGCCAAAACAGCAGGCGCCAGACGTATTCTCATCACCACCGATGGGGTATTTTCCATGGACGGCACCCTAGCGCAACTGGATGCCATTTGTGATTTGGCTGATCAATATGATGCCCTGGTGCACCATGATGACTGCCATGCTGTTGGCTTTATGGGTGCCACAGGTCGCGGCATGCACGAACACTGCGGCGTGATGGACCGCGTCGACATCATCACCGGCACCTTTGGTAAGGCCTTAGGCGGCGCTTCTGGTGGTTACACTTCAGGGCGTAAAGAGATTATTGAGCTATTGCGTCAACGCTCAAGACCTTATCTATTCTCCAATACTGTTGCTCCCGCTATTTGTGCTGCCTCTCTTAAAGTATTAGATATGTTGGAAGCTTCAACAGAACTGCGAGATAAGCTACATGCCAACACTGCCTATTTTCGTGAGCAGATGCAAAGGGCTGGTTTTGATGTTCCAGCGGGCGATCATCCTATCGTCCCCATCATGCTAGGCGATGCGGTATTAGCCCAAAAAATGTCTCAACGACTGTTGCAATTAGGCATCTATGCCATCGGTTTTTTCTACCCGGTAGTGCCTCAAGGTAAGGCGCGCATCCGTGTGCAAATATCTGCTGCGCACACAATAGAGGATTTGCACCGCACCGTGGCCGCTTTTAGTCAGGCACAGCAGGAATTGGGCTGATCCCTTAGTTAGCTGAAGCAGCTAGTTTTTCGGCCAGCCACATCTTAATTATGGCTTGGCGAGTTACTCCAATTCTAGCTGCTTCTGCGTCCAAGGATTCAACCATCCACACAGGAAAATCTACATTCACTCTTTTTTGCTGACGATTAGGACGACTAGCATTTTCAAGATCCAAATGCTCGACAACATCCTCTTCGCCAGCATCAAAAACATCATCAAAGTCTTTCGCTTTCATACAGCTCAATCTCTCTTTTTCGCGCCCTACGCACCGAAATAATTCGCGTTGCGCCATCGCGTTTCGTTACCACTGCAGACCAGTATTTGCTATCTATTTCACCAATCACCAATGACCTGCTTTCTAGGCTTGTCCGAGCAGGAATCACTATGACATCAGCATCTTGCCAAAGAGCCTGAGCTTGATAAAAATCGATGCCATGCTTAATTAGATTAGTCTCGCTTTTTGATTCATCAAACTCGAAAACACACACTAAAAATATACCTTTATTATACCTTTATCAACTATTGATACAGTTATGCTCTATTAAATATAGTTGAAGAAGTAGAAAAGGTAGGGATTAGCTTTGCTTAGGCAAATCAGATAATTGAGCAGCATGTAGCTCAAAGGCTTTGCCAAAACCGATGACTAGGCGCCCTTCTATGGGCTGCAGTTGCAATAGGTGAAAGTCTGGCAGGGTGCGCAGCATGCCTATGGTGCTGCCAAAGCGTCGCTCTAGTTGATCCAAAGTAGATTGATAGTTGGCTGCGTTAGAGGTAATTTCCGTTACCCGACACTGGGCGCTGAAACGTTTGCGGGCAAAGGGGTTGCGGGCCTCTGCTTCACTTTCAATTAACAGCAAGCCGACACATGGATTAGAGAGTATATTTTGCGTATGGCTGGCTAGTTCGCTGATGAAGATGTAGTAATTACCGTCTGCATAAAGGTAGGGCGCATAACTAGCTTCTGCTTCATCGGTTGGTGAAATGGTTGCTAGCTGCAGGGTTTGGCAACTGCGCAATAAATTACCAAAAACCTCTTGCACCTCAACGTCAAGGGTCATAATTAGCTATCTGCTTCCATCTTCAGGAAGTGTTCGCGGTAATGGGCCAGTTCTGCTATGGAATCGATGATGTCATCCATGGCTAGATGGGAACCTTGCTTGGTAAAGTTGTCCACTAACTCTGGGCGCCAACGTCGCGCAAGTTCCTTGAGCGTGCTCACATCAAGGTTACGGTAATGGAAGTAGTTAGCCAGCTCAGGCATGTACTTAACTAGAAAACGACGATCCTGACCAATGGTGTTGCCGCACATTGGCGACACACCTGCATCAACATACTGCCGCAAAAATGCAAGGGTCATCTGCTCCGCGTCTGCACAACTAATATCACTTTCCCGTACCCGTTGAGTCAACCCAGACTTACCATGCTGCTCAACACACCAGGCGTTCATATTATTAAGCACGTCATCGGACTGATGAATAGCCAAGGAGGGGCCCTGGGCTAAAACATTTAAGTTGGCATCCGTGACAATGGTGGCAATTTCAATAATCACATCGGTTTCTGGCTCTAGGCCTGTCATTTCCAGATCGATCCAAATGAGATTATCGGGGTGTTTCATGGTGTTTCCCTGCGGTAAAACGGCGTCTTCGGTGATAAGCATAAATTTAAACCTGAATTATGCCCCACTTCGCGGTAGAATAAACCCCAATACTTAAGCCAATTTAAAATTTCATGGCAAAACGCAAATTAACTCGCCGGCAAAAGTGGCAAATCGAAAAGGTACAGGCCGAACGTCGCCAACGTGCCAGCAAAAAAGACCAGGCCATTGATGCTGCTATCGAGCACGGTGACTTAGGCCCAGAACAACAAGGCTTAATCATTGCTCACTATGGTGCTCAGATTGATGTCGAAGCCATGCAAGGCGAACACCAAGGTCAACTATTTCGCTGTAAACTACGCTCTAATCTGGGCCATCTAGTCACTGGCGATAGTGTCACCTGGCGGGAAGCCAGTGACCAATCGGGAGTAATCGTTGCCCGAGATCCACGTAACAGTGAACTCAGCCGCCCCAATAAATATGGTGATTTGAAGCCTGTGGCCGCCAATATTGATCAGATTGTGGTGACCATTGCTCCCAAACCCTATGCCCATGCCAATTTGGTAGACCGTTACCTAGTGGCCGCTGAAGCCAGCGATATTGAACCCATTATCCTATTAAATAAAACGGATATTTTGGATGACGATTCTGCTGCTCACTTGGAACCCATGCTGGCCCGTTATGAACACCTAGGCTATCGCATCATCCGTGCCTCTACCAAAACCCAGTCTGGCCTTGATGAACTGCATGCCACTCTAAACCAGCGCATCAGTGTGTTTGTAGGTCAATCCGGGGTCGGCAAGTCTTCCCTTGTTAACGTACTGTTACCGGGTACGGATCTTAAAATTAGCGAGCTATCGGAATACCACGAGCAGGGGGTACACACTACCACCACTGCCAAGCTCTTTCACTTCCCTAATGGTGGTGATCTAATTGATTCCCCCGGCATACGCGAATTTGGTCTATGGCATATGGATGCCGAAACCCTCATTGACGCCTTCCGTGAATTCCGTCCATTCCTGGGCTACTGTAAGTTCAGTGACTGTTCCCATGAACACGAACCAGGTTGTGCCCTACTAGAGGCCTTGGAAAAGGGTGCCATTGATCCCGTGCGTTTTGACAGCTATTTTAATATTAAAGATTCTCTGGACGAGTTTGATACTCACCAATAAGTTTAACAGGTAACACCATGAAAGATCGTTTGTTTATAATGCTGCAGTACCTTGTGCCTCAGCACCTGATTTCGCGCTTGGTAGGTTTTCTAGCAGACAGCCGCCTACCTATTATTAAAGACCCGCTGATTAAACTATTTGCCAAGCAGTTTAAGGTTAATATGGCCGAAGCAGAACGCCAAGACCTGAAAGAATACCTCAACTTTAACGACTTTTTTACCCGCAGCCTGAAGCCAGACGCACGCCAAATTGACCATACCTACAACCACCTGGCCTGCCCCGTAGACGGTGCTATCAGCCAGATCGGCGACATTAAATCTGGCAAGATTTTTCAGGCCAAGGGGCAAGAATTCGATGTCACCAGTCTGCTAGGTGGCAGCCCCGAATTAGCTGAGCCATTTAAAGACGGCCAGTTCACTACCATCTATTTAGCCCCCAAGGATTACCATCGCATTCATATGCCCTGCGACGGTAAATTGCTAAGCATGATTCACGTGCCTGGCCAGTTGTTTTCTGTCAATCAAGCCACCGCCGAAGGTGTACCGGGCCTATTTGCCCGTAACGAAAGAGTGGTTTGTGTATTTGAAACCGACTTCGGCCCTATGGCCATGGTACTTGTCGGTGCCATGATCGTTGCTAGTGTCGAAACCCCATGGGCCGGTTTAGTGTGCCCGACAGGCAAACAGGTAAGCGCATGGCAATACGGCGAACAAGCACCGATTATTATCCGCAAGGGTGAAGAAATGGGCCGCTTTAAGCTCGGCTCTACCGTGGTCATGTGCCTACCTAAAGACACGGTTGACTGGAACCCGGAATTACAGCCGGGCGTGACAACGCGCATGGGGCAGATGCTGGCCAAGTTAAATGGGGTCTGACCTTTGGTCTGACCTCGCACCTAGTGCGCTTATGATGCACAACCTATGATCTAGTAATTAACCAAGCTCGACATTTTCAATCGGCCTACGGCCAAGGTCAGACCATAGGTCTGACCCCAAGACCCCATTTAAGCTCGGGAAAAGTCGAAGGACAGTACCTCGGCAATAGCCTGCTTGCCGTGGGCCAGCATGAGAATGCGCTCCAAGCCCATGGCCACACCCGCACAATCTGGTACCCCAGCCTGCAAGGCATCCACAAGGCGTTGGTCGGCTGGCATTGCGGGCTTACCAAGCTCTGCCCGTTGACGATTATCTTCCCCAAAACGCTGGGCCTGTTCTTGGCCATCAATCAGCTCGTGATAACCATTAGCTAATTCCACACCACCGACATAAACCTCAAAGCGACGAGCCACACTACGGCCCTGCATATCCACACCCAAGCGCGCCAAGGCCGACTGACTAGCTGGATAATTATAAATAAAGCAGCCCTCCGGCAAGGCTGGCTCGATGCAATGACTCATGAGTAGATCCAACCAGGTATCCCGAGGCGTATCAGTGGGCATATCAATATCAACATGTTGCAGGGCTAGCTCACGGATAGCTTCGTCATCCATATCTAAAGGATCAATACCCAAGATGTTCCGATAAGCATCACTGTAGGTCCAATAATGCCAGTGCATATGGCTGTAGGCGGGCAGCAACAGTAGATCGAGTAGTTCTGCCACTTCCCACATCAAGGCATCTAAACCAAAGCCCACTCGGTACCATTCCAACAGGGTAAATTCGGGATTATGACGTCGTCCAGCCTCGCCATTACGAAAAGCCTTTGCCACCTGATAGATACAACCACTGCCAGCAGCCAATAACCGTTTCATAGCGTATTCGGGGGAGCTCATCAGATAGTGAGTTTCTCCACTAACTGCACCGGCCGGCACAAATTCTGCGGCGATGCTATCAATGTGCGGGTCACTGACACCATGCTGCGACAGCACCGGGGTATCCACCTCCAGCACATCACGCAGGGCAAAAAACTCACGTATCTGTTGTAGCTTTTCCGCGCGGGCGCGCAGCATGGTTAGATCAGCAGAGGGCTGCCAGGTAGGATTTAACATATATATTTGGCTGTCATGGCGAGCAACGCAAGGCGATCTTCTGCAGAATGGCACTTCGCTTGGCTGTCATCGCGAGCAACGCGAAGCGATCCTCCAGCAGAATGGCACTTCGCCTGGACAAGGTTGCCACGTCGCTACGCTCCTCGCAATGACGGTATTTGGTGCTTAAGCGCGGCTAACGTACTCACCAGTACGCGTGTCAATCTTCAACACTTCACCAATCTCAATAAACAGGGGCACACGTACAGTGGCACCGGTCTGCAAAGTGGCGGGCTTGCTGCCACCTTGGGCCGTATCGCCTTTTAGGCCGGGGTCCGTTTCCGTGACTTCTAACTCAATAAAGTTAGGTGGCGCTACAGAAATTGGCGCATCATTCCATAGGGTAACCTGGTAGACTTCCTGTTCCTTCAACCACTTTTCAGTCTCACCCACAGCGGCAGCATCAGCGCCAAACTGTTCGTAGGAACCATCGGTGAGCATGAAGTGCCAAAATTCACCATCGGTGTACACGTATTCCATGTCACGATCCATAACGTCGGCGCTTTCGATGCTTTCGCCAGACTTAAAGGTACGCTCCCAGGTGCGACCAGTCTTCAGGTTCTTCATTTTTACCCGCGTAAATGCCTGACCTTTGCCTGGCTTCACAAACTCCACATCCACCATGGAACATGGGTCGCCTTCCAGCATTACTTTCAGACCATTCTTGAATTCGTTAGTGCTATAATTCGCCATTGTGTTGCTCAAATTAATTTAATATCGGAAAAACCAGCTAATGATACCTGAAACTGCCGCACAAGTTGAGTCTCAACTGGCAACAAGGGGCCATGTTCTCCTTTCTCCTGAGCAACAAGCAGAAGAACAGACTTGGCGGCAACAATTTGCCCAGTCCATTCGTACGCCACAAGCCCTGCTCGCGTATTTGCAATTCAACCAGCAAGACTGCCAAGCCATGTTGGCAGATGAGCAAGGGTTTAACACCCTTGTACCAACTAGCTATGCTGCCCGTATGCAGCCAAATAACCCACAAGATCCCTTGTTGTTGCAGGTATTGGCCCAGTCTGCCGAGGCAGAAACACATGCCGAATTCAACCAGGACCCCTTGGCGGAAGCCGATTACAATCCTGCCCCTGGGGTGGTGCATAAATACCAGGGCCGCGCCCTGCTAATAGCCGCAGGCCATTGTGCCATTAACTGTCGCTACTGTTTCCGCCGCCACTACCCCTATGCAGAGCAACAGCGCAGCCGCGCACAATGGCAGCAAAGCCTTGCCACGCTCGCTAAGGATGAACATTTGGCAGAAATCATTCTCAGTGGTGGTGACCCTCTGGCCCTGACTAACACACCACTGTTTGCCCTACTTGATGAAATTGAAAAGCTGCCACAAATAAAACGCCTACGTATTCACAGCCGTTTGCCAATTGTGTTGCCAGCGCGCATTACCTCCGCCCTGTGTCAACGCTTGGCTGACTCTCGTTTACAGGTGGTATTGGTTGTCCATAGCAATCATGCGCAAGAGATAAACAGTGAAGTCAATGCAGCCTGCCTGCGTTTAAAGCAAGCCGGTGTCACACTACTGAATCAGACGGTGTTACTCAAGGGCATCAATAATGAGGTGGCAACCTTGTGCGCTTTGCAGCAAGCATTGTTTAGTGCGGGCATATTGCCCTATTACCTGCATCTGCCTGATCACGTAGCGGGTACCCAGCACTTTTTTGTTGAACGCAGTGAAGCTAAGCAATTGCACCAGGCAATGCAAGCCAGGCTTCCCGGTTATCTAGTGCCTCGTCTGGTCAAAGAAGAGCCGGGCAAAGCCCATAAGACCCTAATCAACTAGCTCGTCGTCAGACAGTCCCAAGACATAGAGCAGACTATCAAGACCAAAGTGGCTCACATGATGAGGTGCCTGCTCTATAACCAAAGGTTTAGCATGGAAAGCCACGCCTAGGCCGGCGGCACCAAGCATGGGTAGGTCGTTAGCACCATCGCCCACGGCGATAGACTGTTCAACCTGCCAGCCATGTTGCTGGCGAATTTCTGTTAATAATTCCAGTTTGCGTTCAGCATCCAGAATGGGTACAGAAATATCTCCGGTGAGCTTACCGTCCACCTGCTCCAAGGGATTAGAATGCGCTTCTTGCATACCTAAACGAGTGGCAAACTGATCGGCAAAAAAACTAAATCCGCCGGACAAAATCACCGTGTGCACGCCCTGCTTAACCAGATTTGTCATGAGCCGCTCGGCCCCCGGCATTAACTCAATAGCCTCATAGATATCTTGCAAGTGGCCACAGTCAAAACCCTTAAGCAGCCCTAAACGTCGCTTAAAGCTCTGCTGAAAGTCGATTTCACCGCGCATGGCACTGGCGGTAATAGCCGAGATTTGCTCGCCGATGCCAGCCGCAAAGGCCAGCTGGTCCATCACCTCGGCTTGAATAAGGGTTGAGTCCATATCGAAAACTGCCAGCTTCATAGCAGGGGCTTGCTCAGCACAATAGAGCACTGCGTCGGCCATGCCGTCCGCACGATCTTCAGCCAATATCTCATTTAAGGCGTTAACAAACTCGCTAGATGGCTGCGCTTGAGTTTGCCATTGCCATTGCCAAGCACAGGCCTCTAGACGTTGCGAGAGTTGTCTAGCGCTGGTGGCAATACTATGGTGTTGAAGAAGATCGGCGATGGCTTGAGGGTAGGAAGGTGACTTATGTAACAAAGTCAGACTGGCAAACATGGAGACAATACTCGAAAGACAATAAAAAAGTGGCTTATTATTTTACCACTTCCAGTGTAAAATGTGTGGTTTGCGCTAGACCTAGACGAAGTTTATATTGTGACAACTCACAACCGCACCCAAACGCTACAACAACACATGCAATCCCGCATAAGCCTGGTTCAGAAAACCATGCTTATCAGCCTGCTGGTGTTTATGAGTAGTTTATTGGCCCTTGGTACCCTCACCTATAGCCATATGCAGGCAGTGGCAGGGGAACAACATCGTCATAGTCAACAACAGCTGGGCAATCAGTTAGCCAAGTTAAGTGCTCCCTTAATCCTGCGCCACGATCTTATTAGTCTAAATGTCTCCTTACAGGAATTAATAGGTAGCGACACCATTAGCGGCGCAGCCATCTTTAATGCTGACGATAAGATGCTGGCTAAAGCAGGCTTTCTTGGCAGCCGTAACTTGGAAAAGTTCACCATCCGCAGCAACGATGTGCTCCTTGGCAGCCTACAAATCAAGATCAGCGAAGTTAATTTACAACCAAGTTGGCAAGCATTGCTACAGCTTATGTGGCCCGGCACCTTAGCCTTGGGGCTATTTAGCCTGATCGTAGGTTGGTGGTACGGCAACCGTTTATACCGCCCCATGCAAGCCTTGCACGAGGCGCAAGAACAGCTACTCCTGTATGAGCGCACGCCACCTTTGGATGATCAACGTTTGGACGAATGGGGAATATTGAATCTGGGCTTTAACTCCATTAACGAGCACCGTATGCTACACGCCCAAACCGAGCAGCAGTTTGAACTGGATATGCCGCAAGGTACTGGCTTGCCTGTGATTCCAGCCAGCAGCCTAGAGCAGCAGGACCCAGGCGCCTTTGATCACGAACTGCATGACCTGGCCAAGGAACTGTCAGACAGCTCTGACATAGGTGACCCACTGTTAAGCCATGGCTTAGGTGGTCGTGAAGGCCAGAGTGATTACAGCTCACAAGCCATTGATACGGAGTTCACCCGCCAGGTACCTATCTTAACCATGGATGACCTGCAATTTGGTGGCACGCCTGAAGACCCAGACCCCATTATCGATCCAGATCCATTAATGGATAAACCCAAGGCCACCCTAGCCAACACCCCGGCACCAGCAGGCCTAAAAGCACAACTAAGTGCCGCAGACGACAACCCACTAGTAAGCTTGCTCTACATTAACGTCAACACCCGTGACCAGGGCCCCATGGTGGCCGAAGAAAAGCACCAACTATTAAAGGCTTACCAACGTTTAGTTGACCAAGTCTGTGCCATCTATGGCGGCGCTATTGAAACGGAAGACAACCACGATGTGCTAGTCACCTTTGATAAACCCCTAGAACACATGACCCATTGTGTGAATGCACTGTGCGCAGCGCAGTTCTTCTTTGGTTTATACAAGGCCTATAATGAGCGCCGCAGCCAAGCTGGACGGCCAACACTCAACATTCAAATCGTCGTCCACACGGGCCCCTTGGATGACTCTGCTGAGCTTATCCAGGAAGCCTACGATCTATCTCGCCAGCAGCGCTTGGATGACATGATGATTAGTCGCCAGGTGGCATACCACCCAGAATTGCAACAGCGAGTACTGGAACTAGACAACTGCCAGTTATTGAATAATGGTGCCTTTAGCTTAACGCGCCTAAGTGATGACTATCAGGATTTGTTGAATATGCAGATCTCGCATTTTTCTGCAAGC
>JAERSU010000122.1 GCA_016845445.1 Oceanospirillaceae bacterium | reverse complement strand
AATGGCAAAGTCAGTGAACATACCCCTGTGATAGAAGCATCCTCCGGTAGCACGGCCGTGTCAGAGGCTTACTTTGCCCGCTTAATTGGGGTGCAGTTTATTGCCGTCATGCCACGTTCGACGGCCAAAAGTAAGATTCATCAGGTAGAGCTTTGTGGTGGCCAATGCCACTTTGTCGACAAGGCCTCGCAAATGCACGATGCTGCTGTGCAGTTGGCGGCTGAGAAGGGTGGCTATTTTATGGATCAGTTTGCTAATGCCGAACGTGCCACTGATTGGCGTGGCAACAATAATATTGCCGAAAGCATGTTTGCCCAGATGCAGCATGAGCCCCATGCTGTGCCCAGTACCATTGTTATGAGTGCTGGCACTGGCGGTACTTCGGCGACCATTGGGCGCTATATCCGTTACAAAGGCTATGCTACCCAGTTGTTGGTGGTGGACCCAGAAAATTCAGCCTTTTATCCGGGCTATACCAGTGGTGATTTGACTAGCAGTATTGATGCCTCTAGCCGCATCGAAGGCATTGGCAGGCCAATGGTAGAAAAGTCCTTTCAACCCGATGTCATTGATAGCATGTTACAGGTTGCTGATGCTGCCAGTATTGCCACCATTCGTTGGTTGGAGCCTATCTTAGGCCGCAAGGCAGGGGCTTCCACCGGTACCAATGTATGGGGTGCCTTGCAGGTGGTCAAAGCCATGCAGGCCCGAGGAGAAACAGGGTCCATTGTGACCCTTATGTGCGATAGTGGCGAACGTTATTTGGATACCTATTATGACGATCAGTGGGTGGCGAATAACATTGGTGATTTGCAGGCGGATATGGCTTGGTTAAATACTATCCATGGGTGTGGAAATCATGCTTTGGTCGAGTTAGGTTAATAGCAGCAAAGAGCCCACAGGCGAGAAGAAATAGATCGGATAAGCTGGTGTAGTTAGCAATGATGCCCATGACAAATGGAGCTACAAATTGCCCAATGGACATGCTCAGAAAGGCAAACCCAAAGGTTCTTGCTGGGTTGTCTGGCGCTGCTTGTACCGACCAGATACCGGCTAGTCCTGTGAGGGCGATAAAGGCAGCGCCAAAACTAGCAGAAGATAATAAGGCCGCATAATAGCTAGGCTGCAGATAAATAATGAGGTGGCAGCCGCTCAGCACAAGGCTTAGGGTTAGCAGGCTCTTGTTAAAGCCGAATCGTCGCACCATGTCACCGATTATGCCGCCGACCACACCAAAGATGCCTAATAGAATCCAAAAGGTGGCGATTGCGTCTGTCTCTAGCTGCATTTCTGTGCTTAAGGTGATGACGGCATAGGTCCAATAGATGGAGCAGCTCACGCCCACCATAAACGAGAATATATATAAACGACGGTGATTGCTGGTGCTGTGTTGGCGTTTCAATAGATTGTTGATAAATCGACGTAGGCTAATTTCTGGTTGGGCAATGTTGGGATTTCTACCCGGCATGAGCCAAGCATTCCAGAGGCTAATTAACAAAGCCAAGGCTGCGAAAGCAAGCCAGGCATCACGCCACATGTCGTAATACCAGATAACAATTGGGCCAGCTGCCATGACGCCAAAGCTGGTACCGGTATTCATCAATGAATAGGCTCGGGCCTGTTTGCTGGTGGGAAACTCCCGCACGGCGACCTCTGACAAGGGCGTGTAGCACAGCCCAGGGCTGATGCCGGCTATGGTTAAGCCTATGGTCAGCATAACAATGTTGTTGGCTTGGTAGACAAGCCATAACCCTAGTGTTGCCAATATACCACCCGTGGTGATCATTGCTCTTGGCCCCAAGCGGGCGGCAAACAAGGAAGCGAATAGGGTCATAAGCAGATAACCACTATAAGAAAGGCTGGCAATGAGACCTTGGCCAACTGTATCTAAGCCAAATTCGGCTTCAATATAGGGTAAAAATAGGCCGTAGTTATAGCGCCCCCAGCCGTAGCTGACAGCCACAATAAGGCTGCCTGCCATAATAATTTGGTTTTGTTTTGATGTACTTTGCATGGGGTGCGTGGCTAGTTTTGATCATCGTATGGTCATTGTGTTGGAACCTTGCATGATTCACAAATGACATATATATTTAAATTAAATTAATTTTTGTCATGTGTGGTGTTGTTATGCGACTGGATATCGAATCCTTAAGGGTTTTCTATCATGCTATCAATGATGGTGGCGTTAATAGTGCTGCTAGGCGTTTGTATTTGAGTCAGTCGGCCGTGAGTCACAAGCTCAAAAGGCTTGAGCAGAAGGTGGGTAAGAAGCTGTTTAACCGCGATGGCCATGAGTATCTATTAACCCAAAGTGGGCGCCAATTAATGAGTTATGCCGAGCGTTTGGTGTCGCTCCATGATGAAGCCGTAGGTAGCGTAAATGGGTCCACTATGGAAGGCCACATTCGCTTGGGAGCAGCAGAGAATGTGGCCTTGGCCGGTATGACTGACCTGATTAGTGATTTTCGTTTTCAACACCCTTTACTTACTTTGCAAGTGACCATTGACCAAAGCCTTATTTTGCAAGAGAAGCTACGCAAGGACGAGCTTGATATGGCCTTGCTAAGGGTGACGCCAGACCAGGTCAAAGAAGATGATACCCTTTTGTGGTACGATAAATTAGTTTGGGTTGGGGCCAAGGATGCCTACTACGCTGATCTGCAACACCTGCCCTTAGTGAGTTTTGGCTCCGACTGTTTTTATCTACCCATGATGCGCAAAGCTTTAGCCAGTCGCCAAAAGACTGGCTATATCCAACTTGAGTGTAATAGTCATGAGGTGATTTTTCGGGGCGTAAAAGATGGGTTAGGCATTGCCGCAGTTAATCGGCGCACCATGCCAGCTGAATTGCGTGAGTTGCCAGCAGGTGAATTTGGCGAACTAGGTTCCATCGCCTACGTGATACGTCGTCGTAGGCAGGTATACAATGCAGCTATGGATGGCTTAGAAGACTGCATCAAAGAACTAGATGGCTATCAAGCCAATTAGCATTAACGCCGATCCAGTTTGGTGGATAACACCACGGAAGATTCCGTATCGGTGATGCCATCAATTTCCCACATCTCATCCAGCACGGTGTCTAGTTGCTGGGTATCAACAGCCCGAATAATCACAATGAAATCATAGCGTCCACTAACGCTCATGACCGTATCAATTTGAGGAATCTCTGCCAGCGCTTGGCACATTGCACTGGTGTCGCGGCTATCGGCTTTGACCATTACGTGGGCACTGATGCTGCGCGCCTTGGCTTCTGGAGACAACCTAACCGTATAGCCCTGGATGACGCCTCTGTCTTCTAGGCGCGATAGACGTTGTTGCACCGTGGTGCGCGACAGGTGCATGGCCTTGGCCAACTCGGTCACTGAACTGCGAGCATTGTGACGCAATAGTTGAATGAGTTTGTGGTCTTGTGGGGTGAGATTTATATTCATTTTGAAAGTCTATACGTCAAAGTGATTAAAAATATTAACATAAAGAACATAATGGCGCTATTTTTGACGGTGCTAGAGGTGGATAATGAGCTCATTAAGACTCTAACTCAAGGCCGCGTTATGACCGCAATCTATACCACTACCAGTCACCTGTTACAGCAGCAACAGCCGGAATTGCCCTTGTATCTGTTTCACCGTCCATTGTTAGAAGGCAATGTGCAACGCTTTATGGCAGGCTTTCCAGGTCTCGTCACCTATGCGGTTAAAGCCAATCCTAATCCCATGATCATTCAGACCATGCTGGAGCAGGGCATGCAGGCTTTCGATGTCGCCTCACTAGCAGAGATTGAATTGGTACAAGGCCTTGCTTGGCAGGCCGGTAAGCGTGTCGCTCTGCACTATCATAATCCCATCAAAACTGAGGCTGCCATTGCCAAGGCCTGGTTTGACCACGGCGTACGCTGTTTCTCTTTGGATGACGAACTGGAACTTGAAAAACTAAAGCGTCAGGTGCCAAATCCTAGTGAAACGGAATTATCTGTACGCTTTGTCGCGCCGGAAAAACACGATGTGCAGTTGGATCTAAACAGTAAGTTTGGGGCTAATGAAACTGACGCAGCTGCTTTGTTACGTCTAGTAGCAGAGGCGGGTTTCAAACCTTCCCTAACTTTTCACCCAGGCACCCAGTGCACAGAAGCCAAGGCTTATAGTGATTTCATTGCCTGTGCCGCGCGTATCGTAAAGGCTTCTGGTGTTGAATTGCATCGCTTAAATGTCGGCGGTGGCTTTGCCGCTAACTACCTGCATAGTCAGGCGCCTGATTTAAATAACTACTTTGATGCAATTAACAGCGCTGTTGCCGAGCACTTTGATGTTGCTCCACAGCTGGTTTGTGAGCCAGGGCGCGCTTTGGTTAACGATACCGTTAGCCTATTAGTAAAAGTGATTCATCGTCGTAAAGGTGGGCAGGTATTCATCAACGATGGCGTTTACGGCGGTTTTTCCGAAATGAATATCTGCAATATGGGTTGGCCTTACCTATGTTGGCGCGGTGACCAGCCTTTAGCAGGGCAGGTAGCGGATTTCACCGTGTACGGGCCGACCTGTGATTCCGTCGATGTGATGCCTCACCATTTACCCATGCCAGAACAGCTTGCTGTGGGTGATTATATTGAAGTGCCTTTAATGGGGGCTTATTCCTCATCAGTAGCGACCCAGTTTAATGGTTTCCAATCCAACACCTATGTGCAAGTGACCCAGTCTAGCTATCTGACTATTGAAGATGGCGCTACTATGCCAAAGGTTTCCGGTTTATAACCCTTTCCTAAGTTAGCTTTATTGCTGCTTTCAGGCCTCCACTCGGAGGCCTTTTTTATGTACAGGATGTACGGTATGCCGCAGGCGCATGGATACCCAAAGCACTCGCTGCGCTCGCGGGGCAAGCTTTGCGCAGGAGCGGCGAAATTAACCTATTGGGGCAACTTGATGTGAGCGGTGGCGCCGGCTAAAGGTGCA
>JAERSU010000121.1 GCA_016845445.1 Oceanospirillaceae bacterium | reverse complement strand
GAGTTGTATGATGCACTACAAAACCGTACTACGGTGGCGCCCCTGACGGAACGTTATCCTGACATTAGGGTAGAGGATTCTTATCAGATTTCAAAAATCATTACCGAGAGTCGCGTCGCTGCAGGTGAACGCATTATTGGTAAGAAGATAGGCCTAACCTCAAAGGCAGTGCAAAACATGCTAGGGGTGGGTGAGCCTGATTTTGGTTTTTTGACCGATGGCATGGCCTATAGTCAGGGGCAAGAAATGCCCATTTCCACTAAGCTCATTCAACCCAAAGCGGAAGGTGAAATCGCCTTTATTCTGAAAAAAGATCTGTTGGGTCCAGGTTTAACAGCAGCCGATGTAATTGCCGCTACGGAATGTGTGATGCCTTGTTTTGAGGTGGTCGATTCGCGCGTGGAAGACTGGCGCATCAAGATTCAGGATACCGTGGCCGACAATGCCTCCTGCGGTTTATTTGTCCTGGGTGACACGGCCGTAAGTCCCCGCAGTGTCGATTTGCGCACGGTGGGCATGGTGGTAGAAAAGAACGGCTCATTGCTGTCAACGGGAGCGGGTGCTGCGGCCTTGGGGTCACCGGTAAACTGTGTCATGTGGTTGGCCAATACCCTCGGTGAATTTGGTATTCCTCTTAACGCTGGTGAAGTGATTCTGTCAGGCTCATTAGTGCCACTAGAACCGGTGCAGGCGGGCGACTTTATGAGTGTCTCCATTGGTGGTATCGGTAGTGCTTCGGTACGCTTTACCTAATTGATTGAGGAGCTAAGCCATGTTGGAACTATACACTCATCCGTTATCCCCCTGTGCACAAAAGGTACGTATCGTGCTGGCAGAGAAGGGCCTTAGCTATACCTCTCACCATGTGGACTTGCCCAATAAAGAGAATCTCAAACCAGAGTATTTAAAGTTAAATCCCTTGGGTGTGGTACCCACGCTGGTGCATGAGTCGGTGCCGATTATAGAATCCAGTATCATTTGTGAATACCTCGATGATGCCTTTCCAGAGCATTCATTAAAGCCTGCTTCAGCCGTTGCCTGTGCGCAAATGCGCCTGTGGATGAAGCAGGTGGATGGCAAATTGCATCCATCCTGTGGTGCCCTGCAGTGGCCTCTGGTGATGCGCCCAAAACTCATGCAAATGACCCTAGAAGAGCGCCAGAAGTTGCTCGATAAAGTGCCCGAGAAACCGCGTCGTGAAAGGCAAAAGAGGTTAGCCGAAATGGGTTTAGATGCCCCCGATGTGGTGGGTGCAGTGCAGGTATATATGGACACTATATCTAAAATGGAAGAGGCTTTATCCAAGCATCAATGGTTGGTTAGCGATGAGTTTAGTCTTGCTGATATTGTCGTCGCACCTTATTTTCAGACAGTACATCAGTTCGGTTGGTACGACATGCTTAAGGATGCGCCGCGGGTAATGGATTGGTTTAACCGCTGCCGTCAACGTGAATCCTACGTCACTGGGGTGAGTAGTGATTTTACCCCTGAATTGTTAGCCGACTTACATGCCAAAGGTTTAGCGGCATGGCCTAAAATCGCTGCCCACATAGACAAATTATAGGTGCATCCTATGGCTGATTTTGACGCCAGACAAGTTGAGACAATTGTTATTTCCAGGCGTGTGAAAGCAGGCCTCGAGGTAGAGTTTGAAACCCTAAGTGAGCGTATGACAGCTGCTGCTAGTCGCTTTGATGGTTATTTAGGCACCAGTATGTTTCGGCCGGTTAACAAGGAAGATCCGGAATATCGCATTGTCTTCAAGTTTGCTGACAGATTAAGCCTTGAAAAGTGGAATCGCTCAAGCGTTCGCCTGACTTTAATTACCCAAATGGAGCGCCTCATTGTGGAAGAAACCCGCTTGCAGTCAGTAGAAGGTATCGCTACCTGGTTCCAGTTGGATCAGCCAGAACCTCGCAATCCAGTGATGCCCAATAAACTGCGTATGACGCTGGTGAGCTGGTTGGCATTGTATCCTATCGTCACGGCCATATTTTGGCTGTTTGGTGATCAGTTAGCGGGTTTTAGCTTGCCAGTGCGCACCTTGCTGGTGACCCTGGTGGTGATGTTCACCATGTCCTACATTGCCATGCCGCGCTTTACCAAGTGGTTTCATGGTTGGATATTTAAATAATCTGCTTACTGTATCGATTGATCAAATTACTGGGCCCTGAGGCCGTATTTAAATCATTGGCATCTAATGAAGCCTAGTTACTATCATTGCTCTCCATCACAATAGCAATCATTGAGAGCATCATGCCTATCCCACACCTTCCGAAGCCAGATTATTTTACCAACGCTCAAAGTTCAAAAATAGAGCTACCTGCTGATGAGTTACGTGAACTGATCCGTCGCGATAATGGGGCTGCGATCAGCTATTTATTGCAATGGACTTTGCTGCTGGCAGCGGCGGCGGCCTTGGTATGGGCAGGTGGTGACAGTATTTGGCGCTGGCCAGCGATGCTGGTGTTGGGGGTGGTGCTGACCGTGCCTGCCTATGCGCTATCTCATGAGGCAGCGCATAATACGGTGTTTAAGCAACGCTGGGCTAATACCATGCTTTTGTGGGTGACCTCTTTTATCTATATGGAAGAACCCCTGCATCGCCAGCACACCCACACCAATCATCATGCCTATACTTGGCATGTGGATGTGGATAGTCAGATGCCTTTTGCTACACCCATGACCTTTAAGAATTGGTTGTTGGAAGTGAGTGGAGTGGCCCTGATGATGTTTCATGTGCGCACCATGCTACAGCTGGTGTTGGCTAAGCCTGCCTTGATCGTTCAGCAGGTGAGTCCAGCTAAAGATCTACCTAAAATGATCCGTAATGCACGCCTCATGCTGTTAGCCTATGGGCTCTTGGGGTATTTGATTGTTGGCTTGGGGCAGGCATGGTTATTGTGGTATCTAGTCTTACCGCGCTTATTGGGGGCGCCGGTGATGTTGATGTTTACTCTGATTCAACACGTTGAGATGGCCGAAGATTCACCGTCCATAGTAGACAGCACCCGCTCCTTTGAAACCAATTGGTTAGGTCGGTTTTTGTATTGCAATATGAATTGCCATATTGAGCATCACGTGTACTTGGCGGTGCCTTTTTATAAGTTGCCTCAGTTAGGTGCTGCCTTAGCGGATCAATTACCGCAACCAGACCCTGGTTTTTGGCGTACTAATTGGCAAGTCTTGGTCGTGGTGTTAAAGCGTTCTCTGGGAGGCTACACCAAGGCAGCGAGCATTCGTCAGGCGCCGCATATGATTACCACTGGTAAGGTTAAAAAGATTTCTTCCGCCACCATGTGATGAATTTATGCAAGAAGATTATTGCTGAGATTAGGTTCCATTGAGCCACAATATTGGTTTAAAAAAGCCGCAATTTCTCGCAAAGATTCATCGGCTTCCGGGTAGTCATCATAGTATTCAAACACGTGCCACAAGCCATCCCAAACGTGGCACTCAACGGTCACGTTAGTGCGTTTAAGTTGCCGATATAAGCGTAAACACATGGCCATGAGTAGGTCTCGGGTGCCGGTGGTGATAATACTTGGTGGTAGTCCCTGCATGTCCCCAAATAAGGGGGATATATGGGCTTTGGTCAGATCTTTGTTGTGCGCATAAGCCCGGGCGATTTCGCCTATGCGCCTAAATGCAAGGGTGGGGTCACTGTGAGTGGTTGGTGCAAATAGAGATTCATCGGTACGTAAATCAACGGCCGGTGAAAGCAGGGCCATGGCGTTGGGTAAACGACTATTCGTGGCAATCGCTTGCTGAGCGATAACTAGTGCTAGGTTGCCCCCCGCAGATTCGCCCGCCAGGAACAGTGGTTTGCTGGTTTGTTGAGTAATGGTTTGCCAAACGGCAAAGCAATCAGTGGCAGCGGCGGGGGCAGGGTGTTCTGGAGCTAAACGATATTTTGGGGCGTAGATTTCTAGCTGGCAGTATTCAGCTAGGGCGCCAATAATTGGGTAGTCACTTGCCGGGCAACCTACTATAAACCCACCACCGAATATATACATCATTGTGCCTTTGATGGTATCTGTGGCATGGCTGGTAATACGTTCTACCTCAACGCCGGCTATGGTGGTGTGCTCAATTTGCAGTTGGTGGCGTTTAATGGCTCTAGCAGCAGCAGGCTGGAAACCAGCTTGGGTGGCCATACGAATGTCACTTATACGGTCAAAATCAGTGGCCTGCTTGTCGAATGGGTAGTTAGCAAGAAAATGCTCTGCCTGTGGCGACAATGAAGGTGATTGAAGCATATTTTATTTCCCAGCATGGCTGTTTTATCTGACTAATATGGACAAATAATATACTAGTTCTTGCTAGGCAAATAGTTCTATCGGTATAGTGGCTGCTTATCTCAGGCACTACATGTTGGCAATGAACGTCTATGTCTTTATCTTCACCTTCCACTCAATTTGCGTCCATGTCAGTGTTGGCGGGGGCGGCCATCTGGGGCATTTATTGGGTGCCGTTACGCTATTTAGAAGGCCTTGGCATAGGTGGAGCCTGGCCTGTGGCCTTGCTCAACGTGGCCCCCATATTTCTCTTTGCTGCCTGGGCAATTGCCCGTGGTAAACGTAGTCGAGATCACCTAGGTGCGGCCTTGGTAATCGGTTTATTAACGGGCTTTGCCTTCGCTTTCTATGGGGCTGCCTTGATCTATACCTCAGTGATGCGGGCGACCTTGTTTTATTATCTAACCCCTATTTGGGCCACTATCATTGGTTTGCTTTGGCTGCAGGAAAAAGCCAATTTGCCGCGCTGGATTGCTATCTTTGGGGGTTTGGCAGGCCTTGGTTTTATGGTGACGGACGGGCCTGCAAGTGATTGGAATATAGGCGATCTATTTGGCCTGTTATCTGGCATCTTCTGGGCCGTCGGCGCGGCCATGATCAAACGCTTACCCAAGGTGCCCCTAGCCACCATGGCTAGTTTTCAAAGTGCCTCCATTGTAGTGGGTGCTATGTTACTGGGTTATTGGCTGGGTGACCTGCCTTGGCCTACCCAGTCACAACTATTGGCTGCCATGCCCGTAGCGCTGGGTGTATCGGTATTGCTCATTATGCCTAGTGCTGTGCTGTTGATCTGGGCGCAAAAGTTTCTCTCACCTGGTCGTGTTGGTTTGTTGATGATGTCCGAGGTGTTAGTGGCCGCTATCTCGGCAAGTATTTTGTTGCCAGGTGAGCTTCTATCTATGATGGAGTGGATTGGTGCGGCACTCATCGTCGGTGCCTGCTTGGTGGAAATTATCTTCACCCCCGTGGATCAAGTACATCCGCCTAATCATTAGTCTGTTTAGGCTGCGAAGCCTGCCGGATTTCCTCAATGGTTTGCCCTGGTGTGATGGTTTGCGGGTCAATCACGACATGAATCAGGCTTGGGCTTTGGGCATGCAATGCTTGTTCTAAAGCCACTATGAAGTCTTCATTGCAGGTGACTTTGGCACTGAAAATGCCATAGGCATCGGCTAATTGGGCAAACTCTGGATTCACCATATGCGTCCCACTAACGCGGCCTGGAAAACGTTTTTCTTGATGCATGCGAATAGTGCCATAGATGCCATTGTCTATGAGAATAACAATGATATTGGCTTGTGCCTGTACAGCCGTCGCTAGTTCTTGCATGGTCATTTGGAAACAGCCATCACCGGCCATGCATACCACGGTCTTTTCGGGATTAGCCAATTTGCCAGCAATAGCGCCGGGCAAACCATAGCCCATGGAGCCAGAGGTGGGGGCTAACTGTGTACCGTATTGACGAAAACGCCAAAATCGATGAATCCAGGTGGCGTAATTACCGGCTCCATTGGCGATGATGGCATCCTCGGGCAGGAGAGCTTGCATGGTGTTGACAATGTAGGGCATCTGCACGCTTCCCGGGTACTGCCGTTGGGGTAACTCGGACCAGCTTAAATAGTTATTATGACAGTGTTCCACGTGGCTCTGGCGTACTGCGCGATGGGTGCTGCGATAATTCTGCAAGGCCGACAAAAGTGACTTTGGCGTGGCGATAATATTCAGATCTGCTGCGTATAGTTTGCCGTGTTCATTGCTATCCGGGTAGATATGAATCAGTTGTTGCTGGGGATAGGGTATGTTTAGCAGACTGTAGTTTTGCGAAGGCACTTCGGAAAAGCGGGCATTGAAAAGCACAACAACGTCGGCTTGACGAATACTCTCGGCTAGCTGGGGATTGATGCCAAGACCGACATCGCCAGCATAATGACTATGCAGGTGATCAAATAACATCTGCCGTCGAAACGACACGGCCACTGGCAGATTAAAACTCTCTGCAAATGCTTGTAATTGCCGGCAAGATGATGCACCCCAACCGCTGCCGCCAGCGATAACGAGGGGTTGTTTGGCTTGATCAAGCATATGAGTAAGCTGCTTTAGCTGGTCCTCACTGGCAGAGCTCACTGGGCTGATTCTTGGTTTGCTAGCATTGAATTTTGCCTGCTCGGCTAGGCAATCTTCAGGCAGCACCAATACCACTGGGCCCTGGCGGCCACTGGTGGCGATAGACCAGGCTCTGCCCACCATTTCTTCCACCCGCTCGGCGCTATCAATCTCTGCCACCCATTTAGCCATGCTGCCAAATACTTGCCGGTAGTCGAGTTCTTGAAAGCCTTCTCGATGCCTAATGGCGCTATTGATCTGACCTATAAAGAGGATCATGGGGGTAGAATCTTGTTGTGCCACATGCAGGCCTGCACTGGCGTTAGTGGCGCCCGGGCCACGGGTGACAAAACAAATCCCAGGGCTGTTGGTGGCTTTTCCCCAAGCCTCTGCCATCATGGCGGCACCACCTTCCTGACGGCAAATGGTGTTATTTATGGGGCTGTCATAGAGGGCGTCTAGTACCTCAAGATAGCTTTCCCCGGGGACGCTGAAAATACGTTCACAGCCAAGGTGTTCAAGGGTTTTTACAACTAGCTGACCACCGCTAAGTAGATTGGCTTCTGGATACATAGTGTTTCTAGTAACTTATTAGGATCGTGCATGCATAGCTTGCAGCATGATAGCCTGGTCTAATTCCCCTACGGCTGTACCTTGGCTGTCGCACACGGCAATGGGATGAGACTGCTCCAAGACAGCTTCGATCAAATCTTCTATCTTGTCTTCGGTGCTAAATTTTAAGTCTTGCTCATGCAGTGCCTGTTGGGCTAGATCGGACACTTGGTTGCGCATGACTTTGCCTGCACTTAGCACCTTGTAGCGCGGCACGTCTTCGGTAAATTCCTGCACATAATCGTTGGCAGGGTTGGCCACGATCTCTTCGGGTGTGCCTATTTGAGATATTTCGCCATCCTTCATAATGGCAATGTGATCGCCCATCTTAATGGCTTCTAAAAAGTCATGGGTGATAAATATCATGGTCTTTTTTACTAGCTTTTGAATAGAAAGTAGTTCGTCTTGCATTTCTCGGCGAATCAATGGATCCAAGGCCGAAAAGGGCTCATCAAAGATTAAAATATCTGGGTCCACAGCTAGAGCTCGGGCAAGGCCTACCCGTTGTTGCATGCCACCGGATAGCTCGCGGGGATAGT
This sequence comes from Oceanospirillaceae bacterium, assembly GCA_016845445.1. Classification (GTDB taxonomy): domain Bacteria; phylum Pseudomonadota; class Gammaproteobacteria; order Pseudomonadales; family Balneatricaceae; genus Njordibacter. The sequence continues at coordinate 2,828 of JAERSU010000121.1, read as the reverse complement.
TGTTTTGCCAGCCACCAAGGCCTACCATTTGCAGGACTTCTTCGGCTTTTGCTAAGCGATCATGTTTGGGGGTGCCGCGTACTTCCAGTCCATAGGCAATGTTTTCTAATACTGTACGATGGGGAAACAAGCCAAAATGTTGGAATACCATGCTTAATTTATGGCGCCGCAGATGCATGAGTTCGGCTTTACTCATGGTGGTGACGTTTTGCTCATCAATATAAAAGTTGCCGGCAGTCGGCTCAATGAGTCGGCAGAGGCAGCGCACCAGGGTGGATTTACCGCTTCCAGACAAGCCCATTACGACAAAGGTTTCGCCTTTTTGTATGGCAAAACTAACGTCTTTAACAGCGATAACATGGCCATTTTCCGCCTGCACCTGGGCACGTGTTTGGTCTGGTTCTAATGAGTTAAGTACCCGCTGCGGGTGCGGCCCAAAGATTTTCCACATGTTCTCACAGCGAATGGTGCCCTGTTTTTCCATAATGTCATTCTTATTTTGCTATTGATCAATGCATTTTTGCCACACATAAAGGTGTATAGCAAGAATAAAATTGAACGATTGTCCATTTTGTTGATTTTTACTATTGACATAGCTATGTCTAGAAGCGCATATTTTGCTGACAATAAATCTAACAAAAAGGAATTTCCTGCCATTATTATGCCTCCATCTTTGCGTGCATCCAAGCAGTCCGAACTGCCTCGCCTGTACTGGACCCTAGGTTTAGCTTGTATAGGTTTTCTTATTTCCTTGTTGCTGCTTAGCTTGGCAGAAGGTGCCAGTGTATTTCCGCCTGCCATCACAGAGTCATTCGCCTTTGTTGAGTGGGTCAATGATGCCGAAGACTGGTTGAAGAAGAACTACCGTTGGTTTACCCGCTGGATTGCTGGTGGTATTGAAGAGCTCCTCTATCTGGTGGAAGACTTTTTCCTGCTCTCCCCGTGGCTAGTGATTGCCGCAATGATTGTTTTGCCAGCCTTGCATTTTGGCGGGCTGCCGTTAGCCCTGTTGACCTTAGTGGGGGTGTTGTTTTGGAATGGTGTGGGTCTATGGGAATCGGCCATGCAAACTCTGGCTTTGATGGGTTTGGCGGTTATTGCGTCGGTGATGATTGGCTTGTTGGTGGGGGTTTGGTGCTCGCAAAGTGATCGTGTGGAAGCGGTGGTTAAACCCATACTTGATACCATGCAGACCATGCCTAGCTTTGTGTATTTGCTGCCTGCGGTGTTCTTTTTCGGTATTGGTGGCCCGCCTGCGATCATTGCCACCATGATTTATGCTCTGCCACCGGTGATTCGACTCACTAGCTTGGGTATTCGTCAGGTACCGGCCAATACCATTGAGGCGGCCACTTCTTATGGCTCTACCCGGCGGCAGTTGTTATTTAAAGTGCAGATTCCTTTGGCTTTGCCCAGTATCATGATGGGTATTAACCAAACCATTATGATGGCTTTGGGGCTCGTTGTATTGGCAACCTTTATCGGCGCCGAAGGCTTGGGTTCAGAAGTATGGAAGGCTATCTATAAGCTCAAGGTCGGTTGGGCCTTAGAAGCGGGCCTATGTATTGTCTTTATGGCCATTATTTTCGACCGCTTAAGCCTAGCTTTAGCTGCGCCAAAACGCGGGGAATACAAGGGTGATCGTATTCTTTTTCGCCTGTTGCCTCAGTCATGGCAATACAACCCGCTTGCCCTGGGCGTGGAAACCTTTATTAATGCAATCTGGTACGCCGTCAGCCGTGTGTCTCAATATTGGGTAGAGCTGTGGGCTTTGTTAGTATTGTTTGGCTTGCGTTGGCTGTCTCATGCAGTTGCAAGTGGCCTGAGCGCTTGGCTTCGTCGCCATGGGTATTTTATTTCTACAGTTAGCCTAATCCTATTGATTTGGTGGTTGGATAGTCTGGGATTGGTATTTCATGCCCATGAAGACTGGCACTTCTCCATGCGCCAACCGGTGGACGAGATGGTGGCCTGGCTGACTGTTAATCCAACCTTTATTGCCTTTACCAAGGGCCTTAAAACCTTCGTTTACTTGTATATGTTGCATCCTTTGGATGTCTATCTGACCCATCTGCCTTGGTATTTTGTTATGGCGGTATTTGTGTTGGTTAGTTGGCTCTCCGTTGGTTGGCGCTTTGCCCTAGTGTGCTCGTTGCTGCTGCTGTTTATAGGTGCCAGTGATTTATGGGAAGAAGCCATGCTGACCTTGTCATCCGTCCTGGTTTCTGTGCTTATTTGTTTTGTTATAGGCATGCCCGTGGGCATTCTCACGGCTCGCAGTCGCCGCGCTGACATGCTTTTGCGCCCAATACTTGATGCTATGCAAACCTTGCCTAGCTTCGTTTACTTGATACCTGTGCTTATGTTCTTTGGTGGCAATATCGTTTCTGCCGTCATCGCCACGGTAATCTATGCCTTGCCGCCTGTCATTCGCTTGACTAGTTTGGGCATTTCTCAAATTCCAGCCACCTACAACGAGGTGGCCACCTCCTTTGGTAGTAATACTAGGCAGTCCTTGCTAAAGGTGCAGCTGCCTATGGCCTTACCAAGTGTCATGTTAGGCTTTAATCAGGCCGTCATGATGGCTTTGGCCATGCAGGTGGTGACGCCATTGATTGGTGGTGGCGGCTTAGGGCGTGAAGTATTTAATGCTTTAAATATGTCCGATACCGGTGCAGGCTTAGCCAGTGGTACGGGTATTGTCTTGTTAGCCATCATTCTTGATCGCCTCAGTCAGGCATGGTCTGCCAAGCAGCGACAAGCATTAGGTTATTGACATTAATGCCAATGAGTTTAATATGGACGAGCGTCCATAATTTATTTGGTAC
>JAERSU010000120.1 GCA_016845445.1 Oceanospirillaceae bacterium | reverse complement strand
ACCTATGCCTCGGTAGCCATACCCCAAGCCAACTGACCTTTGGTGAAGTCGCCCACATGGGTATCGACATGGTCCCTACGCGCATCACTAGGCTTAGCTTTGTGGGTGAAAATGGCTATGAACTTTATTGTCCAACAGAATTTGCTGCCTATCTCTATGAAACCCTAATGCAACGCGGATCAGCCTATGGATTAAGGCCCATTGGCATGCACACCATTGATGCCTGTCGGATGGAAAAGGGCTTTGTCCACTGGGGTCATGACATAGGCCCAAATGATAATCCGCTCAGTGCCAACCTGATGTTTGCCGTTGATCTAAACCACCCATTTACCGGCCACCAAGCATTGGCAGAACTAGCGACCAGGGGGGTTGCTAGTCAGCGAAGGCTATTACAAATCACCGCTACCCATCTTCCTACGCCCTTGCTCTACCACGACGAACCCGTGTATTGCCCAAGTGGGCAATTGCTAGGGCATACAACGTCCGGGGCCCAAGGGGCTCGCACCAATACCAGCCTGTGTATGGCTTACTTGGACAGCAATTTCACTAACCAAAGCACCAATAACAAACACTGCTATGTGCTGGTAGCAGGGCAAAAATACCCAGCCAGAATACTTGAGCAGAGTGCTTACGATCCCCTTCATCAGCGCATGAGAGACTTACCCAATGAGCAATAGCAAACAACTCATCATCATTGGTGGCGGCGCCATGGGCGTATCCCTACTCTATCATCTTGCCAAATTAGGCTGGCAAGACATCTTGTTAATAGAAAAAAACGAGCTCACCGCAGGTTCCACTTGGCATGCCGCAGGTTTATGCACGCATTTTGCCCACTCTCCTACGATCATGAATATGCGCGCCTACAGTGCCCGTTTATATGGGGGTGAATTAACTGCAGATACGGGAGAACCGGTCAGTTTTCACCAGTGTGGCGCTTTGCGTGTGACCCGTTGTGTCGATCGCATGAATGAATTTCGACAGGTGCTAGGTTTAGGCGAATTTTTAGGTTTTCCATTCGAAATAATTGCACCCCAAGATCTCTCTAAACTGCACCCCTTAACTTTGCAAGGTGATGGTTTACTAGGTGGCATATATGAGCCCTGGGATGGCTATGTCGACCCCAGCCAAGCCACCCAAGCCATGGCTGCTGGCGCACGCCAACGAGGTGCTGACATTATGCGCCACACCTGTGTTACCGCAACCCAGCAAAATGCCGATGGCAGTTGGTTAGTAAGCACCGATAAAGGTCAATTTACAACTCAGCACCTAGTCAATGCCGCCGGCACCTGGGGTTATGAAGTCGGCCAAATGATGGGTATGGACTTACCTATGGTGCCTATGCTGCATCAGTATTTGGTCACCGATAAACTCGACGCTGTAGCGGAATTAGAACGGGAATTACCCATGTTACGTGACCCAGAAGAAAGCTGGTATCTACGTCAGGAGGGTGATGGGTTTATCTTTGGTAGCTATGAAAAGGCCGGTATTCCCTGGTCTATAGATCGGGTGCCTAAGGCCTTTGGCATGGAGTTATTGCCACCTGATTTGGATGCCATGTTACCCATTATGTCCATGGCTATGGAACGCGTACCCGCCTTACAGGAAGCGGGCATAAAAACCATTGTTAATGGCCCCATCACCTTCACCCCTGATGCCGCACCCCTTATTGGCCCGGGGTTTGGTGTGCGCAATGGCTGGCTATTAACAGGCTCTAGCATGGGTGTAATGGAAGGCGGTGGCGCTGGCCATTTCTTAGCCCACTGGATCCATACGGGGGCGCCACCTTATGATGCTCAGGTGCTGGACAGTCGTCGCTTTGGTGCCTATGCCAATGGCGACTATCGAGTAACCAAGGCTGTTGAGTGCTTTGGGCGCCAATTTGGCCTGCATTATCCGGTGGAACAGTTGCCTGCCGGACGCAATCAACGCCTAAGCCCCTTACACAATACCTGGCTGCAAGCGGGCGCTATCATGAATGATGCCTATGGCTGGGAACGGCCCGATTATTTCAGCACTCAAGCCAATTCCAAACCTTTCCAACCTTCTTTTGGCCAGCACAACGGCCACCAAGAAGTGGCCCGAGAGTGCGCCCTTGCCCAAACATCATTGGCCTATATAGATTTAAGTTTATTTGCCAAATTTTTGGTCACTGGCCCTGAAGCCAGTCAGTTTATGCAGCAGCTAGGGGCCAATAGTGCTCCAACCAGCATTGGTAAAATAGGATTAATGCATGTACTGGCGGACAATGGAGGTGTCAAATTAGAATTTACTGTCACCTGCGAAGACTCTAACCAGTATTATCTCAACACTGCAGCAGCGGCCGAGCGCATTGCCTGGCAAACCCTTGTTGATGCAAGTCAAGACTGGCAGATTAGCCTGCAAAACATGACCGATAGTCATGCCATATTGGGGGTATTTGGCCCCCAAGCAGTGAGAGTTTTGGAAGCTGCTAGCCAGCAGTCACTGGACCAGGCTAATTGCCCGTGGTTAAGCAGTTGTCAGCTCACTATCGGTGAACAAAAGCTACGTGCCTTACGGCTGTCCTATATTGGTGAAGCTGGATTTGAACTGCATGCACCACGGCAGCATATGCAGTCTATCTATGCAGCAATAGAGCAATGCGCCAACGACATAGAACGTGGCCCCATTGGCATGTTCGCTGTCAATGCCATGCGTTTAGAGAAAGGTTATGCCGCTTGGGGCATGGATCTTACCACTGAACGCACTCCCTTAGAATCAGGCATACAATATCTTGTAAAAAGCGACAATCGTGATTTCACAGGTCGTACGGCAATGCTGGCCAAGCAGTCTACTTGGCAGCTGCAACTGTGCCAGGTGGATAACGCCCCTGGGGACTGCTTTGGGGGTCAACCGGTATACCAAAATGAACGCATCATCGGCATAGTTAGTTCAGGCGCCTATGGTTATCGTAGCCAATTAAACTTGGCCTTAGTGTGGTTCCGTGAAACACCATCAGCAGAACCTATGCTGGTAAAGCGCTTAGGGGAGTACTTTCCATTGCAGATAAGCCAGCAGGTACCCTATGATGCCAGCAACCAGCGATTACGCCAATGACTAGTATTGGCCGCAAAGGCAAGGGGCGCTTTGCTCGCAAACAACAACGCTCAGCACAGGCAGCGCAAGCACATCTGCAAGCCGCACCTTTTGTGCAACGCCAGCATGGGGTGTTTGAGCTATTAAGTGAACAACAACTAAGCCAAATAGAAGCCAATGCCGATCGTATTCTTGCCAATATTGGCATGGAATTTCGCGGTGATCAGGAAGTGCTTGAAGTGCTACACCAAGCCGGTTGTACCATTACTGGTGAACGTGTGTTGTTTCCTCCCGGCATGTGTCGCCAGATCATTCAGCAGCACGCTCCCAGTGAATTTATCCAGCATGCTCGTAATGCAGCCCGCTCAGTACGAGTGGGAGGCAACAATACCATCTTTGCTCCTAGCTTTGGCCCGCCTTTTGTTTATGATCTTGATCGTGGCCGGCGCTATGCTACTTTGGAAGATGTCCGCAATTTCACCAAATTGCATTACATGCTGCCCGCTGTCCACCATTCAGGAGGCGTAGTCTGCGAGCCCACTGATGTGGATGTTAATACTCGCCATCTAGATCTGTTATATAGCCACCTAACCCTCAGTGATAAGCCACTCATGGGCTCAGTAACGGCCCCCGAAAGAGCCCAAGACAGTATTGATATGGTCAAACTTGCCTTGGGTGACGACTGGATAGATGGCCGCTGTTACCTCTATTCTGTGGTCAATCCCAACTCCCCCCTAGTCTTGGAT
>JAERSU010000119.1 GCA_016845445.1 Oceanospirillaceae bacterium | reverse complement strand
GTAGTCCATGAGACCAGCGCCAAACGGAGCCATTTGCGGAAACACCACTTCGCCAGCTACGCCATCAGCGTCCAGTTCCTGCAAGCGTATGGTGTTGTCATATTCGCCACGGCGTGGTGCGAACGGGTTATTTTCATCCTGTAGCATCGAAAGGATGCGTGCCTCGTCTGTCATGTCTTGCATACCTGCGAGGGCATGTTCGCGTTCCTCGCTGGCTTTTGCCCCAGCGGCAAAATCATCCATAATTTCCTGGTCGAAGAAAGTGCCTACGCGTGTCACCATTTCCCTGACATAACCCAGCCACCACTGGTTTGATTGCTCATGCAGATGTTTGGGTAAATATTCGTTATTCGTGCCAGGTAATGCGCCGGCGTGGCAATCCGAGCTGATCATCATTATTTTTGACATGCTTGCTCCTCACCTTCCATTTCAAGCAGCGTCAATCCTACCAAATTACCGGTGAATTAATGTTGGCGCGCTGCCTTCATGACAAATTACTCATCAAGCAGCAGGGTCTGAAGTCAGGTGGCAGGTAATGGAATGAGCATGCCCGTTGTATTTTTCCCCGGATGGGCTAGCTGCGGTGGTGATATGGCCAGTCGCTGGCGAACTTCCTGCAGTGGTAGAGGGAGCAGCGATTCAAAATGCTTGGCGGGCAAAAACGTACTTTGGCGCCCTCTTTTGATTGCCTCAATGGTGTTGCCAAAGGAGAGCTTTCCAGTGCAGGCCGACATAGTGATAAAAATAGGTAGTGCCCTGTCATTAATACGTTGGGCCAATGAAAAACACATCAGGGCAGACTCGCCTGCGGTGGTGGCATCGTAACCGGCCAACACATGCCATAAGTCATGCATTACCGTGAAACGGTCGCTGAGATATTGTCGTAGAGGGTCAAGGCTTTTGTAGTCACGCGACATGTCGTGTTGTGATTCAATGAGCTTGCGTGGCTGGATGCCGTGCTGCTGGCAAAAGCGAAAAAAATGATGACCGAGGCTGTCTTCTGCCATGGCAGATAATGTTTCCCGGTCGGCAAGCGCATCAACCAATGAACTTTTTTCTGCAATAAACTCCCTTGCTGAGGAGTCCGTCAGGATTCGTTGCACCAGGCGTTCTTCGCTCATTCCCCCTAGGGCATCGCCGACAGAAAATGCCGCGTCCAGAACTTTTGCCGGGTCTGAATCATTGAGTATCGCCAGTTGTTGCCAAAGCCGTCGCCATTGTACCGGCCGCTTTTTTGCCGGTGGCATGGCGGCAACCATGTCGTCTAACGATAAGCTTATTGTGCTGGATGCAGATGTATTCATGATGCTATTTCAAATCGGATAATTTCTATGACCTGCATGGCCTGTTCAACCTGTGAGCGTACAGGTTCGCCATCGCTATCGCACTTGACGCCGTAAAACTTTTTATCCTGTGGCACTGCTTTAAAGTATTCTGTCATTATGTCTGCCTGCCGTGCCCTGTTTTCCTGCAGGATGACACCGGTTGATTCGTAGTCTTCGCCTCGCAGGCGCAGCGTGGCAGGGGTTTCATTGACAAAATTGAATCGCCAGCTGCCATTGGTAAAACAATAGACGGTGTTACCATCGCGATAATAACTGACCGGCGTGGTGTAATCCTTGCCCGATTTCCTGCCCTTGTAGCTAACCGCCATAATGCGCCCGCTCATGGACTTATGCCAGGCTGAGTGCAGCAGGCGGTTCATAGCGGGATTGATGAGGCTGTAGGCAGACATGGTTGTTTTCCTGGCGAAATCGTTACCGCACCAGTGTACTGCTTTTGGCCTGTTTGTGCATGGTTGGACTGGTATCTTCGGACATTGCTAACAAAGCAAACTTAATAATTGTTAAGTACCTGAACAGGGCGATATGCAGTCTCATACCTTTTTACTTGCCTGATTCCAGGAATAGATTATGACTCTACACGCCGCATTTTCCCCGGGAAACGTTGCAGTGGTTACCGGCGGGGCCGATGGTATTGGTTATTCCGCTGCCGAAAAATTCAGGTCAATGGGGCTTGAAGTTTGTATAGCCGACAACAATGCCGAAAAATTACAACAGGCAGCATCAACTCTGGGCGATGTCCTGGCCGTTGTCACCGATGTGTCGAGTATTGAAGATATGCGCAAGCTGAAGCAATCTGTGTATGAGCGTTTTGGCAAAGTTAATATATTGATGAACAATGCCGGTACCGCACTGGCGGGTAATGATAGCTGGACCGAATATGATAACTGGCTCACCACACTCAACGTCAACCTGCTTGGAGTAGTTAATGGCATACACAGTTTTGTGCCGGCCATGCTGGAGCAGGGTGATACTGGCCTGGTGATTAACACGGGTTCCAAGCAGGGTATTACCTCGCCACCGGGTAATCCCGCATACAATGTCAGCAAGGCAGGAGTGAAGACTACCACCGAGTTATTGCAACACAGCTTTCGCAATACCGAAAATTGCCAGCTGTCTGCGCATCTTCTGGTGCCCGGGTTCACCTATTCCGGTATGGCACGGCAGTTCCTGCCCGAAAAACCCGACGGCGCGTGGACCACAGAACAGGTCGCGGACTATATGGTCGAGCATATTAACCGGGGTGACTTTTACCTGCTGTGTCCGGACA
>JAERSU010000118.1 GCA_016845445.1 Oceanospirillaceae bacterium | reverse complement strand
ATATTTAATTAATTAAATAAATAGATACCGATGATACTGGATTCTCGTGACAAAACCATTCTCACCCTTCTGCAAACAGACTGCCGTTTAAGTAATACGGATTTGGCTGAAAAGCTCAATATGTCCACCTCTGCCTGCTGGCGTAAAGTGCGTGCCTTAGAAGAAGCTGGCGCCATTGAAAACTACCGAGCGCAGGTATCAGCCAGTGCAATAGGCTTAGATTTTCACGCCCTCGTACAGGTAAAGATGATCCGCCACAGCCGAGCACATCTAGCGGATTTCTTAGTCGCTGTTGATAATCGAGAGGAAATCATCGAATGCCTTGCCACCACGGGCGATTCTGATTATCAGCTCAGAGTGGTGTGCAAGGACCTTTCTGCTTACAACCAGTTTTTGGAAGACTTTCTCTTTGACTTGCCTGCTGTAGATAGCGCTAAAACCAATGTCATTTTGAACGAAGTAAAACGCAACGAGCGCATTCCTGTTTAAAATAGACATACTTACACTTAAATCTGTGCCAATTCGAGAGCGCGTTCCTGGGGATTTTTACTTAATAAGGTTAACAGCTTAGCGGCAGATCCACTCGGATAACGTCGCCCCGACTCCCAGCTTTTCACCGTATCCACACCAACACCCAACAGCTGAGCAAACTGAGATTGAGTGGTATTGGTTGATTTCCTTAACTGTTTAACATTAACCATTGCCCATTGATGCACAGCACCAGTATCAGGTTGAGATTCCCCCTTCTCAATGGCAACCATTTTTCCAACACCATGCAACATTTCTTGAAACATGTCATCAGGCATATATTCTTTATCAGCGCACATATACTTCTTCCTACAGCCAACCAATTTGTTACTCAACTAATTGTTGAATGAGTTTATTCAATTGGTTCTTTTGCTTACCACTGAGGTTTTCACTTACGTTTTTTGGAAAAATAAACACAAAATATATTCTTCCTGTATTCTGAGACCTGTTGTAGTAAATAATCCTAACAGCCCCACTTTTTCCTTGCCCTGCAGACGCCCAGCGGACTTTTCGTAAGCCGCCGGTACCAGATATGACAGGGCCTAACTTTGGGTTTTCTAGCAATGCCTTTTGCAATTCTCTATATTCATCATCAGTTAATAAGCCATCTCTTTTGAATGATGGTAAATCAATAAACGTGAATAAGGAGATTTCGAATTCCTTTTTCATGTGTACATAGTACACCCGTATTCTAATCTTGTCTATTTAATGATAAATCAAAATCGATCAACCCTAGGGACTCACCATTCACTAACAATTCAAGATAATGAAGTCCCTTATAGTAGGTGCGAGTGGTGATTTGCTTTATCTTATGCGTGCGCTTGGCTTCAAGTGTGCCACGTGGTTTTAAACACACCGTCTTCCATTTGAAGACCTTGGCTGAGGTTTTGCCATTAGCTTTACGGTGATGTATGGCATAATCAATGATTAAATTCTGTTCACTATCTACTGTAGATTCCAGCAGTACTTCAAACGCCAAAGCGCTACCTAATTCTACCTGTGGGGTTAGTACTTCGAAGCCTTTTAATTCTACCTTAGGTACACCATAACCTAAGGCCACTAAAGTAGGTTTATGCCCCTGTTTTATTAAGGTACGACAAGCATGCTTCACTAACCGTAGACGATTTTTGTCCGCACCAACAAGCCACCTTTTAGCTATCTGGGCGACCAAATCAGGGTGGTCTTTGGCAATGTCATTGAGGTTATTGGCAACACTACGACGCACATACTCTTCGTTATCGTCCTTGAGCGATTCTAATAATTTAATCACCGGCATGGGTTCATCAATAAAATCCATCAGACGCATGCCCCACGGCAAACGTGGGCGCGTGCCTTCAGAAATAAGCCTGCGCACGTGCTGGTTAGGATCATCGATCCAGGTCTCCAACACCGCCAAGGTTTGCTCTGGCTTGGCCTTAAGAAAGTAGCGGATACCAAATTCCGAACTGGATCTCTTTGTTAGTTCCCTAAACAGCTGCATAGATAAATCAAAGTGCTCAAGGCCATAGAGCCCCACATAATCCACCATGGGCATGATAGACCAACCGACGATACCCTCTTCACTTTCATTCTGGTTTACATCACAGCCTTCTGCCGGTGCCAAACTATCTAACATCACCCGTGCTGCCTGCTCATAATTAGCAGGCAGAAATTCGGCTAAAGCTGCAGTTATTTGCTGAGAGCGCTGTTTTAGTTCCAGCTCATCGAGATGATGGGTTGCATGGGCTATAAATCCTGGCTGATCAAATTCAGGCCAAGCCTTGGACAAATGCCTGGCCATAGTCCTGATGACGGATTGGTTAAAGAGGTTTTTAAATGCTTTGGCCATGTGTCACCCTACGAGGATGTATTAGATAATTTGAAACCACCTAAATAGCGATCTAACCAGAAAGCCAGATCTTAATCTAGTTATACCGCTATTGGCAGAGCCAACAATACCCGCTATAGTCTCGCGAATTAATAACAATAATAACTTAACAGTCTATGACATCCACACAGCATCAAGCTAGTGTCAATCACTGTGACACCCTAATCACCAATGCCTTCATCCTAGATGGCACAGGCAACGATGGGTTTATGGCAGATGTGGCCATAAGCACAGGCAAAATTGTGTTTATTGGTGATGCCCAAGATATCCATGGGCAGCAGGTCATCGATGCACAAGGCCACGTACTCAGCCCCGGGTTTATTGATACCCACACCCACGATGATTGGGCGTTACTAGAAACCCCAGCTATGCCCTGTAAAATTACTCAAGGTGTCACCACGGTAGTGACGGGCAATTGTGGCATTAGTGCCGCGCCGTTTCGGCCTAACCCCCGACTACCTGACCCATTCAAGCTCATTCCGGGCATGGCTACACACAGTTTTAGCAGCGTGCAAGACTACCATCAAGCCATCATCGAGCAAGCACCGGCTGTTAATGTGCGCCTGCTCGTAGGTCATACTAGTCTGCGAGCCGTGGTGATGAGGGAGAACATTGAACGACCCGCCAATAGCACCGAAATTGAGCACATGTGCCACCTACTCGACCTAGCCTTACAACAAGGTGCGGCGGGTTTATCCAGTGTCCTAGACTATGCCGCTGCCCTTGCTGCTGAAC
>JAERSU010000117.1 GCA_016845445.1 Oceanospirillaceae bacterium | reverse complement strand
GATTACCGAGTCGCGGCCAATTTCAAAAACGAAGACGTGGCAGCTGAAAAATATTGTTGAGAAAGCTGCAGAAGTTTAATTGTTGGTTTGGCTTGGCGGGCCTAAAAGGGTTAGCCGGGTTTTTGGAGTTAAAGAATGATTCAAACACAGAGCTATTTGGAAGTTGCCGATAACAGTGGTGCGCGTCGCGTGATGTGCATCAAGGTGTTGGGTGGCTCGCATCGCCGATATGCACGCGTCGGGGACATTATCAAGGTTACTGTGAAGGAAGCCATTCCGCGAGGAAAGGTTAAAAAAGGCCAGGTAATGAATGCTGTAGTGGTGCGTACTCGCAAGGGTGTTCGTCGGCCAGACGGATCGTTGATCCGTTTTGATGACAACGCCGCTGTACTGCTGAACCAGCAAATGGCGCCTATCGGCACCAGGATTTTTGGACCGGTTACCCGCGAATTGCGTAGTGAAAAGTTTATGAAAATCATTTCCCTGGCACCGGAAGTACTCTAGGGGAATTTGAACGGTACACCGTTATATATCGAATACAGACAAAGCAGAGTTATGAATAAGATCAGAAATGAAGACGAAGTTATCGTCATCGCCGGCAAAGACAAAGGCAAGCGCGGTAAGGTTCAGCGTGTGATGGACGATGGTCGCCTGGTTATTACCGGGATCAATATGGTCAAGCGTCACACCAAGCCTAACCCGCAAGCGGGTATTCCGGGTGGTATTGTCGAGAAGGAAGCGCCAATTCAGGGTTCCAATGTCGCAATATTTAATTCGGCTTCAAACAAGGCTGATCGCGTTGGTTTTCGTGTCGAAGACGGCAAGAAGGTACGCTTTTTTAAATCCAGCAATGAGCTGGTAGATTAATTTCGGCCCCGGTAATAGAAAAAACCGGTGCCGGCAGGTTTGACGCAGAAAAGAGAGCGTTTATTTAGGTAACAGCAATGGCTAGATTAAAAGAGTTATACAACACCGAATTACGGTCCAAATTGCAGCAGGAGCTGGGATTGGAAAATTCGATGCAGGTACCACGTATCTCCAAAATTACGCTGAACATGGGCGTTGGTGAAGCGCTGGGCGACAAAAAAGTTTTGGAAAATGCTGTGCGCGACCTGGAACAAATCGTTGGCCAGAAAGTTGTTGTTACCAAGGCGCGTAAATCCATTGCGGGTTTCAAGGTTCGTGAAGGTTGGCCAATTGGTTGTAAGGTGACTTTGCGCAAGGAAAGAATGTACGAGTTCCTCGATCGCCTGGTTTCTATTTCGATACCAAGGATTCGGGATTTCCGCGGATTAAGCCCGAAGTCCTTTGACGGTCGCGGTAATTACTCCATGGGCGTCAACGAACAGATTATTTTCCCGGAAATAGATTACGACAAGATCGATACCATTAGAGGGCTGGATATATCAATTACGACAACAGCAAGCACAGACGAAGAAGGTCGTGCATTGTTGAAAGCGTTTGATTTTCCATTCAGGGCATAAAGCTGGCAGCGACAGCTGGCAACGACAGTAAAAATTAAGGTGTGATAACCCATGGCTAAACAGTCAATGATAGAGCGAGAAAAGAAGCGCGCAAAAACGGTAAAGAAATACGCCGCCAAACGTGCCGCTCTGAAAGCAGTCATTAGTAATCCTAACGCCAGTGATGAAGAAAAGTGGGAAGCGCAGATGGCGTTGCAAAAGCAGCCGCGCAATGCCAGTGCCAGTCGCCAGCAGCGTCGCTGCCAGGTAACCGGCAGACCGCACGGTGTTTATCGTAAATTTGGCTTGTGTCGCAACAAACTGCGTGAAGCGGCGATGAATGGCTACGTGCCAGGCCTGGTAAAAGGCAGCTGGTAAGTAAAAGTACATAGACTGAAAATTTTAAACGCAAGAGAAGTTCTGGACGACGAGAAATATTATGAGCATGCAAGACCCGGTAGCAGATATGTTGGCGCGCATTCGTAACGCCCAAATGGCCGAGAAAGTGTCTGTGTCGATGCCTTCTTCGAAAACCAAGGTGGCGATAGCCAATGTATTGGAGCGGGAAGGTTACGTCTCCTCGGTAAATATTTCCGACGGCAGTGGAAACGGCCTGGCCGAGCTTTCGATCGAATTGAAATACCACGAAGGTCGTCCGGTTATAGAGGAAATTCATCGTGAGAGCCGTCCTGGCCTGCGCGTTTACGCAGGTAAAGAAGGCTTGCCAAAGGTTCGCGGTGGTTTGGGTATTGCTGTTGTCTCGACCAGTAAGGGCGTTATGACAGATAAACAGGCACGCGAAGCGGGTGTCGGTGGTGAGGTTCTTTGCACTGTATTTTAACAGTGCTGATAGAGTTGGGTATTTAGTATGTCACGTGTAGCAAATAATCCGGTTGAGTTGCCCCAGGGTGTAGAGGCCAAGTTAGACGGTCAACACCTGTCAGTAAAAGGCGGCAATGGAACACTGGAAATGTCAGTGCATGACCTGGTACAGGTAGAAATGGGCGATGCCGGCTTGCAATTTTCGGCGCGCAACAAAAGCAAGGATTCCAGGGCGCTGTCCGGAACCTTCCGTTCGTTGGCCAATAACATGGTTATTGGTGTAAGCCAGGGTTTCGAGAAAAAATTGCTGCTAAACGGTGTTGGTTATCGAGCCAAGGCATCGGGTAAGACGTTGAACCTTACCCTGGGTTTCTCTCATCCGGTTGATTACACCTTGCCGGAAGGAGTCACTGCAGAGACGCCAAGCCAGACCGAAATTGTTGTTAAAGGTATTAGCAAGCAGCTGGTAGGGCAGGTAGCCGCAGAAATAAGGGCATTCAGGCCGCCAGAGCCTTATAAAGGCAAAGGTGTTCGGTATGCCGATGAATACGTACGCCGTAAGGAAGCCAAGAAGAAGTAACGGTCATTCTTTCAAGGCTGTTTGAATTTGATACAGGTGAATTCATGAGTGAGAAAAAACAGGCAAGATTGCGCAGGGCGCGTCGAAGCCGGGTCAAAATCAGGGAGTTGGGTGCTAGCCGACTAAGCGTTAGCCGTACTCCAAAGCATATTTATGCGCAGATCATTTCTGAGTCAGGCGACAAGGTACTGGCTTCTGCGTCTACCCTGGATACGTCGTTGCGTAACGGCAAAACAGGTAATGTCGAGGCGGCAAAAGCGGTAGGCACCCTGATTGCCGAGCGAGCGAAAACAGCGGGTATTAGTGAAGTCGCATTTGATCGTAGCGGTTATAAGTTTCACGGCCGGGTGAAAGCGTTAGCTGATGCAGCGCGCGAAGCCGGCTTGCAATTCTAAGGTATTAGTAATGGCATTTAATGATCAAGACAAAGACAACGCAGAAGGTTTACAGGAAAAACTTGTCCAGGTAAATCGCGTAGCCAAAGTGGTTAAGGGTGGTCGTATTTTTGGCTTCACCGCTTTGACAGTTGTTGGTGATGGAAATGGCAAAGTAGGCTTTGGTCGCGGTAAAGCGAGGGAAGTTCCTGTAGCCATTCAAAAAGCGATGGAGTCAGCTCGTCGTAACATGATTACTGTCGATTTGGCTGAGGGAACTTTGCAATATCCTATTCGCGCCTCCCATGGTGCGTCCAAGGTTTATATGCAGCCGGCATCAGAAGGTACTGGAGTTATTGCCGGTGGTGCCATGAGGGCAGTACTTGAAGTGGCGGGAGTGCACAACGTATTGGCCAAGTGTTACGGTTCCACCAATCCGGTGAATGTCGTACGCGCAACAATTAATGGCCTGGCAAATATGCGTTCCCCTGAAGACGTCGCTGCCAAGCGTGGCAAGACGGTCGAGGAAATCTCTGCCTGATTAGGCAGGGATCGAACGACAAAAGGTTGAAGACCGCGAAGCATTGGTAGAACGAGAAGCGTTGGTAATTGGAGTTTAGGCATGTCGGGCGCGAATACAATATCAGTAAAACAGACTCGCAGTAGTGCGGGCAGGTTGAAATCACACAAGGCTTGTTTACGCGGGCTTGGCTTACGCCGCATTGGGCATGTTGTAACGGTTGAAGATACACCATCGAATCGCGGCATGATCAACAGGGTTCACTATATGGTGAGCATCGAGGAAGCGAAGTAATGAGTACCCCGACTACAACTGCAGAAACAGCTTCTGCAGAAACAATGCGACTAAATAGTATTGCTCCGGCGGAAGGGCGTTATCGTCCTGCAAAACGTGTGGGCCGGGGCATCGGCAGCGGATTGGGCAAAACCTGTGGTCGTGGCCACAAGGGCCAGAAATCACGCTCGGGTGGCAGGGTTCGCCCAGGATTTGAAGGCGGCCAGATGCCGTTGCAGAAGCGACTGCCAAAGTATGGTTTTCGCTCCCGTGTGGGTATGGTCAGTGCGCAGGTCAGGTTGTCGGCGCTGAATGCAATCGAAGGTGATGTGGTAGACCTGGCAGCATTAAAAGCTGCGGGAATCGTGCAGCATCACATTTTGCAGGCCAAAGTATTTTTGCAAGGCGGGATCGACAAGGCGTTAACAGTTAAAGGTTTGCGTGTATCAAAGGGTGCCCGTGCTGCGATAGAAGCTGCAGGCGGAAAAATTGAAGAATAGCGCCAACTAGTTAATTAGTGGTGACTGTTCTTACCAGGGTTTAAATATGGCAAAACCAGGGTTAACTCCCAATATCCAGTCCGGACTCGGTGAGCTGTGGGCGCGACTGCGCTTTTTGTTGCTGGCCATTTTAATCTACCGGATTGGTACGCATATTCCGGTACCGGGCATTAACCCGGATCGCCTGGCGGCAATGTTTAACCAGAACCAGGGCACAATCCTGGGCATGTTCAATATGTTCTCTGGTGGTGCGCTGGAGCGTATGAGTATCCTGGCACTGGGAATCATGCCCTACATTTCTGCATCGATAATTATGCAGTTGATGGGATCGGTCAGCACGACACTATCCCAGCTGAAAAAGGAAGGAGAGGCCGGGCGAAGGCAGATTACGCAATACACGCGTTACCTGACTGTCTTGCTGGCATTGATACAGGCGGTGGGTATGTCCAGTGGCCTGGCCAACCAGGGCCTGTCGTATGTAGGTGGCATTGCGTTCCACTTGCCGGCAATCGTGTCGCTTGTGACAGGTGCGGTTTTCCTGATGTGGCTGGGAGAGCAGGTTACCGAACGCGGTGTTGGCAACGGCATCAGTATGTTGATTTTCGCCGGTATTGTGGCGAACTTGCCCGCAGCGATCGGTGAATCGCTGGAGCAAGCAAGGCAGGGCGAGTTGAACTTGCTGTTATTGCTGGGTGTGTTGGGGCTGGCAATTGCATTGATTTTCTTCATCGTACGCATTGAGCGTGGCCAGCGACGGATTACGGTGAATTACGCCAAGCGACAGCAGGGCCGCAAGGTGTTTGCGGCGCAAAGCAGTCACTTGCCGTTGAAAGTTAATATGGCTGGCGTTATTCCGGCGATATTTGCGTCGAGTATTTTGTTGTTCCCGGCGTCAATTGCACAGTGGTTTGGACAGTCAGGTGGCTCCGAATGGCTGCAGGAAGTGGCACTGTATATCAGCCCGGGACAGCCGTTAAACGTACTGCTGTTTACAGTATTGATTATTTTCTTCTGCTTCTTCTACACGGCATTGATGTACAACCCGGATGAAGTGGCAGATAACCTGAAGCGTTCGGGTGCGTTTATTCCGGGAATTCGACCCGGCAAGCAGTCGGCCTTATACATCGATGGCGTTCTGACGCGATTGACCATGTTTGGCTCTATTTACATGGCGGGTATTTGTTTATTGCCGCAGTTTTTGCAGGTTTTTGCCAACGTGCCCTTTTACCTGGGTGGCACCTCCCTGCTAATCGTGGTGGTGGTGTGCATGGACTTTATGTCCCAGGTGCAGTCGCATTTGATGTCTCACCAGTATGACTCGGTTATGAAAAAGGCAAATTTGAAGAATTTTGGTGGTAGTGGCCTGGCCCGTTAAAGTCGGGATAAGCCATTGAAGTCTGGAGATTGAAATGAAAGTACGAGCATCAGTAAAAAAGATATGCCGAAACTGCAAAATTATTCGGCGCAAGGGCTCGGTACGAGTGATTTGCAGTGCAGAGCCAAGGCATAAACAGCGCCAGGGTTAAACCGGTGCCGGCTTTGTTCGCAATTGATTTTTAGCAGTCTAAAAGGTATTCTACCGCGCCTTTTTTTGGTGGGGCATTAGCGCTTGCGCTAGCTGCTCACGGGGCGGGTACAGATTTTTCGGCCAAATCATTGCAAATTCAATGGCTTGGTAAATGTAAGGTGTATTGATAATTGGCGTAATGCCAAAGTTTGAGAGGTTTTAATGGCCCGTATAGCCGGAGTCAACATTCCAGATAACAAGCACGCGGTAATCTCGCTGACTTATATCTATGGTGTGGGCAAGCCCACGGCCACCGAATTATGCAAAGCGGTAGGTATCGATCCGGCAACGAGGATCAGCGCGCTTAGCGAAGGTGAGATGGACAGCCTCAGGAATGAGGTATCCAAACTCGCTGTTGAAGGTGACCTTCGAAGGGAAATCTCTATGAATATCAAGCGCTTGCTTGATCTTGGCTGTTATCGTGGCCTGCGCCACCGCAAGGGGCTTCCT
>JAERSU010000116.1 GCA_016845445.1 Oceanospirillaceae bacterium | reverse complement strand
CATCCTGATGCCAGGGAGTGCTAAAGGGGGTACCTGGTGCACGCACAAACACAGCATCGAAGAAAAAATTGATGGTCTTAGCTCGCAATAACTGCCCGGCTATCGCTGCCGCGGGGGAATCATAGACAAAGCGTTGATACTGCGGCACCCCTTGCCAGGCCTGGCTATCCCAGAACATGGTGCGCCCTTCTTCATCTCGATACCAGGTACGGGCGCGACTGGTTGGATGCTGACGATTTTCTGCTAAGCCATCGCGCAATAATTGCAGCCAATCAGCATTAAATAGCTGCGGCAACATCACTACCCCATCGGCTTGAAAGGTCTCGATTTCCTCTGCGCTAATTGCCCGACATTCGTTATTTAACATCGCCCTACCTTATAGTGATTCTTGTATGGCTAGCCTAGCAGTGGGCACTGATGATAAGCAAATAAGCAAACCACCCCCCACACCCCAACTTTTTCTATTTGGCGCTGTTAGCGATTTCTAATCTATCTGCTTAACTTTAATATAAACGTAACTTTTTATTTGTATCATATATCGATACAGGATACACTAAATCATGTTAAAGTCGTTCAAGGATGAATGGTTAGCACAATACTATTTTCATGGCATCAGCTCGCGGCAACTGCCAATACAGATTCAAAAGGCTCTGCGAAGAAAGCTTGATTTTATTCATGTTGCTCACGAAGAACGTGACTTGAGAATTCCTCCCGGCAACCGCTTTGAACATTTATCAGGAAAACTAGATGGCTGGTGCTCAATCAGAGTCAACAAACAATATCGTTTAATATTCCGTTGGAACACAGGCGAAGCTGAAGATATCTATCTAGACCCACATACTTATCGTTAAACCATACGGACCATTGCCATGCAGATCCCAAAACATAAACCAACTAGCGTCGGTGAAATGCTGAAAGAAGAGTTCATCAACCCTCTAGGCCTCACCCAAGGTCAACTAGCTGAAGCTATGGGTGTAGGCAGAAAAACCATTAATGAACTATGTGGAGATCGCCGTGGTGTAACTGCAGACACAGCTTTCTTACTCGGAAAGGTTCTCGGTACCAGTCCAGAATTCTGGCTTAACCTACAACTACTCAATGACTTATGGTTGGCTAACAACAATGAATCCTTAGCGAAGAAATTAGCCAAAGCACATCAGATTTTTAAAGTCACCCAACGCACCAGTGGCAGCACCTAGGTATAGTAAATGGCTGTTCGATCCCTTTGGACTGCTACCGCACCCACCTTGCAGGCTGCGGCCTTATCCGGTTCAATAAACGTTGATGTAGCCATCATTGGTGGCGGCTACACGGGTTTGGCCTGTGCCTTAAAACTGGCCAATAATGGCACCAAGGTGGCCTTATTAGAAGCCCAACACATTGGTTTTGGAGGTTCTGGACGCAATGTCGGTTTGGTTAATCCTGGCTTGTGGATGGAGCCCGATGACATCAACAAGCGCCTGGGTGACGACTATGGCAATAGACTTTATCAGGCCCTCAGCCAAGCACCAGCCAAGGTATTTGGGCTGATTGATGAACACCAAATTAGCTGTAATGCCACGCCTAAAGGTACTCTGCAACTAGGCCGCGGCAACAGTGGCCTTGCCGAACTAGACAGACGCTTCAACCAACTATGTCAACGACAAGCACCGGTGGAGCGCTTGGATGCCCAGCAAACCGCTGGCTATTTAGGCTCTGAGCATTATCAGGGAGCGATCTTGGACCACCGCGCCGGCACCATCCAACCTTTAAGTTATGCTATCGGCCTAGCCCAGGCCGCACAAACTAGCGGTTGCCAAGTCTTTGAACAAAGCCCTGTATGTAACCTAGTACAGCTACCACATGGTTGGCAGTTGAGTACTGCCCACGGACAAGTGACGGCTGCTAAGGTCGTCTTGGCTACCAATGGCTATAGCAGCGATCTAGTAGGTGACCTGATTAGCACTTATATCCCCATTCATTTTTTCCAATTTGCTACCACCCCACTGTCCGCCACGCAACGCCAGCAAATTCTGCCAGGTCTACAAGGCTGTTGGGACACTGGGCTAGTCATGACTTCTATTCGTTTGGATGTTCAAGGGCGTCTGATTTTAGGTAGCATTGGTCAAATACGCGATGGCCAGCAATCACGTTTTTTAGCCAACTGGGCACAGTCAATGCTGGCTAAACTTTTCCCCCAGCTAGGAAAACAAACTTTTGAATATTGTTGGTCGGGTAAAATTGCTTATAGTCATGACAATTTGCCCCATTTGCACGAACTTCAGCCAGGACTACTTACCACCATGGGCTATAGTGGCCGGGGTATTGGCCCCGGCACAGTAATGGGCGAAGCCATGGCCGACCATCTACTTGGCCAGGCCATTAAAGACCTACCCCTACCCCTCACATCGCCCACCTCCATCAGTTGGCGCAGACTGAAAGAGGCCTATTACGAAACCGGTGCAGACATCTACCATCTGGGCCAGCGCCTGCTATAAACCCTGTCATCAATCAATCAACCTACCACTGCTAGCACTATGACCTGATAGCTTGATAAGTATCATGGTCAGGCAGCCTTTGCCACTTTACAGTGCCAACCTTGATAAACTTATAGATGTAACAAGTTATGGAATTGGTCTGTCCTGCCGGTAACCTTCCTTCCCTTAAAGCTGCCATTGGGGCAGGTGCCGATGCGGTCTACATCGGCTTTAAAGACGCTACCAACGCGCGCAGCTTTGCTGGTTTAAACTTCTCTGATGGCAAAGCCCAGAAAGCTTTACAGTTAGCCCATGACAAGGGCACCA
The DNA here is from genome assembly GCA_016845445.1 of Oceanospirillaceae bacterium. Lineage (GTDB taxonomy): Bacteria > Pseudomonadota > Gammaproteobacteria > Pseudomonadales > Balneatricaceae > Njordibacter. Next base: position 3,424 of record JAERSU010000116.1, on the reverse strand, counting down.
AACTGTTTGTGGCTATCAACACCTACCCCCAAGCTAACACCTGGGAACGCTGGCAACGGGCTGCCGATCAAGCTGTAGACCTAGGCGCCGATGCTATTATTGCAGCGGAAATCGCCGTATTGGATTACCTCAGTAATAAATACCCCCATGTGAATCTACACCTTTCCGTACAGGGCTCTGCCACCAATCGTGAAGCCTTGGCCTTTTATGCTGATAACTTCGGCATCAAGCGAGCGGTATTACCTCGGGTATTGTCTATGGCGCAGTTGCGCCATCTTGGTAAAAACACACCTGTGGAACTGGAAGTATTTGGCTACGGCAGCTTATGTATCATGGTAGAAGGCCGCTGTTATCTATCTTCCTATCTAACTGACCAGTCACCCAATACCGGGGGTGTCTGTTCGCCTGCTAAGGACGTGCAGTGGAAAACCACCGCACAAGGCCAGGAAACCCATCTTAATGGTGTGCTAATCGATCGTTTTACCGAGCAGGAAAAAGCCGGCTACCCAACCCTGTGTAAAGGCCGTTTCCAAGCCAATGGCCATGTCTACCACGCCCTTGAAGAACCCACCAGCCTCAATACCTTGGACCTGCTGCCAGAACTGCTACAGATGGATGTCAGAGCAATTAAAATTGAAGGCCGCCAGCGCAGCCCTGCTTATATAGCCGAAGTAGCTGGTATCTGGCGCCAGGCCATTGATTTGGCCAAGCAAGGCGGCACAGCAGACAACCCAGCTTGGGCCCAATCATTGGCCCAGCTATCTGAGGGCAATCTAACCACCTTGGGCGCTTATCACCGATCCTGGCAATAGCCTTACCGAGAACAACATCATGCAAATCACCCTAGGTCCTAATCCTTTTTTCTGGCCCAAGCACAAGCTTATCGATTTCTACCAAGCCATGGCCAAGCAACCCCTTGATCGCATCTACCTAGGTGAAACCGTGTGCAGCAAACGGCGGGAAATGCGCACTCAGGACTGGATTGATCTGGCCATGTTAATGAAAGAGCAAGGCAAACAGGTGGTGCTATCCACCCTGACCTTGTTAGAAGCCGCATCCGAACTAAAAACCCTCTCACGCTTATGCCAGCAAAATGAATTTTTAGTGGAGGCCAATGACATGGGCGCGGTACAGCTACTCAGCTCTGGCCACAAACCCTTTGTCAGCGGCCCGGCGATTAATATCTATAATGGCCGCAGTCTGCGTAAGCTACAGAGTTTGGGATTGCGGCGCTGGGTTATGCCCGTGGAACTAGCCGCTGGCGGTTTGCACAACACCTTAGCGCAAGCACAAGCTATCAGTGATCTAGCCTTACCGGAAACGGAAGTGTTTGCCTATGGTAAACTTCCTCTAGCCTATGCCGCTCGCTGCTTTACCGCCCGCCATAGAAATCTTGCCAAAGACGATTGTGGTTTCTGCTGTATTGATTACCCACAGGGTATAGAAATAAGCAGCCAAGATGGTACCGAACTATTTATTATGAATGGTATTCAGACCCTGTCTGCCAAGACCTATGATCTCATCGGTGAGTTAGCAAAAATGCAGCAACTTGGTGTTACCGCAGTGCGCATCAGCCCGACGCAACTCGACATGGCTGATACCATTGAGCGCTTTAGCAAAGCCATAGCCGGGGAATCTGTGGCCAACAGCAACATTCCGCTTACCGACGTTACCGGCGCTTGTAATGGATACTGGTTTGGCAAACCCGGTATGGATCAGGTTAGCACATAGCACTGATAGCACTGTAGGTCGGGCTTTAGCCCGACATATCGGCCTAAAATCCAAGCCACACACTAGTACCAATTCAATGGCTTGACGATTAACTGTAAACCCTTCTGCATGTAAATCGGCAACTCATCCACATCCACGCCATCCAAAACATTGCGCACTTCCAAGCCTAGCTCGGTATCGCCAGCGAGTTCTAGACGCCGCTGAAAAAACAAGCTATCAGGATCCTGTTGACGACTTAACATGCGCAACAAGTCAGTACTGCTACCGGCAATGCGGCTATGCTTTACCTGTTCAAGGTTTACAGGCCGTTTGGTTTGCGTCAGCAGCTTATCCTGCTGCAGCGTAAAATACCAACTAACATCGGCATCCAAGACATGCACCTGCAACCAATTGCCATCTAGGCAGCGTAAATCACCATCGGCAATGGCTTCGCCCAACACCTGCTGTAATAAGCGCCCAACCAACTGTTGCTGAATAGGCTGTGGCAAGCTATGGGCTATGCGCACGCCCCTAGTCATGCCCGCAAATAATCCACTTGCTGCTAGGTGTTGGGCTTGCTTGGGAAGGCTTGGTAACATGTCAGTGTCCTTAACTTAATGGTAGGTAGCGCAATGCTCAGGCCATTGTACGCTTAGCGCATCTAGCAACCCATGACATTTCTCAAGCCAACAAAAAAGGGCTGGTGAAATCACCTGCCCTTTTTTAGGTCGAGCTTTAGCCCGACATGTCAGCTTAACCCAATTGATTAATGGGCTAGCCAGTAAGAACGCTGCATAAGGATCTCAGCGTCGACATTCTTCACCGTGATGGTAATACCATTGGCAGTTGTTGGCAGGTCCTGTTCAACCATTTTTAGGTCTGCAGCGGCATCAAAATAGATTTCCTTACGGCCTGCCAGATGCAAGCGCTTACGCTCTCTGGCTTTGGTTAAGGCTTGCTGTGGCTGTTGTTCTTGATGTTGCAAACCAGCAATCACCGTAGCACCAACCAAATCCTTCAGACCCAATGCGGCAAAACGGCCATGCAATTCAACCTTTACTCGTACTGCTGTTGGCAGGTGCTTAGTTTGACCAAACTCATGGGCAAACATGCTGGCAGCTTGCATAGGTTCAAAACCACTTAAGGAAGCATCTTCAAGCATTACAGACTGGGTAGTTATTATCGTCATGTCAGTAACTCCTAAATCGACTGAATACTATTATGAGTTGGCGGCCAAGGCCACAGTATTCTGTGGTGCACAAATCATTTCTTCAAACGCACGTACACCAGCTAGAGCTACCTGCTCATCCTGGTCCGGCGTACCAGAACTACAACCAATGCCACCAACAATCATGTCCTGATAAAACAAGGGCACACCACCGGCGATGATCGAGAAGCGGCCATTGTTGCTGGTATTGATACCAAAAGCAGGTTTATTAACACCACTTACCTCACCATAGGCACGGGTAGATTTACGGGCTGCTGCAGCAGTAAAGGCTTTGTCTTGGGAAATGTTAATGCTTGTCACACGGGCATTATCCATACGCTGGAACGCCAATAGATGGCCGCCGTCGTCAGTAATGGCGATATCCATATCCACACCCATGTTTTGCGCTTCTTCAATGCAAGCTTGCATAATGATTTGCGTATCAGCAAAAGTCAGCTTTGGTACCATTTGCATAGTAATTACTCCCATGTTTGCCGACGACTGTTA
>JAERSU010000115.1 GCA_016845445.1 Oceanospirillaceae bacterium | reverse complement strand
ATTGATGACATCGCCCACGACGCGGGCCCTGAGCACAGCCTCATTGCCCTAGGCTATGCCGGCTGGGGGCCAGGGCAACTGGAAAATGAAATCGCCAATAATGCCTGGTTATGCTGCCCATACGATGCCGACATCATGTTTAACACGCCACCAGAAAAGCGCTTCGAAGCGGCCGCGCGCCTGCTGGGCATCGACATCAACCTAATCTCTACCCAGGTAGGCCATGGCTGAAGCCATTAGCACGCCCATTAATCTGCTAGGCTTTGATTTTGGCAGCAAACGTATAGGCGTGGCCTTTGCCAGCCAAGCCACGACAGAGCCCGTCATCCTAGCGCCACTAGCGGCGCGAGATGGCATTCCTGACTGGCAACAAATAAATAAGCTGGTAAAGGAATGGCAAACACAAGCATTTGTGGTCGGAATTCCTTATAATATGGACGGTTCCGTAGGCGAGATGGCCCATCGGGCACGCAAATTCGCCAATCGACTGGCTGCCCGCTTTGATCTGCCCAGTTATCTAGTCGATGAGCGCTTGTCCACCTACGCAGCCAAACAGGTGCATCTAAGCCATGGTGGCAGCACCAATTGGAAAAAACACGGCGTTGATGGCATTTCAGCGCAATTGATATTGCAAAGCTGGTTCGAAGAAACCGAGCACCAGCTCGCATCGCAACCGTTTAAGGATAAAGGATAAGCAATGGCACAAGCGCCTCAGCTACCCGACACCCCCTCCCTAATTGCTGATATCATTCAGCAAGTAAAACAATTAATTACCCAGCAGCAACTGCAAAACCCATTGATAATAGGCATCCACACAGGTGGCGCTTGGCTTGCCGAAGCCCTGGCAGCGGAGCTACAAGCCCCCCTTGGCAAGTTGGATATTTCCTTTTACCGAGATGACTTTACCCAACAAGGCCTTAATCCTAAGGTGAACCCTTCTAACCTGCCCTTTGATGTCAATGATCGCAACGTCATTTTGGTTGACGATGTGCTCATGAGCGGCCGCACTGTACGTGCCGCTCTTAACGAGATTTTTGACTATGGCCGCCCCGCCAGCATTAAACTCGCTACCCTATGCGCCATCGGTGGTCGTCAACTGCCTATCCAAGCAGACGCCTGTGCCCTGCAAATGGATTTGGCCGACAACCAGTATTTACAACTGCAAGGGCCTACTCCCTTGCAACTAACCCTGATTGAGCGAGGCAATCCATGAGCCTATCTCCCAGTGCAAAACTGCAATTAACCGATAGCGGCGAGCTGCGTCACTTTCTTACCGTCGACGGTCTACCTAAAACCATGTTGGAGCGCATACTCGATACGGCCAACTCCTTTGTGGTGGTGGGTAATCAGGAAGTAAAGAAGGTCCCTCTGTTACGCGGCAAAACCGTGGTTAACTTGTTTTTCGAGAATTCTACCCGTACTCGTAGCACCTTTGAGCTAGCCGCCAAACGTCTTTCAGCAGATGTGTTGAACCTGGACATTAAGACCTCCGCCACCAGTAAAGGCGAATCGCTGTTAGATACCCTACGCAACCTACGCGCCATGCACAGCGACATGTTCGTGGTGCGCCACAGCGACTCAGGCGCGCCCCATTTTATTGCCGATCAAGTCACCCCCAACGTTGCCATTATCAATGCCGGGGATGGGCGCCATGCTCACCCCACCCAAGCCATGCTGGACATGCTCACCATTCATCGTCACAAGGGTGCTTTTGATCAACTCAAGGTAGCCATTGTTGGCGATATCCTGCACTCCAGAGTAGCCCGTGACCAGGCCATTGCCCTTAATACCTTGGGCTGCCAAGATGTACGCTTCATTGGCCCCAATACGCTGCTGCCTACGGAGGCCGCAAGCCTAGGTGTCACTACCCATACCAATATGGATCAAGGCCTACAAGATGTGGATGTAGTCATCATGCTACGCCTGCAGACAGAGCGCATGGATTCGGCTTTCTTGCCCTCTGCTGGCGAGTATTTCAACGCCTATGGCCTCAACCGACAGCGCCTTGCCAAAGCCAAGCCCGATGCCATTGTTATGCACCCAGGACCCATTAACCGCGGCATTGAGATTGAATCTGAGGTGGCCGATGGTTCTCAGTCATTGATTTTAGACCAGGTCGGTTACGGCATTGCCATTCGCATGGCCGTCATGTCCATGGCCATGAGCGGCCAAATGCAACAACGACAGTCTAGCCAGCAGGAGGGCAATTAATATGAGCATGCTAATTCGCCAAGCCCGTACCCTGGACCCACAACACAATATCGATAAGCTGCAGGACGTCCTTATTAAGGATGGCCTAATTGTTGAAATCAGCAACCATATTGAAACTCAGGCCGAGCAAATCATCGATGCCAGTGGCCAACTACTCATTCCCGGCATGACCGATCTATTGAGCTACCTACGCCAGCCTGGCAACTCACAAAAGGGCACCATAGCCTCAGAAACAAAAGCCGCAGCCAGCGCTGGCTTCACCTGTGTTGCCCCTAGCCCCGATACCCAGCCCGCCACTGACAGTACGGCGGTACTGGAGCTGGTTGAAGACCGTGCCGCACAAGCAGGTTTCTGCGATCTGGCGCCAATAGCAGCCTTAACCCAAGGCTTACAAAGCAGCCATTTAACCAACATGCAGGGCTTATCCAAGGCTGGTGCAATCGCCTTTAGCAATGCCGGTGAGGACATCAATAGCAACACCGTACTGTTACGCTGTTATGAATACGCTGCCACCTTTGGGCTAAAGATTTTTCTTCAAGCCCGTGATGCAGACCTGTCCAATGGTCACATGCACGACGGCGCCTTGGCCACCCAACTTGGCTTAAACGGCATTCCGGTTATGGCCGAAACACTCGCCATTAGCCGCCAACTACAGTTTATTGAACACACAGGTGTTAGCGCTCACTTCCAGCAAATCTCCAGCGCCAGTGGCGTCAACCTGATTCGCCAAGCGAAAGCTCAGGGTTTACCGGTCACCGCCGACGTTGACCTTGCCCACCTATGCTACACCGAGGCACAGGTTCAGGGGTATGCTAGCCAGTATCACGTACAACCCCCACTGCGCGGTGAAGACGATCGCCAAGCACTGTTAGTCGCCTTGGTCGACGGCACCATCGATGCCATCGTCTCAGCACACCAGCCCCATGAAGCCGCTGCCAAGTGCGCGCCTTTTGCAGCCACAGAATTGGGTATGGCAATGTACGATACCTTTGTGCCATTGCTGTTGGGCCTACAAGGCCAAGCAGGCCTAAGCCTCAATCAACTTATCAAGGCCACCACCAGTACTCCGGCTGCCATTGCCGGACAGGACAGCAATGGCATCATGGTTGGCAATACTGCTAACTTGTGTCTTATCAATCCTCATCAAATCTGGACCCTTGACGAGGCAACTCAACAAAGTGCCGGTGCCAACCAGAGTTTACAGGGCCAGGTTCTAACTGGCCGTGCTCAGCTCACCCTGCATCGCGGTAAGATCACTTGGCAAGCCTAGTCCCTCGACTGGCGCAAGGCAGGACCCCGGGCCAAAAACGGGGCTAGATTACAAATACTCACAAATTAAAACCAAAAAACACTACCAAAATTCTACAATATTGATAATAATGACACCGTAAGCATTAAAATCGCACATAGGCCCCTTTATGGATCTTGCAGAATTAAACAAAATGTCAGAATTGACCACCCGTCAAACAGCCAAACTGCTGAACGTCTCTGTGCGCACCGTACAGCTATGGGTAGAAAATGGCACCTTGCAGGCATGGAAAACCGCTGGCGGTCACCGCCGCATTAGTGTTGGTTCCGTGCAGCAACTGCTGGAAGAAAAGCAAAACAAACAAACCCCTGTGCCGCGCCCATTTGGCGGCACCAACAAGAGTTCTGTGTTATTGGTAGATGACGATCAAGACACTCTTTTACTCTATAAAATGCTGGTTAGCAGTTGGTTCCCTAGCCTGCATATTGAAACTGCCACCAATGGCGTCGATGCCCTGGTTAAAGTGGGCGCCTTGCGTCCATGCGTGCTGATCACCGACCTGCAAATGCCAGAATTGGATGGCTTTGCTATACTGGATAGACTCCATAACGATGAGCAATATGACTACCTGACACCCATTGTAATCAGCGGCATGAGTCATGCAGAGATCGCCGCGCGCGGCATACCCGATGGCATTCCAGTGTTACACAAGCCGATTCCGGTAGACGAGCTTAAGAGTCTTATTGCCCACGCCGTACATTAATCTAGGCTATGCATCAATTAGAATATAACCAGGCCCAGCAGACCTACAAAGCCAGTGCCAACGCCATTGAACTTGGTTTTTCGACTGGCGGTACAGAACAAGAGCTAATCACTTTATTAGGCTCAGAGCTGTGGCAACTGATGCTCAACATTGCCCACACAGGTCACGGCCAGTTTATTGACTACTTATCGCAACACTACTTCTGTATGGGCCATCACGATGGCAACAACTATGGCTGGGTATGGCAAGCTCAACCCCATTTGCAACGGCAACAGGACCAGTGGTTACAGGATGCTAAATTAGCTTCCGTAGGGCAGGTAATGGCCGGTATTTGCCACGAGGTTAATCAACCGCTCAATGCCATGCGATTACGCCTCTATGGGCTACAACAATT
>JAERSU010000114.1 GCA_016845445.1 Oceanospirillaceae bacterium | reverse complement strand
ACAAATAGATAGGGGTGTTTTTCGGTTTTATTGGGGTGGCTGTTTTGGTGCGTTTGTGGTTTGGGGTGTGCTATTGGTGCACCAAGATGGCACTTTTTGTGTGCTATTTATAGGGCTAATTTGGCGACACTTGCCACCATGGTGGCAAAAATAATGGCAATGCCATGGGGCAGTTTATGCCTGCTTTTAAGTATACGTAGACGGCGCCAAAATGGATGGTGACCATGCTTAACGCGCTTATCTAAGCGCATGGCAAGGTTCATTACAAGCATAACAAAAGGCAGACAAATGAGCGCCATTAAGCTGCCTTGCCAGCCTAATAGCAATCCGGCAACCAACAGCAGTTTGGTTTCGCTAGCGCTAATTATTCTTAGTTTCCAGGCCACCAAGCCCACTAAAAATGCCACGCCTGCAGAGGCAAAATCCATATACCACTGGGCTGGCTGAAACCAATAGAGTTGTAATGACCAGACCAATAATAGGGCAGACAAGCCACGATTAGGCACTCGGTTGTACCAAAATAAGAAGTGCGCCAAGAAGGTCAGGATGAGGATGCTAACGCCAGTGATGGCCAGACTCATTGATGTCTACCTAGTTATAATTCTGGCGTTAAGCATACGTTATTTTTCTGGCGCTTTTCAAGCTTCATAGCGCTGCAGGAATTGCGCTTCGCGCTTGAGCTTATCATAAGCCTCATCGCTAAATAACTGCGCTTCGCCGGTGTCCCAGTCATAAAGGCTTCGGGGCAGTTTGGTGAGTTCGCCTAAATACACGTGAATGCCATTGCAAGGTGTGGTGCTGGCTGCAGTGGCAGCATGGATGGCTTTGGGGCCAAGATAAAAGGTGTCGCCTGCTGCTAATAGCTTGGTAGCCGTTAATTCTAGGCCGCAATCCGTTTGCCGGAATAAATAATTGCGCTCACTGCCACGAATGATGCCGATGGCTACCTGGGATAAGTGATCATGGGGGGGGACCACCAACTCCGGCAGAAAATGCACATACCAGATGGAGACCTGTTCATCTTCAAAGAGTATCTTGTCATCGTCAGGCAAAGCCGGTAATTGGGCCGCTATAGCCTGAGGGTCCTGGAAGGCTTTTTCCATAATGCCTCGTACCCGAGCAGCTGCGTTGTCTTGTCGCGAGGCTTGCTTGAGATCTTCGATAAAGTCATCAAAGTTAAAATCGGTCATCATCTTGCCTTGTGCTTAGCTGCGTAATCGCTGACCTTGCGGATCATAGGGGGCTTGCTGGAGCAATTTGGCTCTATGAGGCAAGCCTAAGATGGCAACGTCAAAAGCACATTTATGTAAATGTTCGCTGTGGATAAATGCCAGGGCATAGGATTTACCTAGGCTATGGCCGTAAGCCCCTGAGCTTACCTTACCTACCGGGGTGCCTTCAAGATCAAAAATAGGTTCCCCTCCTGAGGCGTCGGCATCATGGGGGGTATCGATTTCCAGCATGATTAATTGCTCTCTCGGGGCCTTATCTTTGATGGCTACATAGGCTTGTTTGCCAATAAAGTCGTCTTCCTTGTCTAGCTTTATAAGGCGATCTAAGCCGACTTCCTGGGGCCAGTATTCGGTGGAATATTCACGCCCCCAAGAGCCATAGCCCTTTTCTACCCTTAAGGAGAGCAGAGCGCGGCCACCAACTGGGCGCAAATGATGATCAACGCCGGCAGCCAATATGGCTTCATAAAGTGCCAGTTGCTTGTCTTCAGAGGTGTAGATCTCATATCCCAGTTCGCCAGAGAAGGAGACCCGCAATACCACGCAATTGATACCTGCAACCTGCATTTGACGGCTGCGCATGAAGGGGAAGCCGGTATTAGACAGGGCTTCCTGCGGCGCCAGCTGTTGTAAAATGGTGCGGCTGTTAGGGCCTGCTAGGCTGAACCCACAGTGGCTGTTGGTCAGACTGCTAAAGCTGGTATCGGTGGGTAAAGGCACGCGCTTAAAATAGCGTTGGTGAAAACGTTCGGCCATGCCGGAGCCAAACATCATGTAGTGATCGTCGCCCAGTTTGGTGACGGTAAAATCGCCAGCGATGCCGCCACGTAGAGAGAGTAGAGGTGCTAGGCAGGTGCGACCAATTTCCGTCGGCGCCTTATTGGCCACTAGTTGATTAAGCCAGCGTTCGGCGCCTGGGCCCTTGATTTCGTATTTGGCAAAGTTAGAGATATCAATCAGGCCTGCTGATTGACGTAGAGCCCGGCATTCCTCGCCCACTGCCCCATGCCAGTTCTGGCGTTTAAAACCGTATTCTTCCATGGCTGCTACCCCTTCTTGGGCGAACCATAGAGGGTGTTCCCAGCCACCGTTGAGGCCAAACACGGCCCCCATGCTTTGTTGTTTGGCATAAGCGGGTCGCATGCGCGCAGGGCGTCCTGCTTCACGCTCTTCGTAGGGAAAGTGAATTTTAAAGCGATGGGCATAGCAATCCAAGGCTCGCGCCTTGGCAAAGTTCTTGTCGGCCCATTCATCAAAGCGTGCCAGATCCCAAGCAAATAAGTCCATTTCTGGTTCACCCTCAACGATCCATTGTGCCAACATGAGGCCCAAACCAGCGGATTGTGAGAAGCCAGGAATAATGCCGTTGCAACAATAGTAGTTGTCCAGTTCGGGCACTGGGCCAAACAGGGCAGAGCTGTCAGGTGACCAAATCATGGGGCCGTTTATCACGGATTTAATACCCGCTTCACCTAGGGCGGGGATGCGGTTAATGGCCGCCATCATGTTGTCTTCGATGCGCTCTAGGTCGTCGTTGAGAAGTTCATGGCCAAAGTCCAAGGGCGTGCCTTCTTCGGCCCAGAAGCGACCGTCTTTTTCATAGGCGCCAACTAGCAAGCCTTGGTTTTCCTGGCGCAAATAGTATTCACCATCACGGTCCGCAATAGAGGGCAGTTCGACGGGGTGGGCTTCCACATCAGGCATGCTCTCAGTGACAAAGTACTGATGCTCCATGGTCATTAGTGGCAGTTCAAAGCCAGCAAGCTTGGCCACCTCACGGCCCCAAAGGCCGGCGACATTCACCACAGCCTGGGTGTGGATATCGCCCTTTGGTGTGCTCACCAACCAGCTGCCATCGGCCTGAGGTGTGGTGGCTGTTACCGGGGTGAAGCGATGTATTTCGGCACCGTTTTGCTTGGCGCCTTTGGCGTAGGCAAAGGTGACACCGGAAGGATCTACGTGGCCAGCATTGGTTTCCATAAAAGCACAGCGTATGCCGTCTAGGTTGACCAATGGATGCAATTGTTGCACTTGTTCTAGGCTTAGTTCTTCAAACTTAATGTTGTAAAGCTTGGCTTTGGCTGCCTGCAGGCGCAACTGGTGTTCACGGTCTTCTGTTTGCGCTAGATAAATGATGCCGTTTTCGTGAATACCACAGGATTGTTCGGTTTCTAGCTGCAGCTCTTTATACACCTGCATGGTGTGATTTTGCAGCTTGGTGATATTGGAATTGTCATGTAAACCATGCACGCCAGCCGCCGCGTGCCAGGTAGAGCCTGAGGTGAGTTCGCTGCGTTCTAGCAGCATGATATCGGTGCAACCCAGCTTGGTTAAATGATAGGCAATGGAGCAGCCGATGAGGCCGCCGCCGATAATCACTACCTCAGTTGATGATTTCATAGTTGACTGGCTCCGGTTTGTTTTAAACAGTAGCCTACCAGTCTACGATCGAGTCTAGGGCGTTTGTGTTACTTAATAGTCGTTATGTTTAACAATTTCGACATTCAAGTGCCTAAATAGCCCACCCAGAGCGGCTTATAACACCACTTCAGCTTGCTGGCGTGAGGTCATTGGCGGTGTGCCAAAGCGACTTTTATAACGCTTGTAAAAGGTGGGTAGGGAGCTGAATCCGCTGTCTAAAGCAATCTGTTTTATGGGTGCCGATGTTTCCACCAATAGACGGTGAGCATGATCTAAGCGTTGTTGTAGATAATAGCTATTTGGCGAGGTGCCAATATGTTGTTTGAATAGACGTTGGATCTGGCGTGAGCCTAAACCACAATAATGGCTTATTTCGTCCAAAGACAAGGGCTCGGACAGGTTCTTTTGCATGAGGTTGACAACTTCTGCCAAAGCAGGAGGCGCCGACTCGCCCAGCAACACGGGAGTCGGTTGGCTTAGCTTGCTTGGTTGGCGCAAATGTGGATAGGCCATCATCTCGGCAATATGTATGGCCAGTGCTTTACCGTGTTGTTGTTGAATAAGGTGCAGCATCATGTCTAAGTTTGCCGTTTCGCCTTTGCTGGTAAAGCGTTGGTGGGCAATCTGAAACAGAGCGTTAGGTTGCGTGGCATGGCTAGTGTCAGCCAAATCAGGGGCAATGGTCCAGTTGCTAGCGTTTAACAAGCCTGCCTTGTGGAGTAAATTAGCACCACAACCTATGCCGCCAAATACCCGCTGGCGTTGGCGGCCTAGTTTACTTATTTTGGTGATTAGGCCGAGTGAGCTTTTAAAACAATGATGTTGGCTACCTAGGGCAATAAAACAGTCTAGGTTGGCATTGCTATGCAGTTCATTTGTGCTGAGTGCCATGCCCTCAGTCGTCTGCATGGTTGCGCCATGCTCACTGAGCAGCTGCCATTGATAGAGTTGGCGAGCGGCGATTTGATTGGCTGCCTGCAGTGGCTCTAACAGATGGCCAAGATTACTTAAACTGATACCAGGCATGATAAATATACCTACCTGCCATGGGCGATCTTGTGGGGCTGTAAGAGTCATAAGATGATGCTCGCTAACATAGAACGGCTATAGTATGAATTTTGCCAAAATAGTTTTATCAAAATTTAGCCATTAATTATTATAAATTCGACACAATGGTCGGTTAGTGGGTCTTTAGTTGCTTTCTTCATGCCTTATCAGGTGACGGCATTTTGCCTCAATCTAGCTTAACTTCCCAATGAAAAAACATGATGCTGTGATGAATTAATTTAATCGTGGCGTTATTCACAGGCTGCGCAGTTGCGGCATGTGTGGTCGCCTCAAGTAAAGGGATTTTGGCAAACAAACCTAGTTCTTTAGTTGTAGGGACGTTGCTCATAATTCTTTATATTTGGCTTTAATTTCAATTACATAGTGAGATTTATAGGTAAAACCCGTGAGCTAGAACAATTCTAGATAGGTGCAAATAGCGACCATATAAATGCAATTAGATGTCGTTTTTAGCTATTTGTCGTAGTCGAATAGCCGTTATGCTAAATAGGCTACTACTTTCCCTAGTCATTAATTGGATCTTTAAGTGATAAGTAATACTAGGGGTGGGTTTAGAAAAACTAATAGATCTGCAAGGCATTCATGTTATGATTGTTGCTAGCTGGAAATATCCAGTGAGTTGCGGCACTTAGTTTTTTATTAAAGCGCATAAATAATAATAAATCGGAGACTTATATGAATAAGTATATGAAGGGACTGGCGGTAGCTAGTGCTCTTACTCTTTCTCAGGGTGCAATGGCCTGCGGTGATATCGTTATGGCCGAAATGAACTGGGCATCTGCCGAATTGATGGCCAACGTTGACAAGATCATCTTGGAAGAAGGCTACGGCTGTAGCGTTGAACTGGTGCCTGGTGCCACCATGACCACCTTTGCTTCCATGAATGAAAAAGGCCAGCCTGATATTGCTGGCGAACTATGGACTAACGCCGTGGCTAACCCACTGGCTGCTGCCGTAGCCGAAGGCCGTTTGGCGCCTATTAACGATGGCCCTATTACCGACCTAGGTGAAGGTTGGTTCGTGCCTGATTATGTACTGGCCAACAACCCAGATCTGAAGACGGCCATGGACATTCTTGAGCGTCCTGATCTATTCCCTCATCCTGAAGACCCATCCAAGGGTGCCTTCTATGGCTGTCCTGCTGGCTGGGGTTGCCAATTGTCTAACGCTAACCTGTTCCGTGCCTTTGACATGGAAGCCAAGGGTTGGTTGCTAGTTGATCCAGGTTCTGCTGCTGGTCTTGACGGTTCTATTGCTAAAGCAGTTGAGCGTGGCGAGAACTGGTTCGGTTACTACTGGTCACCAACCGCTCTAGTAGGTAAGTACGGTCTACAGTTGCTGGACTTCGGTGTGCCTTGGGGCGGTTCCGAGAACTGGGATAACTGTATCGTCAAGCCAGAGCAAGACTGTGCCGATCCACAGCCTTCTTCTTGGACTCAGTCCGTGGTTAACACCGTGGTTACCTCTGAGTTTAAGGCCAATGCCGGTGCTGCTGGTGACTACCTAGGTGCACGTGTATTCCCAGGTGTGGTCATGAACGGCATGCTGGTATTCATGGCTGATAACCAAGCTGGTGGTGAAGACGCCGCGTGGGAATTCCTCGACAAGCATCAAGATGTTTGGACTGCTTGGGTTTCTGCTGATGCCGCTGCTAAGATCAAGAAGGCGCTATAACTAGACTGCTTTCATAAACATAAAGGCCCACTTTTTGGTGGGCCTTTTAATTCCTTGTAAGTTTGACGGTCACGAAATGCCTGCCCGCGTGGTAGGGGTTACTTGAACCTCCTAGCTTGAAGAAAAAAACGCTCTACATAAAACATGCATAGGAGTCCGTAATGGAATTTCTTGACGAATTCCCGGAAATGGGTCGTAAGGACCTACGCGAATTGAAAAAAGGCATTGATGCTAGTTTTCGCGAATTCTCTCGTGCCAATGGCGACGGTATAGAAGCTTTTTTTGAACCACTCATGCACTTTATGGTGTGGTTGGAAAAGCTCATGCTGGCTACCCCTTGGCCAATAATGATTTTGATTTTTGGGCTGTTGGCCTGGTGGGGATCCCGTAGTATCTGGTTAGCATTGGGTACAGTGGCATCTTTCCTAGTCATTGGCTATTTTGGTATGTGGGAAGATACCATGGCCACGGTAGCCATTATTTCCGTGGCAACCCTCGTATGTATCGGAGTGGGTATTCCGTTGGGTATCCTGATGTCTCGTTCTGACCGTATGCAAGCGGCCATAACGCCCATATTGGACATCATGCAGACCATACCGAGTTTTGTGTATTTGATTCCTATCATCATGTTGTTGGGCATTGGTAAAGTGCCAGGCCTGTTGGCGGTATGCGTGTACGCTATTCCACCGATTGTGCGTCTAACCAACCTAGGTATTCGTTTGGTTGATAAAGAAGTCCTGGAAGCCGCCGATGCCTTTGGTGCTAGTTCGCGCCAAAAACTCTTTGATGTACAGATTCCATTGGCCTTGCCAAACATATTTGCCGGTGTGAACCAGACTATCATGATGGCCTTGGCCATGGTGGTAATTGCCTCCATGATCGGCGTGAAAGGTTTGGGTGTGCCAGTGTTGCGCGCCATCTCCAACCAGTATTTGGCCTTGGGTTTGATGAATGGCTTGGCCATCGTTGCCTTGGCAATTATTTTCGATCGAGTATCACAACAATATGGTAAGCGTTTGCAGAAGCATCGCGAAGGAGGTCATGGTGTCTGATATTAAGGTATCCATTAAGAACCTCTACAAGATTTTTGGTTCTAATCCCAAATCCATGGTGCAGCACGTTGAAAACGGCTGTTCCAAAGCGGACTTGTTAGCCAATCATAAGCATGTATTGGGCTTGAATAACGTCAACATTAATATTCCAGCGCGCCAGATTCAGGTGATCATGGGTTTGTCCGGTTCCGGTAAGTCTACCCTGATTCGTCACTTCAACCGTTTGATCGAGCCAACGGCTGGTCAGGTGCTGGTTGATGGTGAAGACGTGTTGAGCATGAGCGAAGATCAATTACGTGATTTCCGCCGTAACAAGATGTCCATGGTATTCCAGAAGTTCGCCTTGTTGCCCCACCGTACGGTCATCGATAATGTTAGCTTTGGTTTAAAGATTAAAGGCTTACCCGTTGAAGAGCAGCACGAGCGAGCGCAGAAGTGGATTGATCGTGTTGGTTTGACCGGGTTTGAGCAAAATTATCCTGCGCAGCTATCCGGTGGTATGCAGCAGCGAGTTGGTTTGGCTCGTGCCTTGGCAACCGATGCCGATATATTGTTGATGGACGAAGCCTTCTCGGCGTTGGATCCATTAATTCGTAACGATATGCAAGATATCTTGCTGAAGTTGCAGGATGAATTGCATAAGACCATTATCTTTATTACCCATGATTTGGATGAAGCCCTGCGCATTGGTGATAACATTGTTATCTTGCGCGATGGTGCGGTTATCCAGCAGGGTGCACCACAGGAAATCGTCTTGGATCCAGCCGATGACTATGTGCGTGACTTTATTAAAGACATCAACCGTGCCCGAGTACTAAATGTTGAATCAGTAATGGAAGAAGGCACTAGTGATTCTGGCTTGTCTTTTGCGTCGACCACCACCTTGGAAGAAGCTTTACCTGCTATGGCTGCCGCCAATGTAACCAGCGCCAATGTGGAGCAGGACGGTACCGTTATTGGTATGGTTACCTTGAACGACATGATCGGTGGTATTGCCCGTCCGGCACGTCATGAAGGTGAAGGTGTTACTTATCGTTAAGCGTTACTCGCTTAAATTAAAGCCGCCTTTGGGCGGCTTTTTTGTGCCGGTGGTTTTTTAGGTGACAAAATTGACTGAAATCGACAGCCTGCAGGAAGAAATATGTCGTTTAAGATAAATATGCCCGCTAGCCTGTGTGTGACAATGTTTAGCACTCTAAAACCGTATTAGCTCTGCGTTTACGCAAACAATTGGTTTTGGTGATGCAAAATTTCAATGTAAAACACCTTATTTCAACGCCTTAGGCGTTGTACAGGTGTGTCCACTATGCTATTTTTTAAAAAGCGTGTGATATTACAAACTTATTTTGCTGCAATGATCGCGTATAACGCTTAACCAACAATAAAAAATTGGTCGCAAAGCGACTTGGATACTTTTAATAACGATAACAACCTTACGGGGAAATGACTCATGTCTAAACAAACTGTTAATGGTCAACCACTGCACCCTGCAGTGGAAATGTACAAAAACGAATTTCTAGAAGGCAAGCTGTCTCGTCGTGAATTCTTCACGCGTGCTACTGCCTTGGGTGCTTCTGCCTCTGCTGTGTATGCAATGGCTGGTTTGGTAGCGCCTGTTGCTTCTGCTGCGCCTTCTCAGGGCGGCACCGCGCGTATCCAGATGGAAGTGCGTTCTCTTAAAGACCCACGTACCTATGACTGGTCTCAAATTGCTAACTTCACCCGTGGTTGGTTGGAGTATCTGTTCCAATTCAACGCCGATGGTACCTTTGAAGGTCGCCTGATCGAATCCTGGGGTGTCAACAAGGGCGCCACCGAATACATTCTTAAAGTACGTAAGGGTGTTACCTGGAACAACGGCGATGAACTGACTGCTGATGACGTTGCACGCAACATCACCATGTGGTGTGACTCCACGGTAGAAGGCAACTCCATGTCTTCTCGTATGGCGGTACTGGTTGATGAAGCGACTGGTAAAGCTATTGATGGCGCCATCGAAGTAGTTGGCAAGCACACAGTACGTCTGAATCTACCTAAGCCAGATATCTCCTTGATCCCAGGCATGGCTGACTACCCAGCAGCCATTGTTCACTCTTCTCACACACCAGAAACCATGTTGACCAATCCAATTGGTACTGGCCCTTACCTGCCAGAGTCTCTGGAAGTGGGTGTTTCTGCGGTACTGGTTAAGAACGAAGCTCACTCTTGGTGGGGCGAAGGTGCCTACCTGGATCGCATCGAATATATCGACTATGGTACCGATACCATGTCTTTCTTTAACGGTGCAGAAGCGGACGAAATTGACATGGTTGACGAAATCATCGGTGACTTCGTATACATGTTTGATGACCTAGGTTGGACCCGTTCCGAAGCGACCACCGCTAACACCATTGTTATCCGCCCTAACCAGCAAACTGAAGTGGATGGCGTTAAGCCATACGCTGACAAGCGTGTACGTCAGGCCATTGCTTTAGCGGTTGATAATGCCACGGTATTGGAACTGGGTATTAATGGCCAGGGTAACCCAGCCGAAAACCATCACGTATGTCCAGGTATTCACCCAGAATACGCTGAGCTGCCACCGCTGAAGTATGATCCAGCTGGTGCCAAGGCGTTGATGGAAGAAGCCGGCATGGGTGACTATGAGCACGAACTGATCTCTATTGATGATGATTGGCGTCGTAACACCACCGATGCGGTAGCTGCCCAGTTGCGTGAAGCCGGCATCAATGTCAAGCGTACTATCCTGCCAGGTTCCACCTTCTGGAACGATTGGGCCAAGTACCCATTCTCCTCCACCAACTGGAACCAGCGTCCACTAGGTGTGCAGGTGTTGGCTCTAGCCTATAAGTCTGGTGTGCCATGGAACGAAGCTGGTTTTGCCAATGCTGAGTTTGATGCCCTGTTGGATGAAGCCATGTCCCTGGCTGAGGCTGATCAGCGTCGTGAAGTGATGGCTAAACTGGAAGCTATCATGCAGGACGAAGGCGTTATCATTCAGCCATACTGGATGAACAAGTACCGTCACTACCGTGAAGGTCTGATGGGCGGTGAAATGCACCCATCACGTGAAATCCATGTTCACAACTTAGGTTGGGCATAAGTCTAGCCGCAGAGACCGCTTAAGGGCTCATGACTTGAACGAGGCAGGTACTACCTGCCTCGTTTGCGTTTGTGTCTTTGAAAGTGTCGCAACTAGAAAGGTAAAGCAGAGCGGATTCTGCTTTTGATTTAAACATAAAGAGAAAAGCCATGTGGTTATTTTTACTTAAGCGTACTGGACTGATGTTTATAACAGCATTGTGCCTAACGTTTGTCGTGTTTTTCCTAACCAATTTATATCCAAATTTGGAAAAACTAGCCAAAACAGAAGGCAATATGCGCATGACCGATCAACAGGTAGAACAGTGGTTAGACACCCGTGGCTACAGCCAGCCTATGTTGAAGCGTTATGGAGAATGGTTGGGCGTGGTGCCTAGCTATCGCTATGTGGGTGCTGACGGTAATGAACGAGGTCGATGCATTAAGCCTGGCATGGATCCAGCCATTGCACCCAATTACTGTGGTGTGCTGCAGGGCGATTTTGGTTTTTCTTCTGTGTTTAAGGTGGATGTATCGACCATTATCAACAAGCGCTTGGGCTTAACGGGTTGGTTGATGCTGTTTGTCATGATTGTCATGATTCCCATGGCTTTGCTTATTGGTGTGCTTGCCGGTATGCGTGAAGGTAGCAAGCTTGACCGATCACTGTCGAGTTTTTCTATTGTCACAACGGCTACCCCAGAATATGTCTCTGGTGTGGTGTTCATTGTAATTTTTGCCAGTTCTGCCGTCGGTTTAAGGTGGTTCAAAGGTTCGGCAACTTCGGCCATGACGGAAATTACCTTTGCCAACTTCACCTTGCCGGTGATGACCATGGCCTTTTATGGTATGGGCTATGTAGCACGTATGACCCGTGCTTCTATGGCCGAAGTCATGACCGCACAATACATTCGTACGGCCCGCCTCAAGGGCGTTAGCTTTGGCAACATTGTTGTTAAGCACGCTTTACGTAATGCTCTAATTGCCCCATTTACGGTAATCATGCTGCAGTTCCCTTGGCTGCTAACGGGTGTGGTTATCGTTGAAACCTTATTCAACTACAAGGGCTTTGGTTGGGTGTTGGTGCAGGCAGCCAGTAACAATGATATTGAGTTGCTCTTGTCTTGCTCGGTGGTTGCTGTAATCGTGGTACTGATTACACAGTTGATATCGGATATAGGTTACGTGTTCTTGAATCCACGTATCCGTATGAGCTAAGGGGTAAGTCATGAATTCTTTAACTGGATGGGAAATTGCGCTGCAAATCGGCATTCAATTTACCCCTGTATGGGTTGCCCTGGCGATTACACTGGCAGCTTCCATGTACTACAAGGACCGCTTGGGTCTGTATGGTCATCTGTTTGATAGCCGGGTTGGCATCACTGGCTTAATTATTGTTCTCTTCTGGGCCTTTACAGCTATTTTTGCTGACCTGGTAGCAACCCATGATGCGCTCAGTCAGATAGCCAGTATGAAAAACAAAAAACCCGGCACGCAAATACGCAATGCCGCGGACGGTATCTATCAATACTACCTGCTGGGTGGTGACAACCTGGCACGTGATATCTTCTCGCGCATGGTAATGGGTAGCCGCTCGGTGATGATCATTGCCCCAGCGGCAACGGCCTTTGCCTTTATGGTTGGTATTACCCTCGGCCTGCCAGCTGGCTTCCGTGGTGGTAAGTTTGATACCAGCATCTCTTTCTTGGCTAATCTGGTATTGGCCTTCCCGGTCATCCTCTTGTTCTTCCTCTTGGTTACCCCTGAGATTCGTGCTACCGGTGTTCCCCTAGTATTGGCTGGTGTGCTGTTTCTTTTCCCCATCGTGTTTTTTGTGGTGCTATTTCAATCCCGTTTTTATACCCAGCCAATGAAACGCAATGTCTACGTGGCAACGACTTTGGTATTGGGTTTTTGGGCCTATTCAGGCTTGGCATTCAATGCTGACCCGTTGGGGGTGTTCTATATGGACCCCAACCTGCTGAATATCTTTGTGTCGGTAGTGTTTGTTAACTCACCGACGGTATTCCGTATCGTGCGTGGCCTGGCTTTGGATATTAAAACCCGTGATTATGTGGCGGCTGCGCAAACCCGTGGTGAAGGTTCCTGGTACATCATGCTGTGGGAAATCTTGCCTAATGCCCGTGGCCCGCTAATTGTCGATTTCTGTCTGCGTATTGGCTATACCACCATCCTGTTGGGAACCTTGGGCTTCTTTGGCTTGGGCGTCAGCCCAGAAAGTCCAGACTGGGGTATGACCATTAACGAAGGTCGTAAGTTGATGTCTATCTATCCGCACCTGGCTATTCCACCAGCCGTGGCTCTGATGTCTTTGGTTCTAGGCTTGAACCTATTGGCTGACGGCTTGCGTGAACAATCTTTGAAAGACTAAGGAGCAGAATAATGCAAAAGTGGGATTATGATGGTCCGATTTTAGAGATTGATAACCTATCCATCAGTTTCTTTACCCGTATCGGTGAAATTCCGGCGGTCATGGATTTCTCCTGTAAGGTTGAGAAAGGCAAGGCTGTTGGTTTGGTTGGTGAATCGGGTTGCGGTAAGTCCACCGTGGCCCTAGGTGTGATGCAAGATCTGGGGGTCAACGGTAAAATCGTCGGCGGTAGCATCAAGTTTAAAGGCCGCGATCTGAATACCATGACCGATGAAGAACTGCGGGATATCCGTGGTTCTGAAATCGCCATGATTTATCAGGAGCCTATGGCTTCTCTGAACCCGGCTATGAAAATCAGTAAGCAGTTGATGGAAGTGCCCATCATTCACGAAGGTGTGAGTGAAAAGGAAGCCTATCAAATGGCTTTGCAGGTAGTAGCTGATGTTAAACTACCTGACCCTGAGCGTATACTTAATAGCTATCCACACCAGTTGTCCGGTGGCCAGCAGCAGCGCATTGTCATCGCCATGGCTTTGATGTCCAAGCCCTCTTTATTGATCTTGGATGAACCCACTACGGCTTTGGATGTGACCGTAGAAGCGGGTATCGTGGACCTGGTAAAAGGTTTGGGTGAAAAGTACGGCACCTCCATGCTGTTTATTTCCCATAACCTAGGTCTAGTGCTGGATACCTGTAATGATATCTGTGTCATGTACTCTGGTGAGGCCGTTGAAACGGGGCCCATCAAGGAAGTATTTGATAAGATGCGTCACCCTTACACGGAGGCATTGTTCCGCTCTATTCCTTTGCCAGGAGCAGACAAGAATGCGCGGCCATTGATTGCTATTCCAGGCAACTTTCCGTTACCCCATGAGCGTCCACAGGGGTGTAATTTTGGCCCCCGTTGCAACTACTTCGATGAAGGGCGTTGTAACAAGGGCGTCATTGAAATGAGCACCATCGATGCCGATGCCGATCATAATTCCCGTTGTTTGAAGGTAGAAGAAATTGACTGGGATGCACCGATTGCAGCCGCCAACGATGTGGAAGTTGTTGAACCAGGCCGCACCATACTCAAAGTATCCAATCTGCGTAAGTACTACGAAGTGGCTGCCAATGCCTTATTTGGTGGCGGTGAAAAACGTGTGGTTAAGGCCAACGAAACCGTGTCTTTTGAGGCGCGTGAATCTGAGACACTGGCCATCGTAGGTGAGTCTGGCTGTGGTAAATCCACCTTGGCGAAAATGTTGCTTGGTTTGGAAACCGCCAGTGACGGTACCATTAGTCTGAATAACCATGATATTGAAAGTGTCGGTATCCAGGAGCGTAACGTCGACACGGTGTCGTCTATCCAGATGGTATTCCAAAATCCATTTGATACCTTGAACCCTTCCATGACCGTGGGTCGCCAGATTGTTCGTGCACTGGAAGTGTTTGGTATCGGTGTTGATGATGGCGATCGCGAAAAGCGCATGTTGGAACTATTGGATTTGGTTAAGCTGCCACGTGAGTTTGCTAAGCGCATGCCGCGTCAGCTGTCTGGTGGTCAGAAACAGCGCGTAGGTATCGCCCGTGCCTTTGCTGGTGATGCCCAGGTGGTGGTTGCCGACGAACCCGTATCGGCTTTGGATGTATCCGTGCAGGCGGCTGTCACCGATCTGTTGATGGAATTGCAACGTAAAAACAAGACCACCATGCTGTTTATCAGCCATGACTTGTCCATCGTACGTTACATTTCTGATCGTGTGATGGTGATGTATCTTGGCCATGTGGTAGAAATGGGTACCACGGATCAGGTGTTTGCACCACCGTACCACCCTTATACGGAAGCCTTGCTGTCGGCCGTGCCGATTGCTGATACTAGCATTGAGCGTGAGCACATAGTACTGGAGGGCGATATTCCTTCTGCGGTAAATCCACCTTCGGGTTGCCCGTTCCAGACGCGCTGTCAGCATAAAGACAAGGTTGGTAATAAGTGTGAAACCGAAGTGCCACCATTGCGGGTGATGGCTGGTGATCACGAAATCAAGTGCCACCTGTCCGATGCCGACATGGATGCCATGACACCGGTGATTAAGCTGGCAAACCTTGACTAGGTGTCAAGCTAGTAATTCACCGATAAAAACCGCGTCCTTGTGCGCGGTTTTTTTACATCTGCATCTGAGTAAGCCGTCTTGAGAGGGTCATCCTAGTGAGTAAGCCAAATATATTAATGATACAGGTAGATCAGCTAACAGCTGATGCTTTACGCTGTTATGGAAATGACATAAGTATTGCGCCAAATATTGATCGTTTGGCCTCTCAAGGTGTGGTGTATGAACGGGCTTACTGCAACTTCCCTTTGTGTGCGCCTTCACGTTTTTCCATGGCAGCTGGGCAGCTCTGCTCTGTTATTGGTGCCTATGACAATGCCGCTGAATGCGCCGCCGAGGTGCCAACCTATGCCCATTTTTTACGTCGTTTGGGCTACCACACCGCCTTGTCGGGCAAAATGCACTTTATTGGCCCAGATCAGTACCATGGGTTTGAGCAACGTCTAACAGCCGATCTGTATCCTGCGGATTTTGCTTGGGTGCCTAATTGGCAGGGCGAGGGTAAGCGTGATACCAATGATGAACGGGCGGTAAAGATAGCTGGGCCATGTAAGCGTACTGTGCAAATGGACTTTGATGAAGAGGTGACCTATCGGGCAAAACAGTATCTATATAATGCCAAGCGTGATACTGAGAGGCCTTTCTTTTTGCAGGTTTCGTACACACATCCCCATGATCCCTATCTGTGCAAGCAGGAATTTTGGGATTTGTATGACGGCGTTGATATACCTCTGCCCCAGGTAGCCAGTATGGCTGCTGACCAGCATGATGCCCATGCTAGACGCTTGTTAAACGATTTTGGCATGCTTGATAGCCGTTTCTCTGATGACGATATTCGCACCGCCATACGCGGTTACTATGGTTCTATTAGCTATGTTGATAGCTTAATTGGCGAGGTCTTGCAGACCCTAGAAGACTTGGAATTGGCGGACAATACGTGGATTTTATTTACCTCTGACCACGGTGAAATGTTGGGTGAGCGCGGTATGTGGTTCAAAAAACACTTCTTCGAAAAATCCATGCGAGTGCCCATCATTGTGGCAGGCCAAGGAATGTCGGCTGGCCGTTGTCATACCTTGGCGTCCTTGATCGATATCTTGCCAACTTTGGTTGATATGACAGGGGATGTCGATCCATTGCTGGGTGATGAATATTTAGGTTCGAGCCTGCTTGGTCTGCTGCACAGTGAAGCGGATAATAGGCAGCGTATCGTACTAGGTGAATACTTAGCCGAATCAACACCGGCGCCTATATTTATGGTAAGGCAGGGTGACTATAAACTGATGACATCCAGTGTGGATGGGCACCTACTCTTTAATGTGGCTGAGGATCCCCATGAATTGCATAATTTAGCCACGCAAGCTGAGCATCAAGCAGTGTTAGAGGCCTTGTTGGCAGTAGCGACTAAGCAGTGGGATGAACAACAGCTTAGCAAGGATATTAAGCTCAGCCAACAGCGACGACGTCTGATTCGTGAGGCCCTTTGCCAAGGCGCACCGGTGAGCTGGAACCATGATGAAAGCCCACAAGAGCAGGTGCTTTGGTATCGAGGCAAGCAAGGTTATAACGAATGGGCCTTTGATTTTATACCCATTGATTAGCACTTTTGATTAGCCCTATGGAACTAGATGTTAATTCGATTCAATGACAAGCGAGAAACCAATGTCCAGTAAATCCAACAATGATCGTCATTTGATTGAGCAGGCAATGAGTATAAATCCCATTAACGATTCGGTCGCCGGGTTTGTTGCTAGTCAACACATACACAAACTAAGCCTGCAATTTGATATTCAATTATTACGTGACGCTCTGGATGAGTGCTTAAGCCGCCAAGGCTATTTGGGCAACATGCAGGATCAAGGCTTTGCGGCCCTGCCCTTGACTCAGCGGCCAGGCCAGCAGCAATGGACGGCAAATGATTTATCGGGACGTTTTTGGACTCGTGGTGATGACCGCTATGTAGAAGAACCCCGTGAAAACCTCGTCGCAGAGGATCAATTTAGTGAATTTAATCCAGCCTTTGCGGGCACTTACTTTGAGCAGGTGATGGCTGAGCTAAAAGCCCACTTTCCCATAGGTCGCACACGCGTCCTCTCCAAGCCAATGTACAACTGTAATTCCTGGCACCGTGACCCAGAGCCGCGTTTGCATATCCCCATCATTACTAATCCAGGGGCCTTGTTTATCGTCAATCATCATGTCACCCATTTGCCTGCTGATGGCTCGGTGTACTTTACCGATACCAGGGCTTACCATACGGCCTTAAATGGTGGTGAAACCAATCGGGTGCATCTTGTAGCCGCCTTGGCCTATGATCAAATAACTGAGTAATCTGCATGTCTGTATTTCATTATGGTGACAATCAACATAAGGCCGATGGCCGTCAGGTCATTGATTTCCGCAGTGACACGGTAACCCAGCCGTGCCCCGCTATGCGTGAGGCCATGGCGACAGCGCAGGTGGGCGACGATGTCTATGAAGATGACATGACGGTCAAAGCTCTAGAGCAGGATGTTGCTGGTTTGCTGGGCAAGCAAGCGGGTCTGTATGTGCCCACTGGCACCATGAGCAATCTCATTGCTGTTATGTCCCATTGTCAGCGTGGGGAAGAAATCATTCTTGCCGACCAGTACCATATTGCCATTGATGAAGCCTCAGGGGCGTCTGTGTTGGGGAGTGTGGCTATTCATCCCCTTGTGGCAGATCAGCGCGGTGCCATTACCCCAGAGCAGGTGCGCAACGCTATCAAGCCCGATGACAGTCATTTTGCCATTAGCAAGCTAGTGGGCTTAGAAAACACCGTGTCTGGCTGCATCCAAGAGCAGGCCAATATTGATGCCATTGTGCAGGTAGCCAAAGAGGCTAACTTGCAGGTGCATATGGACGGTGCGCGCTTGCTAAATGCCGCCGTGGCTCAAGCTATGAATCCAGCGCGCCTAGTGCAAGACATTGATTCAGTGTCCCTGTGCTTGTCCAAGGGGCTTGGGGCACCAATGGGTTCAGTGTTAACTGGTGATGTGGCCTTTATTGGTCGCGCCCGCCGGCTACGCAAGATGCTGGGTGCCGGTATGCGCCAGGTGGGCATTGTGGCGGCGGCAGGTCGTTATGCCTTGGCCAACAATGTTGCCCGTTTGGCCGAGGACCATCGTCGTGCCCGTGGGTTGGCCCAAGGGTTGCAGGGTATTGCCGGCCTGCAGGTGGCTATGGAGCGTGTGGAAACTAATATGCTGTTTATGCAGTCGGATCGCATGCTTGAATTGGGTGATTATCTGGCCCGCAATGGCATTATCGTTGCTGCCTTTGCTGAACAATGTCGCCTGGTGGTGCACAAAGATATCGATGATGATGCCATCGCCTCCATGCAACAACATACCCGTGACTTCTTTGCTAGTTAATGGCGTATTAGGTGCATTAACTGGTGTAGGTCATGGTCTTCCAAATTGAGCACACAGTTAAGTACCGCCAAGGTCTTTTGCTCTCCCCATACGGGGGTGCATAAGGCCTTAAACTTGTCTTGCATTTGCTCATCAGACAAGGGGATGTGGGGGTCACCGATGGCCTCAATGGGTGCAGATTCCAGTACCTCTCCAGAGGTTAAAAACACCTTCACATGGGCCCAGCGTTCGGCGGGAAAGACCTGGTTATAGTTGTCTGTATCGATCAGCTCTATACGCTGGGTGAGGCTTTGAAAATGGGGTTTAGTAAATCCTGTGTAGACGTCTTCTGGGCTCACAGTGCCTGTTAGCAGTGCCACGGCTACCGGGAAACTAATACCATACTGGGCTTCCTCTGAGTTGCTGGGAATGCCAGCAAATAAGCGCGTACCTTCATGGAAGGTGTGGATTTCGATACGCTCTATATTATCGGCAGTAAGTGCATGTTTAACGCTCAAGCTTAGGGCCGCTGCTATGGCAGGTTGTGCCCAGCGGCAGACGGGGTAGGGTTTAATATACTGCTCGCACATATACCAATGCTGGCCTAGGTCCTGCCAAATATGAGACACTTCATCACTCACTACCGTGAGTGCCGGCGCTCCGGTAAAACCTTCTGCGGCTTGAAAAACCGCATCTATACCCACCATGGCACCCCAGCCAGAACCATCCTTAACCATGGTAGGGTAGTCGATATTGCGCATCATTTGACTGCGTGGCGCGTTGTATTCGGCGATGCCGATGGCATGCTGCATTTGTGTTTCTGTGTGACCAAAAACCTGGCTGGCTACGGCGGCCACGTTGACGGCGCCCCACGCCCCAGAGGTGTGGTAATCGCAACAGGTTGCGTGTTGGGCGATGCCCGCTCGAGTGCCAACTTCGTAGCCACCGATTAGCAGTTTCAACAAGGCTTCACCACTGGGATTTTGGCCACTGGTTTCTAGTGCGGCGATTAAACCGGGTAGCAAAGGGCAGCCAACATGGCCCTTGGTAAGTTTTTGACCATCGTGACAATCTAGCGAATCAATGACAGTGGCGCCTAATAATGCCGCCCCACTGGGACTAAATAACTCAGTACCGAGTAGATCGGCAACACCTTGGACGTATTGACTGGGTGGATAATGCCTTTGCACATGACGACGCATAATGGCTGCAGGCTCTGACTGGCTGCCAGCAACGGCTGTGGCTATGAGGTCGTAGAGACTACGTTTAGCAGCTACATAGACCTCTGGTGGTACCTGAGCATCAGGCAACTGTTGCAGAAAAGCGTAAATGGGATTGGCTTGCATAAGCGTGCTTCTTATCTAGTTTGCCGTTAAGTATTGATCATCCACAAGCTGTTGATTGCAATATATTCGCCGTCTAATGGGCATTAATCGACATTAACAGTATAAGACTTATTGCTGAGGGTAAAATAGCCATATTAGTGGCACTGAATAAGTACATTGGTCATACTTTACGGATTAGATATAAGTGCATTTTGGACGAGTCGATGAGTCAATCAAATATCCGTTTTAGCATAGGCCTACAAACCATGCTAATGGTGCTTGCGCCAGCTTTATTAGTCGCTGTTGCCGGGTGGTTTTCCTTGCAGGAAAGCTAAAGCTCCATGCAAGCACAGCAAAAAATCATGGCGGATATGGAAGTTGAACAGCGCCAGGTAGCCAACGAAGTAGCTGAATTAGTGCAGCAGTTTACGCAATTGGAAGCCAGCGTATTAAAGGTTTCCTTGGATCTGCAATCGCAATTATTGCTACGGGAACGCAAGCAGGAGCAAATGCAACAACTGCAGCAGAGCCTACAGCAGTCCCAGACACATCTGACTGAACTGTTGGACCATGGGCAGACATTTATAACCCAACTGCAGGAATCCGGTTATATTTTATCCAAGCAGCAGGCCGCAGAACTAGAGGCACAATTAGCGCTACAGGAAGAGCCTAGTGAATCCCTAAATTTTCAGTTGTGGCGCATCACCAATGAAATTGGCTTTCGCAGCATGGGTCTGGCAAGTGTTTATCGCAATTTTACCGAATCGGGATTATTGACCCTCAGTCACCTCACTGAGAACCAGTTGTTTAAGGCGAAAAACACCTTCCTCTACGACACCAGTCAGCGCTATGTGACGGTACGCAACGGTACCCAAAAAATAGGCCAACTGTACGCCCATGTGGCGAGCAACATGGCGCAGCAGCTAGCGGACATTAAAGACCGTAAGCAGCAACAGTTAAATCAACAATTATTAGCCTTTGAGCAGCAAGTCTATATGTATGCAGGGGGTGCCTTATTGGTGCTTCTGGCCATTGCTGCGCTATTGGTATATCGCCGTATTACCGCACCACTACGCCAGATTGCTACTGCCATGTCAGATGCCAGTGAAGGTGATTTAAGCGTTGAGGTAAAGGGTGCTGAGCGCGCAGATGAAGTGGGTGTTATTGCCAGTGCCTTAGAAGTGTTTATGGGAATATCTCGCGCTAACCTGAAAAAAGCCGCTGCTGATCGTAAGTTAGCCAATGAGAATATGCGTATCAAAGTGGCTTTAGATAGTGTGAAAGGCAATATCATGATGGCCGATAATGACGGCATCATCATTTATACCAATGATTCTGTTATTGCAATGATGAAGCAGGCCGAAGCCGATATCCAAACGGAATTGCCCAATTTCAACGCCGATACCTTAGTGGGCACCAATTTTGATGTTTTTCATAAGCAGCCTGAGCATCAGCGTAGTTTACTGGCTAAGCTTACCAGCACCTATGAAGCGCAGATGGTGGTAGGCGGTCGTACCATGCAAATTACTGCCAATCCAGTCGTCAATGAGCAGGGTGAACGTCTTGGAAGTGTGGTGGAATGGCGCGATTTAACTGGTCAGGTGGCGGCTGTGAGAGAGATAGAACAGCTCATCGATGACGCGGCGGCAGGTAAGCTTGATGCGCGCCTGAAAGAAGCTGAATTTATTGGTTTTTTGGCCACCATAGCGGCAGGCATCAACCAGGTTTTGGATGCCGTAGTAGAGCCTATTCATGAAGCTCAAGATGTACTGCAAAGCATGTCACAAGGTGATCTGAATGTGAGCATGGATGGGGACTATGCTGGGGAGTTTGCCCGTTTGCAGTTGTCCCTCACCACCACCCGCGAAAAGCTCAGTGACATGGTCGGCCAGATCCGCAATATTGGTGGTGATATTAGCAATAGCTCCAGAGAAATCTCAGAGAGTAATAATAGCTTAAGTGAATCAACCACTGAACAGGCCAGTAGCTTGGAAGAAACGGCAGCTAGCATGGAACAGATGACTGCCACCGTACGGCAGAATGCCGACAGTGCTGAACGGGCTGACAAGCTCGCCAAGGAAGCCAGTGATGTGGCTGCCAAGGGGAGTGACGTAGCGAAGCAGGCTGCTGATGCCATGGGTGAAATTAGTGCCAGCAGCCAACAGATTGCCGCCATTGTGAATGTTATTGATGACATTGCTTTCCAAACAAACTTATTAGCCCTTAACGCTTCGGTCGAGGCAGCCAGAGCTGGTGAACAAGGGCGCGGTTTCTCCGTGGTAGCCCAGGAAGTACGTAATCTAGCCCAGCGTAGTGCCGAAGCTGCCAAGGATATTAAGACCCTCATCGATGCTAGTGTTAATCGTATCGAGAGTGGTTCGCGGCTCGCGGCGGAATCGTCCGAGTCTCTCACACAGATTGTCGCTTCGGTGGCTGAAGTAAGTAACCTAGTTACCGAGATTGCCTCTGCCAGTGTTGAGCAATCTAAT
This sequence comes from Oceanospirillaceae bacterium, assembly GCA_016845445.1. GTDB lineage: Bacteria > Pseudomonadota > Gammaproteobacteria > Pseudomonadales > Balneatricaceae > Njordibacter. The sequence continues at coordinate 931 of JAERSU010000114.1, read as the reverse complement.
GGTATTAGCCAGGTGAATCGCGCCGTAGAGCAGATGGATTCGGTGACGCAAAGCAATGCCGCTAAGGTAGAGCAAACAGCAGCCGCTACCACAACCATGAGCCGTCAGGCTGACGATATGATGCGCTTGATGGCCTTCTTCAAGGTTGAGGGAGGTAGTGTGCCTGGTAAGGCTGATTCACCATCAGCAGTACCTCAGCCAAACCATGCATTCAACACCCGTAGACGTGATGTGAATGATGAATGGCAGGACTTTTAGTCCTGCCATAACAGGCTATAAGCACTGACGGAAGGCACGGATAAGTCGGTCTTGTCCTCGTCTAGGGCGCCAGATGGCGGTAAAGCTGTTGCTATAGCTAAAGGTATCCGTAGCAATAGCTCGCAGGCGTTCACCTAAACCCCAGTTTTCAACCAGATGCTGAGGCAGAAAACCCAGATAGTTGCCACTTAATATTAACGCCGCGCGGGCTTCCTGGTGGTGCGCCTTGGCGTGCACGGGCCAGCTCCTGACTTCAGGAAATACCTCTCTACCTTGCATTAAGCGAGGGGATTCTACAAATCGATATTGCTGTAATTCTTGGCTGTCAATTTGCTCCTTGTGACGCTCGAACAAAGGGTGTCCCTGGCCACAGTAGAGCTGCATGCGTTCATCAAATAAATCCTGGCTCTGTAATTCCGGGTAGGCTTGGGGTAACACGGTAATGCCAATGTCCACCTTGCCTTCTTTGGTGGCGGTGGTGACTTCATCTGAAGCCAGGGTGCTAATGTGTACTTGCACTTCGGGAGCTAGGTTGGTGAAGGCCGCTAGGGTATCAACCACACTGGTATTATGTACGCTTAACATGTGCTCAGCTAAGCCCAGGCGTAGTTCGCCAATAAGCTGATTATGAGCTTCATTAATGGTGTTGCGGAAACCGTCCATGGCTTGCAGT
>JAERSU010000113.1 GCA_016845445.1 Oceanospirillaceae bacterium | reverse complement strand
GTGGGATGACAATGACTATACCCTGTCATCACTGGCGAAGCTGTTTAATGCGTCTGTTTGGGTGTTGGCCTTGGGCTACCCAGTATTACAGCGCTGGCGTCAGAACTAGTTATTTTCGTTCTAGTTCAAAACCAAATATATCTAGTTGCTGTGGCTGCTTTTTGGGGCCTGAGCTCTGCTCTGTCCCCGAGCGAAGCTCATCTTCACTCTCTAAACCAGCTTCTTGCTCATTCTCAGCCTCTTCCCCATCGAGAACTTCTTCGATTATTTCGGCTTCTTCAATATGGGGGGCAGACCTGAGATCAGACCCCGGGGAGTCCGCTGCCTCTTCCACACGCTCTTCCACATGTACTTCCATAGTCACGGTAGAGTGATCCACCGTCACTGTCGCACCATCTTCCGTTACATGCTCTTCATGCTCCGTACGTTTTTCCACATGAGCAACCAGTTCATCTCCAGTATCAGGATCCACATAATGCACAGAGGCTTCTTCGGCTTCGCGCTTGGCGACCGCTTCGTCCATCTCGTCAAACAGCTTCTCCATGGCTTCGCGGCGCTCTTCCTTTTGATTGGCACGGTCCTGCTTAGGGGTGCCATACTCTTCCCAGATCTTAAAGGCTAGCACCGCCACAAAGGCAACGCCAATGGAGGCGGCGAAGATATCAATAAACTGAATATTCTCCAACCAGGTAAGATTATCGCTATAGGCCAGCAAGGCCACCATCAACACTGCAAACATGATCACTACGCGCAGGGTTCGACAGAACGAGCAAGGGCGTTTTTCATTTGGGTAGCGATCACTAGCGCGACGAGGCATATATTCTCTCCATGGGCCGCTCTCGGCATCCTGCCGCCGCGGCATACAGTACATCCTGTACATAAAAAAAGGCAGGTTTTTAACCTGCCTTTTATTTTACTGCAACTAATTCTAAATTCCGAATTAGATATTCATGTAGGTCGGGCTTCAGCCCGACAGTCGGCCTAAAGGCCGACCTACAATCCTAGGAATTAGCCACCAACAAAGTTGATCATTATACCTGCTGCTACTGCTGAGCCTACCACGCCAGCCACGTTCGGACCCATGGCATGCATCAACAAGAAGTTCTGGGAGTTGGCTTCCAGGCCCAACTTGTTGGACACGCGCGCGGCCATTGGTACGGCAGATACACCGGCAGAACCAATCAGCGGGTTAATACCGCCACCAGTTAGCCTATTCATCAACTTAGCCATCAATACACCAGAGGCAGTACCGATACCAAAGGCAACCATACCTAGTACCAGAATACCCAGAGTCTCAGCATTCAAGAATTTTTCTGCAGATAGCTTGGAGCCAACACCCAGACCTAAGAAGATGGTGACGATGTTGATCAGTGCATTCTGCACAGTGTCAGACAAACGATCCACCACACCACATTCTTTCATCAGGTTACCAAAACAGAACATACCCAATAACGGTGCCGCATCAGGTAACAGCATGGCTACCAGAATCAGCACCAATAATGGGAAGGCAATCTTTTCCGTCTTGCTGACATGGCGCAACTGCACCATCTTAATCTGACGCTCAGATTCAGAAGTTAGGGCACGCATAATGGGCGGCTGAATCAAGGGTACCAATGCCATGTAGGAATAGGATGCTACGGCAATCGGACCCAAGAGATCCGGCGCCAACACGCTCGCCACATAGATAGAGGTCGGCCCGTCTGCACCACCGATGATACCAATGGCAGCCGCATCAGCGAGACTGAAGTCCATCAGGCCCATGGATGTCAGACCAACGGCACCCAAAAGGGTAGCAAAAATACCAAACTGTGCAGCGGCACCTAAGAACAAGGTCTTAGGGTTAGCCAACAAAGGACCAAAGTCGGTCATGGCACCCACACCCATAAATATGATCAATGGGAACATACCGGTTTCGATACCCACCTGATAGATCATATACAGGGCGCCACCTGGGTCGGCTAGGCCAGCACCAGGAATGTTTGCCAACAGACCACCAAAGCCGATTGGTACCAGCAACAGAGGCTCAAAATTCTTGCGGATGGCTAGATACAGTAAGATCAGGCCAACCACCATCATCACAGCCTGGCCAGTTTCTAACTGGTAGATACCAGAGCTGTGCCAAATTTGTAATAGCTTTTCCATGAGGTCACAATACCCTTATGCCAAGGTCAACAGCGTATCGCCGACGGCCACAGAATCGCCTTCACCAACAGAGACAACACCCACGGTACCAGCCTTGTTAGCGCGCACTTCGGTTTCCATCTTCATGGCTTCCAAAATCAGCAATACATCGCCTTCCTGTACGGTTTGACCAGGCTTAACGTGTACCTTCCAGATGTTACCAGCAAGGGGCGCTTCTACTGGCTCACCGCCAGTAGCAGGAGCAGCAACCGGAGCCGCCGCAACAGGTGCAGCCAAAGGCGCAGCAGCACCAACAACAGGAGCCATACCAATGGCATTAACATCGCCACCTTCGGCCACTTCTACCACGTAGCTAGCACCGTTGACATTGATGGTGTACACAGAAGGCTCACCAGCGGCGGCCGGAGCAGCGGCGGCAGGTGCCACTTCTTCACCAGTAGGTACTGGTTCAAAGGCATCTGGGTTATTACGGTTTTCTAGGAACTTCAAACCAACCTGTGGGAAGAGCGCGTAGGTCAGTACGTCATCTACTTCGCGCTCACCTTCGGCAAGGCTAATGCCCTTTTCTTTGGCAAGACCACGTAACTCTTCGGTTAGCTTGTCCATTTCGTCTTCCAGCAGGTCAGCCGGACGACAAGTAACGGGTTCAGCACCTTCTAATACCTTGGCCTGTAGTTCAGCGTTAAATGGTGCTAATGCTGCACCGTATTCGCCCTTCAATACACCGGCAGTCTCTTTGGAGATACTCTTATAACGCTCACCAGTCAGCACGTTCAGTACCGCTTGGGTACCAACAATCTGTGAAGTTGGTGTCACCAGTGGAATAAATCCAAGGTCTTCACGTACACGTGGGATTTCTTGCAGTACCGCATCCAACTTGTCGCCAGCACCCTGTTCTTTTAGCTGGTTTTCCATGTTGGTCAGCATACCACCCGGTACCTGAGCAACGAGAATACGGGAGTCAACGCCCTTCAAAGAACCTTCCCACTTGGCGTACTTCTTGCGTACATCACGGAAGTAGGCAGCAATTTCTTCTAGCTTATTGATATCCAAACCTGTGTCGCGCTCAGAACCTTTAAAGATAGATACCACAGACTCCGTTGGAGAGTGGCCATAGGTCATGGACATGGAGGAGATGGAGGTATCGACACAATCAATGCCCGCTTCTGCGGCCTTCATGATGGCGGCAGTGGAAAGACCTGTTGTCGCGTGGCAGTGCATTTGGATGGGTAGACTGGTTTCATTCTTCAGACGGGTAACCAGTTCGTGTGCATCATATGGGTTGATTAAACCAGCCATATCCTTGATACAGATAGAATCAGCACCCATGGCTTCAATTTGCTTACCTAGGTTCACCCAGTAGTCGATGTTGTGCACTGGGCTCAAGGTGTAAGAAATGGTACCTTGCGCATGCTTACCAGTTGGCTTGACCGCCTTGATGGCTGTTTCCATGTTGCGTGGATCATTCATGGCGTCAAAGATACGGAACACGTCCACACCATTAACGGCACAACGTTCAACAAACTTGGTCACCACGTCATCAGCGTAGTGACGATAGCCCAAGATATTCTGCGCCCGGAATAGCATCTGCTGCTTGGTGTTGGGCATAGCGGCTTTTAGAGCACGGATACGCTCCCATGGGTCTTCGCCTAGGAAACGGATGCAGGAATCAAAGGTCGCACCGCCCCAGGTTTCAATGGACCAGTAACCAACCTGGTCTAGTTTTTCTGCAATGGGTAGCATATCTGCCAAACGCATGCGCGTGGCGAATAGGGACTGATGGCCGTCACGTAGGACGACTTCTGTGATACCTAAAGGTTGCTTGGAATCAGTCATAATAAAAGCCTTTCTTGGGTATAAAGTGTTCTTCGACACAATCAATGACGCTTAATCATTGCTGTGCTTACATAATGGTTAGGAGCTTATTTGCCCTGTTCTTGGCGATGACGGTGCACAGCGGCGGTCAATACGGCAATCAACTGTGGGTCATTAGCGGCCAGCTGCGCTGGGGTGAAGCCAGGTGCCAAAGGCACTGGTTTAGCAGTTACCGGCTCTGGGGTTGGGAACCACTTGGTTACCACCATGGACATAGCCCGGGTGGCAAAGACCAATAGGGTTAAAAAGGTAAATACGAAGCCCATCCCATACATCATGAGATTAAGGCCATCGAGCATTAGGTCGGACTCTTGCACGATTCGCAGCTCCAGTGATTATGTTTGCATATGGCCGCTTGTGGCGACCCCTAAATTAACGAATCTTTGTAGATTCGCTTTTCAAAAGCAATTGTGCAAGACGACATCTGTTGCATGCCTGTCTAGAGACGACGTTTTTGGGCCATTCAAGACAAGCTTCACCATATGCGACAGCACAGCAGATAAATTTACCGGCTAGCGGGCCTTGAGGCAAGTTTTAAGGAGCAATTTCTTACATTTTTCTTACAAAATCGAGCCATGCTCGATATTTGTTTAACATATACATCAATTTCTTTATCAATGGTGAAAATAAACAACAATTAGCTGCACGTTTGGTTCCATTTGATACTTTTGCAAACGCAACCAAACACCCTAACCAAGCTCGGATTTTATGCCAATGTAGCGGGTTAAAAGCCGATCTACGCTGGTCTAAATACACCCACATTGTCAAAGCCCTGATCACGCAAATGCATGGCATGCAGGTTGCTCATCACCCCTTTTGGACAATACAGCAGGTACTGCTTATCCTGGGGCAGATCAATATAGGCATCATTGATCTTAAAGAAGGGAATGGTAAGGATGCTGGCGCCCGGTAAATTCAATGGGGCCTTCACCTGATCATCAGGATGACGCACATCGATCACCACGTCATTCTCAGATAGGCTCTTAGAGGCATGAATCTGCTCTTGCGCTGCCACGGCAGCCAAATCAGTAATACTGGAAACCTCAGCTTGACGCAGAGCCTGTTCTAACACGTCAAAATCAAAATTGGATTCTTCCTCTTCCACTCGTGCCAACTGAGCTCGCACCGTAGGCCGATCAGAAATTACGCCGCAGTATTCAGGCATGCTGGCGGCAAATTCATAGGCACCAATTTGCGTTGCAATATCAATGATGTCTTGCTTGTCATAGGTAATTAAAGGGCGCAGCACCAAGCTATCCGTAACCTTATCGATCACCCCCAGATTAGGCAGTGTCTGGCTGGATACTTGAGCAATGCTTTCTCCGGTAATCAAGGCTTCGGCTTTGACGCGCTTAGCCACCCGTTCGGCAGCGCGCAACATCATACGTTTTAGCACCACGCCCATATGAGAATGATGCACATGCTGTAAAATTTCCGCTACCACGCCCTCAAAGGGCACCGACACAAACTTTACCTTAGCGGCGGAGCCAAACTTTTTCCATAGAAAATAAGACACCTGCTGCACCCCACCTTCGTGGGCCGCCCCACCCATGTTAAAAAATACAAAATGGGTTTTGGTGCCTCGTTTCATGGTCAGATAAGATGCCACAATAGAGTCAAAGCCGCCGGAAATTAATGACACCACACCCTCTTGGGTGCCTTGTGGATAACCACCCAAGCCGTCAATGCGGCGCTCTACCAAAAATACCTTTTGGTCTTTCACTTCGATATTAACGGTGATTTCTGGGGTATGCAGATCCACCTTCACAGCGCCTGTGCGACGCAACAAACCGCCACCAATATAACGCTCTAGGTCTTGAGAGTTAAAATCATGTTTACCTGCACGCTTGGCACGCACGACAAAACGCTTGCCCTGCAAACGCTCACCGTGAGCACTGATAACACGTTCTAAAATATCGTCAAAATCCGTCAGCTCATATTCCTGCACTTCCAGGCAGTGTGAGATGCCCGGCGTGCAAGCTAAGGCTTCCACAATTGCCTCATAATGAACATCTGCATGCGGCGGACAATCGACATCAATGCGATCCCAAAGAGAGCGAACCTTGATCTTTGGTTCAATTCGTTGCAGGATGATCTGTAAATTCGATTGCAAACGCTGGGTAAAGCGCTTGCGTACCGGACGACTTTTAATGGTAATTTCTGGGAACAATTTGACGATAAATTTCATAGCACTGGCGGTATTTTATTAGACCGTCATGGCAAACAGCGTAAAGCCATCTCATGGAGATCGCTGCGGCGCTCCTCCTCGCGATGACGAGTGGAGATAACGGCGCTAGACGGTGGATTTATCAAAGGCGCAATTATCCCTGTTTGATCCATCAATAACAACATGTAGGTCGGGCTTTAGCCCGACATGTTGGCCTGAAGGCCAACCTACAACAATTATGACATGTTGGCCTTATACCCAAAGCACTCCCTGCGGTCGCGGAGCACGCTGAGGCCAACCAACAACAATTAGGAGGCACACCATGACAAATACCATCACAGGCCACTGTCTTTGTGGACAAGTTACTTACAAGGCCGAAGCTGAACCTGTTTTTGCTGCCCACTGTCATTGCGACGACTGCCGCCAAAACACTGGTAGCGGCTATGCTGCCCTCGTATTTGTCCCCATCGAAAGCCTGACTTGGCAGGGAGAAACACGCTCCTATACCCATACTGCCGATTCGGGCAGCATCATGACCAAACATTTCTGTCCCCAATGTGGCAGCCAATTGTTTGGCACCAACTCCAGTAAAACGGATCGCATTCATATCAAGGTGGGCACCTTGGACGATGGCAGTTGGTTTAAGCCTTGGTTTAATGTATTCGCTTCTAAACGCTTGCCCTCAACACCGGTAAACCCCGAGGTGAAAGACTTTGATACCATGCCCGTAGCGAAAAAATAACGCCGCTTTGCCACACGGATGATGCCACATGCGCAAGTTCACTCTGCCTGGCCGCTCTGAGATCTGGGCTCACCATGGGGCCATGGCCACCTCCCACCCGACTGCCACACAGGTAGGCCTAGGTATATTGCAACAGGGCGGCAGCGCCATTGACGCCTGCATTGCTGCTACGGCTGTGTTAAATACAGCGGAGCCAGCCATGACCGGCATTGGTGGCGACTGCTTTGCCATGCTGGCACAAGCGGGCCACCATCCCATCGCCATCAATGGTTCTGGATATAGTCCAGCCGGCGCCACCATAGCACAAGCACAGGCCGCAGGCTTAGAGACAATTAACACCAGCTCCCCTTGGGCTGTGACCATCCCAGGGGCTGTTGCCGCCTGGCATAAATTACACCAAGACTACGGCAAATTAAGCTGGCAACAGGTATTACAGCCAGCCATCGATTACGCCAAAGAGGGCATTCCCGTGCATGAAAGGGTTGCCTATGACTGGCAAGCACACGCTAGCCAGCTACACCAGGATGAGGACACGGCCAGGGTATTTTTGCAGACAGGCCAAGCCTTCAAAACCGGCGACATGTTTCGCCAACCAGCATTAGCCGCCAGCCTTGAACAGATAGCCCAACAAGGCCCAGCCGCCTTTTACCGAGGCGCCATTGCTGAAGACATGGTGAACAAACTAAATAGCCTAGGTGGCTGCCACAACATGGCTGACTTTGCCGCCATGCTGGAGCACCAACAACCTCACTATGTCACGCCCATTGCCCTTGATTTTTTTGACTATCGCCTGTGGGAATGCCCACCCAATGGCCAGGGTATAGCGGCACAAATCATAGTTGGTATCATGGCGCACTTTGCCGTGGCCGACATGGACCTCATCGATTACCATCACCTACTGGCAGAGGCCACCAAATTAGCCTACCAATTACGCGATAACTGCTTATCTGACCCGGCCTTTATGCAGTTTACGGAAAAGGACTTGCTCGCCGCCGATTTTTTGCACCAGTTAGCAAATGACATTGATATGCAGCAAGCCAAACCGGTGGCACCCAGTTTATTCCCGCAACACAAGGACACCGTGTATTTATGTTGTGTGGATAACGACGGACTCAATGTCTCCTTTATCAACTCCATTTTCAATGCCTTTGGCAGCGCCATCACCGCGCCACGCTCAGGCATATTGCTGCACAGCCGCGGCGCCTCTTTTAATCTACAACCAGATCACGTCAACGGCTTGGCACCTTGGAAACGACCACTGCACACCATCATTCCCGCCATGCTCTATGACAAGGAGGAACTTGCTGGGCCATTTGGTGTGATGGGCGGCCACTATCAGGCCTGTGGTCAGGCCCATGTATTAAATCTCATGACGCAAAAAGGCTATACCCCACAGGCTGCATTAAACGCACCACGTAGTTTTGCATATGAAGATAAATTAACGCTAGAAAACAGCATGCCTAAGGAAGTGATTGCTGGCCTACAAGCCAAGGGACATCGTGTGGAGGTGAGCACCGAGCCCATGGGCGGCGGGCAGATGATTATGCGCCAAGCCAATGGTTTACTGAAGGCCGCCTCCGATCCACGCAAAGACGGCCTGGCACTTGGTTACTAAATCGAGCTAATTCTATATGGGGCGTGGACGACCCTCAGCATCAATGGCCACAAAGGTAAACACCCCTTCGGTTACCTTGACTTCTTCATCGCGGTGACGACGCACGGCCCAGACATCCACATGAATGGCGACAGAGGTATTACCCCGCTTCACTTCATGGCAGTAACAGCTAACGTCATCACCGACAAATACCGGTTTATGAAACGTCATGGCATCCACTGCCACGGTCACCACCCTTCCGGCAGCAGCACGTGCTGCGAAAACACCACTAGCGGTATCCATCATGGACATAATCCAGCCACCAAAAATATCCCCATCTGGGTTAGCATCGGCGGGCATAGCGACGATGCGAATTTCTGGAATACGATTAGGCATGGCGTTGGTAGACATAGAAGCTCCTAAATAGCTGTCATTGCGAGACCCATAGCACCATGGCAACCTCCTTTAAACAAGGTAACTACCTACAGGAGATCGCGTCGCTACGCTCGCGATGACATTTTCGACAGAGAATTATCCTAGCATATCGCCAAAAGCAGACGATACCTATTGCACATATATTGTACTTTAGCCTAAGCTTGCCACCACCTTAAGCAAAACACAGCAACAAAAGCATTACCATGATTGGACTACTTTGGGGCCTACTGGGCGCACTATTCATTGGTGTCTCCGATGGCCTTGCTCGCAAAACCACACAAACAGTGCCTATTTTAGTCCTCATACTCATTATCATGGGCCTAACCACACTGGTCATGAGTGGCTACTACGCCATCTACGGGGGCTGGCCCCAATGGCACGCCTATGGCTGGTTTGCTTCTGCCATGTCAGGCTTATTGAACCTGATTGCCTTGGCGTTTCTTTATAAAGCCCTACACCGTGGGCCTGTAGCGGTAGCCTCGCCATCTGCATCTAGCTTTACGGTGATGCTAGTTATCATTAATGCCCTCATGGGCCACCCATTTCATGCAGGCCATCTAATCGCCGTACTACTGGTATTCGCGGGTGTCGTCATGCTCACCCAACCAGACAAGAGTAATAGCCAAGATTATAGTGGAGAGTGGTTAAGAACCACGGCTTATTTTGGTCTAGGGGCAGCTGCTAGCATAAGTATTCGCTTCTTTTTGGCACAGGAAGCAGGCGACATCTTGGGCAGTAACCATGCCCTCTACCTGAACCGTGCCTTTGCCGGCTTGTTCACACTGATGGCATTGGTTTATGTGCTCAATAAAGAGGGCTTGCCGAGTTTACCAAGGGGTAGCATTTGGTTGCTTGTATTGGCG
>JAERSU010000112.1 GCA_016845445.1 Oceanospirillaceae bacterium | reverse complement strand
ATACCCTTGTGCTCGGTTAAATAGGCGCCCGCTGAATCTGGGCCAAAACCGTGCACCACATTGAATACACCCGGTGGCACACCACACTCGTTCATTACTTCGCCGAGCAAGGTTGTGGTCGTGGGTGTTTCCTCAGAAGGCTTTACCACCACGGTATTACCACAGGCCAAAGCCGGGCCTACTTTCCAGGTCATCAGCAAGAGTGGTAAGTTCCAAGGCGAAATCACCGCAATCACTCCTTTGGGCGAGCGGTGGCCCATATTTACAGCGCCCTTACCATCGGGGGTATCGAGCTGAAAGGTTTCTGTCGGATGATTAGCCAAGGTTTCGGAAAAGGCCTTAAAGTTAGCAGCGCCTCGCGGGATATCAATATGTGACGCCATGGCACGGGGCTTGCCTGTATCTAAGCATTCTGCTTCGAGAAACTCATCAAAGCGTTCATTAATACGATCGGCAACCTTATTAAGCAAAGCAATACGCTGTGCTTGGGTCATCTTGGCCCATGGTCCAGTTAAGGCTTTACGTGCCGCAACAACAGCCTTATCAACGTCCTCTCTACCTGCCTCATGCACCATACCGATGAGGTGATTATCAACAGGCGATCTGTTCTCAAAAGTACTTCCCGTACTAGCCGGGACATACTCTCCATTTATAAATAGCTTTAACTCTTTCATGGGATCAATCTTTCTTACAATAGATGGTCAATGTGGCTGGCCCTTACCGGCCAGCCACTGCTTTGCGGATTAGGTCAATACCGACAGGAAGCGTTCGTTAAGCTGGCGATCATGATAGAAAATCGCCTTGCCTAGCTGCTCTACTTCCCAGGTCACAACCTTCTGGTCTGGGTAAAAATAGTCGCCACCAGCAAACACTTCGGTGCGGTTACCGGATGGATCAAAGAAATAGATGGTTTGACCATGGGTTAAACCATGTCGTGTGGGACCGATATCCAGAGGCGCATCGTGCATACTGATAAGGTCAGCTGCACGCAACACATCTTCCCAGGTATTGAGATAGAAAGAGGCATGGTGGAACTTGTCTTTCTCTTCGTGCTTGATGAAGGCCACATCGTGTTCTTTCATGGAACAGGTTAAGAAGATGCCAACCTTATTGTTTTCTGGATCAATCACCTGCTCTGCCAAATCAAAGCCAAGCACCTCGACAAATAGGTCTAGTACACCATCAATGTCATCACCATAAAGCAAGCAATGATCAAAACGGGTCGCCTTCATGCCTTTCAAATCACGCGGCCAAGCTTCTGGATTTCGATCAGCAATGCCCCATTTACCGGTTTGGTTTTTAGTGGCAAACAACTCAAAGTTATGCCCCGTAGGCGCCGTAAAGCGCACGCGACGGCCGCAGTTTGGCAGGTCACCTGCGGGGATATCCTGCACAGCGACACCATAGTCAATCAGCGCTTGACGCAGGTTATCTAAGGTGCCTTCATCAAGTACCTTAAAGCCCATAAAGTCCATGCCCGCGGTATCCGCTTGGCGCAAAACCACGGAATATTCATCCACTTCTGTCCAGGCCTTAAGAAACACTCGATCATTTTCGCGTGCTACCTCAATTAGACCCAATAAATCTCGATAGTGGTCTAGGGCTTCATCCAAATCCAATACACGAATTTGCACATGCCCTGGTCTCATTACACCTTTTTTCATAGTTCACCTCAGTTGTTTTTATTAACAATTTCATTCATTGGTGGTGGTACTCATAGGCACCACCGTTAAGTTACTTGTGGGAATAATGCGGCAGGCTAAGACAATGCCCTCCGCCTTATCGTTATCATTTATATGCGCTTTGCTCATGGGCTTTGCTGCGTAGCTACCGTCAACCACCCTTACCTTGCAGACACCACAGCCACCGCCTTTGCAACCAACCTTGATTGGTGAATGACCCGTTCTGGCCAAGGAATGCAGGAGTGGTAAATCGGCGGCAATAGCCTGACTATCAAGTTGATCGCCATGCACGATATGCAAAGTAAATCCCATGTCGCCCCCGTTAGCGTCCCAGCTTTTTCGCTGAGGTGCCGCCAATGCCAAAGTTTTCTTTTGGCATCTCCTGTATCAGCACGCGTACGGTTTCCCGTGGCGCTTGCAAGCTTGCTTCGGCAGCATCTGTCAAAGCGGCAATAAACTTCTCCTTTTGCGCTTCGCTGCGTCCTTCCATCATATGTACAACCATAATTGGCATAGTTACCTCCTAGACAGCACGGCCACTGATGGTGCCCAAGCCATCAAACTGCACAGTAAAGTTGTCACCTTTTGCTACACTTACTGCAGCGGTAATGGCACCGATCATGACAAAGCTACCGGCTGGCAAGCTCTCTCCTCGCTCTGCCAGCATGTTGGCTAGCATGGCCACGGAAGCAGCAGGGTGACCCAATACAGCAGCACCGGCTCCCGTTTGTACTACCTCGCCATTGATACTCATCACCACCCCCAAAGTCTTTAAATCAAGCTCACTAGCAGGCTTGGCGACACCGCCTGTGAGAAAGCGAGAAGAACTGGAGTTATCGGCAATTACACTGATCAGATCGAACTTAAAATCCTTATAGCGAGAGTCGATGACCTCTACAGCAGGCATCACCAGTTCAGTGGCTTTGAGTACGTCACCGATATGCACGCCGGGGCCTTTGAGCTCTTCTTTAGTAACAAAGGCCAACTCAGCTTCAATCTTGGGATGGATCAGTTCATCTACCTTGATGTCACCACCATCGGGGATACTGAAATAATCGGCTAGAAAACCGTAACAGGGCTTCTCTACACCCATTTGTGCCATTTTTGCCCAGGAAGTTAGGCCCATTTTCATGCCTACAATCTTGTTGCCACGGGCTTCTTTACGGCGGCGGATTTCCCACTGCACATCGAAGGCATCTTCATAATCCATAGCTGGATATTGATCCGTTACCTTGATGATTTCGTAAGCTTCCAACTCTGCTTTTTCACAGTAATCGGCCAGTTCATTCACCTGGTCTTTAGTTAAAGTTGTCATTACATTGCTCCCTTTGCTTTGGCCATGGTGATGGCCAAATCTTCAATCATGTCTTCTTGTCCACCGACGGTGCCGCGCCTACCAAGCTCTACCAAAAGGTCCCGAGCTTGAATGCCATACTTGGCTTCAGCACGCTGGGCAAACAACAAGAAAGAGGAATACACCCCGGCATAGCCCAGTGTTAGTGCATCACGGTCAACGCGAATGGGCTGGTCCATCATGGGTACAACCAGGTCTTCAGCGACATCCATAATGCTGTATAGATCGATGCCTGTATGGGCGCCCATGCGTGCCAATACTGCACATAAGATTTCCAACGGCGTATTGCCTGCACCAGCACCCAAGCCCGCCACAGACCCATCAATGCGTACAGCACCTGCTTCGATGGCAGCCAGGGAGTTGGCAATGGCCATGCCCATGTTGTGATGACCGTGGAAACCAATCTCTACCTGAGCTGGCAGCTCTGCCCTCAACAGGCCAATTTTTTCGCTCACCTCGTCTGGCAGCATGTAACCGGCAGAATCCGTGCAATAGATACAGTTAGCCCCGTAAGCCACCATGAGTTTGGCTTGCTCAAGCAGTTTTTCTGCGGAGACCATATGCGCCATCATCAAAAAGCCAACGGTATCCATACCCATTTTGGCCGCCAAGCCAATATGCTGTTCTGACACATCGGCTTCAGTACAATGGGTGGCCACACGGATGGTGGCGACGCCAAGGTCATGGGCCATACGCAGATGGTCAACGGTACCGATGCCGGGTAACAACAAGGCCGAAATCTTGGCTTGTTTCATGAGTGGCACTACCTTGCTCAGATAGGCTTCATCGGTATGGGCTGGAAAACCATAGTTAACGGACGCACCACCTAAACCATCACCATGGGTGACTTCAATTAAGGGCATACCGGCCTGGTCCAAGCCAACGGCCACGTCGGCCATTTCCTGCAATGAGATTTGATGACGTTTGGCATGCATGCCATCACGTAGACTCATGTCATGCAAAACCACATTCATATTTTCTAAATTCATAGTGTTCCCCTTAAGCACGCGCAGGCAACGCGATGGCTCCCTTACTAATTTCTTCCGCAAACATTTCGCCAGTGCGCAAGGCAGCTGCGGTCATGATGTCTAAATTGCCGGCATACTTGGGTAGATAGTCACCTAGGCCTTCCACTTCCAAGAACATAGACACACGCTTGCCGTCAAACACGGGGCCATTGACTAAACGATAGCCCGGCACGTATTTTTGTACTTCGGTGATCATAGCGTGCACAGACGCTGTGATGGCGTCTTCATCGGGTGTGTCTGTTGTCAAACAATGCACCGTATCGCGCATAATAAGTGGCGGCTCAGCGGGATTAATGACGATGATAGCCTTGCCTTTTTTGGCCCCTCCTACCTGCTCCACGCCACCGGCGGTAGTACGGGTAAATTCATCAATATTGATACGTGTTCCAGGACCCACAGACTTGGAAGAAACCGTGGCAACGATTTCGCCATAATCAACACCCTGCACGCGTGATACTGCATGCACCATGGGGATGGTGGCTTGGCCACCACAGGTCACCATGTTGACGTTCATCTCCAGATTACTGGTATGGTCTGCTAGGTTCACTGGAGGGATGCAATAAGGCCCTATAGCCGCCGGCGTCAAGTCCACCATGAGTACACCTAACTCATTAAGCTTGCGGCTGTTTTCAGCATGAACATAGGCTGAGGTTGCATCAAAAGCGATACGAATGTCATCGGCAAGCACATGTTCAAGCATGCCATCCACACCGTCAGCGGTGGTCTTGATACCCATAGCCTGAGCACGCTTTAAGCCTTCCGATTGTGGATCAACACCCACCATCCAAACAGGTTCGATCCAGTCTGAACGCTGCATTTTCATGAGCAGATCAGTACCGATATTACCGGGCCCAATAATCACGGCTTTTAATTTGTTAGCCATATATATGTCCTCAAATGTTGTCTATCTATTGGTTAATTACACGCGCTTAAACAGCGGGCTGCGTTGTTCACTGGCGTCCGCCGCAGACAGGAACTTCTCGGTGTAGATGTCCCGTTCGTACAAGCGCCCCTGCATCAAGGTAGAGATACAGGCTTCGATCATGACTGGTGGACCACACAGGTAAGCTTTGTGACCTGAGAAATCGTCGTTAAAATGTTGCTTGGCAACCTCATGGACAAAGCCAGTCGCCCCGTGCCAGTCATCCGCGTCAGCTGGCTCAGACAAAGCAGGCACATAGGTGAAGTGGGCGTGCTCTTGCGCGATACGTAAAAACTCGTCGTGGTAATAGAGTTCTTCTTTACTGCGTTGACCATAGATGAGGGTCATGGGCGTGGTGCTGCCCTCAGACAAGAGGTCTTCAATCATGCTGCGCGGGCTAGATAGGCCAGAGCCACCAGCCATAAACAACATAGTCTCTGGCGCCGACTTACGCACAAAGAAGCGCCCGTAGGGGCCGCTAATGCGTATTTCATCACCTTCTTTTAGCTGTTCGTGCATGTAGGTGGTCGCTTCACCACCGGGTAGCAAGCGCACATTGAGCTCCAATTCGCCTGTGGCTTCGATCTGCTGGGGTGAATTGGCAATAGAAAACGCCCGACTGGTTTCCATGCCTGGCAGGTGCACCTGCACGTACTGACCAGCTTGAAAATGAATGCCAGTATCTAAGCGCAAATGGAAGGCCTTGATGGTGGGTGTCAGATCTTCGATTTTGCTAACCCTGGTATAGAAATCGCGCACCGGTATAATTTCTGCGTCTTCGTCTTCCTCAACATCAGCTTCGATTTCGACGTCATCCATCAAGGTGGCACAACAGGCTAAGGCCTTACCCGCATCCCTTTCAAAATCCATCAAGGCAAAAGGGCTAGCGGGGCCATGGTCAAACTCACCATCCACCACTTCCACTTTGCAGGTACCACACAGGCCATGGCCACAGGCGTGGGGGATATAGATTCCGCTACGCAAAGCAGCATCTAAGATAGTCTGCCCTTCTTGCACTTCAATACTTTCACCCAAAGGTTCAATTAGCATTTCATAACTCATAACAACCTCCTTAAAATGCCTGCTTATTGCCATCTAAGTGACTACGGCTACCTTCCAACGAAGGCGTTTCAAATCGAATTAAGGTCTTGTGGTCAAAACCATGCTGCTCGAGGGATTTGCCAAAATCCGGTACAAAGGCTTCGTTGGAGTCATACCAGCGCACCCGTTGCCAATCGATTTGCTCAAATTCGGGATGCTCACCATACAAGAGCGGCAATACATCCCTGACTAGCGCTCCAAAGGGCAAGTTAGTCGGCAAGGGCAAACAGAAGGGCGAGCAATACATCAAATGGTTCTCCCATGAGAGGTAAATCAGCCAATTGCCAAAGAACAAATCAGCAGAGTCCTTGGCTGCTAGCTCGTAATAGCCAAGGGTGGTCATTAAATCTTTGTTTACGGCATTCATTTGTTTGCCTCCTGCTCAGTTTGCTGCTCTGGCTTATGAGCCTTGCCTAGCCAACCATCGAAATTATGTCGATCCTGACTGGTCTCGAATTCGCCGTTGTCCTGGCCACCCACCACACCGTAGTAGCGCAACACTTCACGTACAGG
Organism: Oceanospirillaceae bacterium; assembly: GCA_016845445.1. Lineage (GTDB taxonomy): Bacteria > Pseudomonadota > Gammaproteobacteria > Pseudomonadales > Balneatricaceae > Njordibacter. Next base: position 2,214 of record JAERSU010000112.1, on the reverse strand, counting down.
GCTGTCACCGGGGGATTCTGGGTTAATGTCTTCTGGGTAGCAGGAACCTTGGTAAATCTGATGCACAGGCAACCAGGCTTGCACGTATTTACGCGGTTCATGTTGGAAAATCTCCTTGCAGTGATCACTACAGAAGTGATACTTCTGACCCTCGTACTTGGTTTCTCGCAGGCTGATCTTGGTAGGGTCACCCGGTTCTGTGAATACCATAGGAATTTGGCAAGTCTGACAAAGCATAGGCAGATGCTGGTTAAACCAACGGTCATCCTGTTTGGCTAAATCATCCCAGTATTCAAGGCGGCTGCGGTAATGACGGTCAAAGCTCTGCGGGTATTTTTCGCTCAACCATTGCATTTCATCGGCTTTCGGGATCCAGGTATGAAAGGCCGCAGCATGGCTGTATTGATAGAAGGTTCCCCAGGCCTGATGGCTAATATGATCCTTGCCTTCACAGGCATCTTCCCAACCCTTAGGTGGGCGAATACCATAGCGCGCAAGGTCTTTAAACAAGGCACCACCATTACTCTCGGCATACATTTCCCAAGCTTCTTTCCAGCTCATGACGCGCTTTGGCAACATGTAGTCTTGCATCATGGCAACCAGGGTCAGCAAGCGGTAACCACGCCAGAACCACTTGTCGATCCAACGCTGCACAATAGGCACATTGTCGGGATCTTGTTCCAACATAAACTTGATGCACTCGATGCCCAAGGTCATATGACGTGATTCATCTGACTGAGCCGAGAAGCCAAAGGTCACGGTGGCCATGTCACCGTTGTGCGCGGCACCGGACATAAAGGGCACAAATAGCAAGTTAGTGAGTACGTACTCAAAGGAGAAGCTCACGGCGGTTAAGAACTCAAATGGGCCACCACTAAAAGCGTCCTCAAAGAAGGACTTAGGCACCGCCAAATACCACATACGATCAAACCACTTGATGTTGTCATGCATGCCATTAAAGTGACGGTTGTAGTGAGAAATGGTGTGCGCTTGGGTTTGATAATGACGCAGTTCATCAATGGACTGCATCTGCGAGGCTACCCGTACACCAGCACCAGTAAAGTGACGGCCAGCATGGGCAAAGCCTCGATGAGCATAATACTCAAGGGGAGATACCCCTTGAATAAACAGTTTTAGAGCGTTCACATAGCGCGCATCAGAAATGCCTAGCTGGCCATTGTTTTGCGCAAAGGCGTCGATCACAGCATAGAGTTTCTTGTCCTTTTCCCCCTGGTATTTCCAGTAGGCATCCATGGTTAGCCGGAATGGATCTTCCCATTTATCCCAATCATGAATTTTAATACCTTCGTATTTATCATAGGGAAACACCTTGTCCATATCCTGATAGCTGGTCTCCCAGGCCAGGTCACGGGTCATGGTTGTATAGCGCTGTTTTAGGCCTAACTTCTTCTTTTTAACTGCCTTATCCATTGTAAAACCTCTTCTAATCTTTGTTATTTACAGACCTACTGCTTCACGGTCACTGACCGGGAAATAAGCCTGATGCAGGATGTCTGGATCCTGCCGCAATTTTTCTGGACCACCGTCATAGGAAATACCCCCGCGGGACATGACATACACATGGTCGGCTAGCTTGAGAGCCAGTTGCGTGAACTGTTCGATCAACAGCACACCGATCCCCTTCTCAGCGATGCGGCGAATTACCGGTACCAAGCGATTAACGATGGCAGGCGCAAGGCCGAAGGAAAGTTCATCAATAATCAAAAACCGCGGCGTCACCACCAAAGCTTGAGCAATGGCCACCATCTGCTGCTGACCACCGGATAGATCGCCAGCTATGTGATTGGCTCTTTCACGCAATTCGGGAAACAGCTCATATATCCAATCAATGGCGGCCGTAAGTTCAGCCCCGGTGAGGTCACCAGCGGCAACAAGTAGATTTTCCTTTACCGTCAACTCACGCAGCACCTGATGACCCTCTGGTACCGTGGCAATACCTGCGCGGCGAATAACATCACTATCAGCACCCTTGTAATCGCGACCGGCCATGCAGATTTCACCAAAGGCAGGTTCCACCACGCCACTAATGCCCAGCACTGTGCTGGTTTTACCGGCGCCATTGGGCCCCATTAAGGCGGTGATCTTGCCGGGGTTAAGGTTTATTTTGATACCGTCTACCGCTACCTTAGTGCCGCGCACGATGACCAGATTGTCTATGGTTAATGGCGTACTCATGCGACCTCCTCCAGTTCG
>JAERSU010000111.1 GCA_016845445.1 Oceanospirillaceae bacterium | reverse complement strand
CCCTTTACCTTGGCTGGGGCCATGGCGCCCATTACCATGGCCGGTGCCCTGGTACAGCAAAATGCTGAATGCCTAGCGGGCGTTGCCTTTAACCAGTGTGTCAACCCAGGCTCACCGGTTATCTATGGTAGCTTCACCTCTAACGTGGATATGAAATCTGGCTCGCCAGCATTTGGTACCCCCGAATATGTCCAGGCCACCATCGCTTCTGGTCAGCTGGCACGTAAATATGGCTTGCCTATCCGCGCTTCCAACCCCAACGCCTCTAATGCCACCGACGCACAAGCTGCCTATGAAGCGCAGATGTCCCTCTGGGCCTGCATGAACGGCCATATCAACTACGTGCTGCATGCCCTAGGCTGGCAAGAAGGTGGGCTTTGCACCTCCTACGAAAAAGTGATTCTAGATGCCGAAATGATTCAAATGCATAAGGCCTTTATGCAACCCATGAAAACCGATGTGGATTCTTTGGCGGCCGAGGCCATTGGCGCAGTGGGCCCAGGCAGTCACTTTTTTGCCTCACCTCATACCATGGAACGCTATGAATCAGCCTTCTACACGCCGCTACTGTCTGACTGGCGTAACTTTGAAAACTGGCGCGATGCCGGTGCACCAGACGCCACTCAACGGGCCAATAAAATCTGGAAACAAATGCTGGCTGATTATCAGGAACCCAAGCTCGAGCAAGCCATTGACGACGAACTGAGCGCCTTTGTTGAACGGCGCATTGCTGAAGGGGGAGCCGTTCCCGGTGCTTAGTAATATCACGCCTTATCTAGGGCGCAACAATCTCACCCCTAGCCTGTGGTTAGCAGGTCATGGGCTATTGATTAGCTTAGCAGCTCTGCTAGTCTGGTCCACGGCTAATACTCTCTGGCAGTGGCCAGCCATGCTAGTGCTGGGTATCTGCCTGGTATTTTTGTTTTGTGCCGAACACGAAATGATCCACTTCACGGCTTTTCGCAGTCGCCTGCTAAACCGACTTTTTGCTCGCCTGATTGGTGTGCTGTTGCTATTACCGGCGGATTTTTTCCGAGCTTTTCACTTGGATCACCACAAGTACACACAAAACCCGCAAGCCGACCCCCAGCTAATCGGTGTGCCACCACTTAAAGGCCGGCACCTATGGCTGTACCTAAGTGGCTTTTATTATTGGCGGGCGGCCAGCAAACACCTTATTGACTGCCTATTTGCTCGCCCCCAGGGGGCCTATATCACGCCCAAAAATCGCCGCACCATTGTGTGGGAGGGTCGCCTACATCTACTGGCCTATTTCTGCTTGGGCTATTATGGCTATATGTTAGATTGGCAATGGCTAGTGACCTACTGGCTTATCCCCGTGTTATTAGGCATGCCCTTTTTGCGCCTGTACGTGTTAGCCGAACACCATGGCTGTGATGAAACTGACAAGATGCTACACAATAGTCGCACTATTTATACCAACCCCATTATCCGCATGCTGGCCTGGAACATGCCCTTCCATAGTGCCCATCATGCCTATCCGGGTGTGGCTTTTCATCAGTTGTCACGTCTCAACGAAGCAATAAAAGCTGACGTTAAATACGTTAGCCATGGCTATTGGCAATTTACCAAAAGCCTTAAACAAGATTTACTCTAGAACAACGGGGTCAGACCCCTTGGGGTCTGACCCCAATAGAAAACATGGAGATCAACATGTCCCAACAATACGATGCCATCATCATTGGCTCGGGTGTCATTGGCACCGCCATCGCTTTTGAGTTAGCCAAACAGGGCAAGCAAACACTTAATGTGGATGCCTTGCCAGCGGCAGGCTACGGCAGCACCAGTGGTTCATGCGCTATTATTCGCCCCTATTACTCCACCTTTCATAGCTGTGCCATTGCCCATGAGAGCCATTTTTACTGGCGTGACTGGGACACTTACCTAGGTGTTGAAGACGAACTAGGTAACGTCAAATACCACAATACGGGCATCCTGGTAGCCAAAACGGACAATAACGACAACATGGCACCAACCCTTGCTATCCTTGAACAGGTAGGCGCTCCATTTGTGCATCTAAGCACCGATGAAATGCAGGCAAAATATCCCATCATCAATACGGATTCTTTCCACCCTGCCCGCCGCCCCGAAGATGACGAATTCGGCCAAAGCAATGGCAAACAAATCAACGGTGGCCTGTTCTTCTCCGATGGTGGTTATGTCAGCGACCCACAACTGTCTGCCCACAACCTGCAGCGCGCCGCTGAAGCCCATGGCGCCGCCTTCCGCTACAACGCCAAGGTTCACGATGTGCGACAAGCTGATGGCCGTGTGTGCGGCATCACTCTGGAAGGTGGTGAGCAGATCGACGCCCCCATTGTGGTCAATGTTGCAGGCCCGCATTCTTGCAAGGTCAACGCCATGGCTGGTGTGTTAGATGATATGCAGATCTCTACTCAGGCCATGCGCCACGAAGTATCTCACGTGCCTGCCCCAGAAGGCTTTAACGTGGAAACCCACGGCATGGTCACCTCCGATGCCGATATCCATGCCTATACTCGCCCAGAAACGGGCAACCACATCCTTATTGGCAGTGAAGACCCAGAATGCGATGAACGTGTGTTTGTTGATGCGGATGACTATAACGAGAACTTCACCGATCAGTGGCGTGTGCAGGCTTTACGTGCCGCCCAGCGCATGCCAGGTATCACCATTCCCAACCGTCCCAAGGGGGTGGTGGCCTTATACGATGTGACCGAAGATTGGGCGCCCATCTATGACAAGTCCAGCCTACCTGGCTATTACATGGCCATAGGTACCTCTGGCAACCAGTTTAAGAATGCCCCCATTGCCGGTGAAATGATGGCCAAATTAATTGATGCCTGTGAAAATGGCCAAGACCATGATGCTAACCCGGTGCAATTTACCCTTAAATACACTGGCCACAGCTTTAGTATTGGTGAGTTCTCTCGCAACCGTGCCATTAATGAAAATTCCACGGGCACCGTGTTGGGCTAAAGCCCAACCCACAACAAGTATTATTGCTAGCATGGCCTTAAGGCCAGCAACAGGACAAGAACATGAAATCACACGTAAGAGTTTTGGTAATTGGCGGCGGCGTTGTTGGCTGCTCCGTACTCTACCACCTCACCAAACTGGGCTGGCAAGACGTCGCCCTAATTGAACGTTCCGAACTTACATCGGGATCCACCTGGCATGCCGCTGGCGGCTTTCATACCTTAAACGCCGATACCAACATGGCCGCATTGCAGGGTTACACCATCAACCTGTACAAAGAACTGGAACAAATCAGCGGCCAAAGCTGCGGTTTGCATCACGTTGGTGGTATTACCTTAGCCGACTCGCCAGAGCGTCTAGACTTTCTAAAGTCAGCCCGTGCCATGCATCGCCACATGGGTTTGGATACCGAAATCATTGGGCCGGATGAAATCAAAAAACTAAGCCCCATCGTTAACACCGAGGGGGTCTTGGGTGGCCTATATGACCCACTAGACGGTCATTTGGACCCTTCCGGCACCACCCATGCCTATGCCAAGGCGGCGCAAAAACAAGGCGCTGAAATCTACCTGCGCAATCCGGTCACTAGCATGAGCCAACGATCCGATGGCTCATGGGATGTGGTCACCGAACAGGGCGTTATCAACGCCGAACACGTGGTTAACGCCGGCGGCCTGTGGGCGCGCGAATTGGGCGAGATGGTGGGCATCTTCCTGCCACTGCACCCCATGGAACACCAATACCTGGTCACCGATGACATGCCTGAGGTGTATAACCGCGCTAGTGAACTCCCCCACGTTATGGACCCGGCCGGCGAAAGTTATTTGCGCCAGGAAGGCAAAGGCCTGGTGATTGGTATGTACGAGCAGCGTTGTGATCCGTGGGCTGTGGATGGCACCCCCTGGGACTTTGGTCACGAGCTATTGGATAACAACCTAGATCGCATCGATGATATTCTGGAATTTGCTTTCCAGCGCTATCCCTGTTTGGGCACCGCCGGTATTAAGAGCATCGTTAACGGCCCCTTTACCTTTGCCCCGGACGGTAATCCCTTAGTTGGCCCAGTACCAGGTCTTAAGAACTACTGGTCTGCCTGTGCCGTAATGGCAGGCTTTAGCCAGGGTGGCGGCGTGGGCCTCACCTTGGCTGAATGGATGATCCATGGCGAACCTTCGCGCGACGTCTTTGCCATGGACGTGGCCCGCTTTGGCAACTACTGCACCAAGGCCTACACCCGTAACAAGGTGACTGAGAACTACCAAAAACGCTTTAGCATCGCCTATCCGAACGAAGAATTACCGGCAGGTCGGCCATTAAACACCACCCCTGCCTATGGCATTTGGCAGCAACAACGTGCGGTATTTGGCCAAGGCTACGGCATGGAGCATGTCAACTACTTTGCCCCTGAAGGCGAACCCTTAGAAGAAACTCCCAGTTTCCGTCGCTCCAACGCCTTTGGCCCAGTGGGTGACGAATGCCGTGCTGTGCGTACCGCCGTGGGAATTAACGAGGTGCACAACTTCGGTAAATACGAAGTGACAGGTATTGATGCTCGCAGCTGGCTAGACACCATCATGGCCGGGCGGATTCCAAAACCGGGACGCCTAGCCTTGAACCCCATGCTGAGCCCATCGGGCAAGTTAATTGGTGACTTCACCGTGTCCTGCCTGCATGACGAGAAGTTCTTGGTGACCGCATCCTTTGGCATGCAGGCCTACCACATGCGTTGGTTTGAGCAGCATCTGCCAGAAAGCGGCGTGAATTTGCGCAATATTTCCACGGATTTCATTGGCTTCCAAATTGCTGGTCCAAAGGCCCGTGAGGTGTTAGCGGCCTGTACCCGTTTTGACGTCTCCCACCAGGCCATGCCTTTTCTTACCATTAAAGAAATGGAAGTGGGCAACTGTGATGCTACCGTGCAACGCGTAAGTTACACCGGCGATCTAGGTTATGAAATCTACGTGCATCGCGATCAGCAAATAAGCCTCTACAACACCCTTGCAGAAGCAGGCAAAGCCTTTGGCATGAAGCCTTTTGGTATGCGCGCCATGATGAGCCTGCGCTTGGAAAAGAACTTTGGTTCTTGGATGCGTGAATTTAAGCCGGATTACACCCCCATGGAAACCGGTATGGATCGTTTTATGGCCTATGGCAAGGACGCTGACTATATTGGCAAGCAAGCTGCCGAAGCCGAACGCGCCAATCCACCTAACCGTCGCATTACGCAGTTTATCGTGGATGCCCTAGATGCCGATGTGGTAGCCGACGAACCCATCTGGAAAGATGGCGAAGTAGTGGGTTATGTCACCTCTGGTGGTTACGCCCACTTCAGTGAAAAGTCCGTGGCCTTTGGTTTTGTGCCAGTGGACATGATTGAGGAAGGTAAGCAATTCGAGATAGAGATTCTCGGTGAAATGCGCCCCGCCACACTCTATCTAGAGCCCTTGTTTGATCCGCAAGCGGAGCGCATGCGCGGTTAACTTTAAGCAGAGGGACAGATGCAAGTCTGTCCCGCCATGCTGCCATCAGGATTCAAGGTAATCCTTAGGAATAATCAAGCTGTCCAGCAGTGGCGTCAAACCACTTGCGTAGCCCTTCCACAGATCAACCGACTTGCTACTCATGGGTTGGCGCACTTGAAAAGCACTGGCGGTTTTCACCTTTCTTTGGGACTTATAAAAATCCAAACAGGCGTCTTGCCACGGCAAGCCGCAATAAGCCAGAAGACGCCGCGTTTCTTGTTCCTGATTGGTGGTTAATTTTTCATAACTTATTTCATAAAACTGACCCGGTAGCTGTTGGCGCCAATGGTTCATTAAATCTTCATATAAATTATGGTAGGCAGCCAGCTCTTGCTGATTGTAGGCATATTTGTGGCTCCCTTGAGCGCTAAAATAGGCTTTATAAATACTCAAACAATTGGCCACAGGATGGCGCTGACAATGGACAATCTTGGCCTGTGGTAAAATTTTGCGAATCAAACCAATATGCAAAAAATTATGCGGGAGTTTATCTGTCACATATCGACAACCCTCAGCCAGTTTAAGCACGTAATCAATATACTCATTGGCTAATCGCGCCAACTCCTTTTCACTCATTTGCGCAAAGCGCTGATGGAACCTCACAGCCCCGCCTTTATATAATTTGCTAAAACTATCCAGTTTGGATAGCTCTCCTGCGCCCTTAACATCTGCATGGCTGGCAATAATTTGCTCCACCAAGGTGGTCCCCGAACGCGGCATACCGAGCACAAAAATAACATTCTCACCTTGCTTTCCTAAGGTCTGAGGTTGGGCAAGGTTATTAGCCACGTAACTGGTTTTTATGGCCTTAAACAGGCTAACGTTTTCCGCAGTACTATACTGGTATGCTTGGCGATGTAGCTTATTGGCTTGATCATAGTAGTTGATGGCCTGTAAGTATTGGCCTTGGGCATCAAGGCAGTGTCCCATGGCATAGGCCCAATGCTTCTTGTCATCTATTGTAGTTAGGTGTTGCTTGCCCTGTTCAATCAGGGCCAAATCATCGGCAGAGCGAGCTTTATAAACTTCGGTAAAGCCCCTATATGCTCTACCGCATGATGGCGTAAGTTCAATCGCCGCAAGATAGTTCGCTTTTGCCTCCTCCAACATGCCAAGTTGCTGATAATTTGCCCCTAGGCTGAGATAGATATCTGCGTGTGGTTCAAACTCCAAGGCCTGCAACAATAGCTCGACAGCCTCCCCTTGCCGATCCAAACTACGTAGGGTTTCCGCTAAAGAGAGCTTGGCCAACTGATAGTCAGGGGCCAATTGCAAAGCCTGTTGGTGATAGACAATGGCCTTTTCAGGCTGCTTTAGCTCCAGCCAAACATTGCCTAAATTATTAATCGCTTCAACATGATTGGGGGCTAGGCTGATGCTCTTCTGGTAATGTATGAGTGCCTTTTCATGCTGACCCAGTTGCACTAGACAGTTGGCCACTACAAATTGATTATCAACACAATCTGGTTCTAGTCTGACCGCCGTGTGCAGGTAGCTAAGCGCTTTTTTAGCTTGTCCCATGGCGAGGTAACATTTACCTAAGTTATAGTGACTAGCGGGGTACTTAGGAGCTAATTTTACCGCCTTGTGCAAATGTTTCAGGGCACTTTTATAGTGCTTTTTCGCCACATACACGGTACCCAATAAATTATGCGCGTCAGCATCACGATTATTAATTCGCAACAGGTGTAAGTATATTTTTTCTGCGCTGGCCAGCTGGCCTTGTTGGTGTAGCTGCAGAGCTTGCTGTAGGTGGGCCGTCATAATGATCAAGAAGATAAAAACAACAATGAAAAAGGCTCCCTAGGAGCCTTTTTTACGCCATTGCTCACTAAGCAAAAACCTAGAAGGCAACAGAGTACTTCATGCTAGTCTTAGACTTACTATCATCACGCTCAATGGACAAATCAGCATTACCTATATCAAGTGCTAAAGAGTAGTCAGTAGAGCCGTCATACTTGGTGCCAATCTTAGCGGTGAGGTCGCCAGCCACGTAGGTCGCCGTAATAGTAGACGTCTTGGTACCCGCGGCGATCATCTTAGAGCCTGACGCGCCCTTATCGGAATCGTAGGCAACGGCAACCGTCAAGGCATCCATGGTATAGGAAGCCGAACCGGAGGTAGCGGTAGTGGTGCCATAGTCGACAAGCTTAATGGACAAGGCTACGTCACCAAGGGTGGTGCTGTATTCTCCAGATAGGGTACCGTCATCGCGATT
>JAERSU010000110.1 GCA_016845445.1 Oceanospirillaceae bacterium | reverse complement strand
TGCACCTTTAGCCGGCGCCACCGCTCACATCAAGTTGCCCCAATAGGTTAATTTCGCCGCTCCTGCGCAAAGCTTGCCCCGCGAGCGCAGCGAGTGCTTTGGGTATCCATGCGCCTGCGGCATACCGTACATCCTGTACATCGCCGCTCCTGCGCTTCCATGCGCCCGCGGCATACCGTACATCCTGTACATCGCCGCTCCTGCGCTTCCATGCGCCCGCGGCATACCGTACATCCTGTACATAAAAAAAAGCTGGCTTTTAAGCCAGCTTAAATGTTCTAAACTAGAACCAACAAAAATAACGTTGCCAGCACTCCTGCTGTTAACACATAAGCGTCTTTGGTTGACACTGTGACCTCTCCTTGGATGCCTGTAATGGCGATAACTTGTGTATGACCACCAATATTAGTGCCGTACAGCCTCATTAACTATTCATCAATGGTCTATGCGACCAATGACTAATAACTAAAAGGCCTATAGCAACCAATCTAGATCTGGCTCTGTTCCAGCAACCAATGCCATAGCCACTGCTGTTGTTCAACCGCCACCTGCCGCTCTCTTTGCAGGGCAAAAAAGCCTTCTGGCGTGGCGCAGGCTGGCAAATCAACCGATTTAAGATGCTCGACAATCCAAGGGTGAGTAACAAAGCTTGAGCGCACCAATACCAAGCCAAGCTGCTGAGCAGCCATCTGGTAGGCCACCACCGAATTATCAACGCTACGCTGACCACGTTGCAGCAAAGCAATCTGCTGCGTTTGCTCCACATACCAATGCCAACCGTGTCGATAGCCTAGGATATGGAGCAAGGGCAGCTTGGCTAGCTGCGCGGCGGATAAGCCCTTGGCAGCCATGGGAATTAGCTGGTCATCGGTTAACCGCACAGCCCGATCACTAAAACTATCCCCCAAGCCATAACGGATATGCACATCACCCTTTATGGGTTCATTTTGCATATCCCAGATACTGTGATGGATTTCAACATCCAAATTGGGGTAACGCGCATACAAGCTAGCCAAGCGTGGCACTAGCCACCACTGAGAAAAGGCCATATTACAATGCAGCTCAATGCGCCGCTGGTCGCGCATGCCAAATAGATCAGAGGTGGCGTTATCTAAATTCAACAGGGCTGCCTCTACCTCAATTCGGTAGCGACTGCCTAGTTCGGTGAGTTGCAGACCATGGGCCTGACGCACAAACAACACCTGCCCTAAATGCAGTTCCAAGGCCCGCATGTGCTTACTTACGGCGGCTTGAGTAATATGAAGTTCTTGCGCTGCACGGGTAAAACTAGAGTGTTTTGCCGCCGCGACAAAGGTGCGCAACCAGACTAGTGGGGTTTGTTGAGCCATTGCGTTATTCCCAGTTTTTTTCATGATATAACAAAAACAACCTCTGAGAGGCAAGCTTTTTCGTTTGTTAAAAAGCCCATTTATTTTCATAATGGCCTCTTAACCTAACCCCTAAACCAGCCGCGAGGTCATCGCCATGCTTCCTCACCTAGCCGTCTCCCGTCGCACCCGCTCAACCCCTTTCACCAGTCGTGTAGAAGCCGCTGGAGTGAAAGGCTATACGGTCTATAATCACATGTTACTGGCCACCCAATTTGACAGCTACGAGGCGGACTACTGGCACCTGTGTGAACATGTTCAGGTGTGGGATGTAAGCTGCGAGCGACAGGTCGCCATTGTCGGCCCCGATGCCTATCAACTAGTCCAGCTAATGACACCTAGGGATCTTCGCAAGGCCAAGGTGGGGCGCTGTTTTTACCTACCGTTATGTGACGAAGATGGCCGCATTATCAACGATCCCATTGCCATCAAACTGGCTGACGACCGCTGGTGGCTGTCTATTGCCGACACCGATGTGGTGCTATGGGCCAAAGGCCTAGCAACCGGCATGCAACTGCAGGTCAAGGTCTACGAACCTGATGTCTGGCCAGTGGCCGTGCAAGGGCCGAAGGCCGAACAGCTAATGAGCCGGGTGTTTGGCGAGTCAGTGAAGGACATTAAGTTCTTTGGTATTCAACCCATGACCTACCAGAGCCCAACTGGCGCCGTAGTATTTCAGGTGGCGCGCTCTGGATGGAGTAAACAGGGCGGCTTTGAAATCTATGTGGATAACGCCATCGCAGGCCAAGCCCTATGGGACGAACTATTTCAACAGGGCCAAGACCTACAGGTACGAGCGGGCTGCCCTAACCTCATTGAACGCCTAGAAAGTGGCCTGCTATCCTTGGGCAATGACATGGGCTATGACACCACCCCCTTAGAAGCTGGCCTTGAGCAGTACGTCGACCTAGAGGCCGATGTCGTTAGCCTTAGCCTAGCTGCCTTACGCCAGCATACCCCAAGCAAAAGACTCATGGGTCTTGTACTAGACTCTGATGCACAGATTACCGACAATCATTTAACTATCGAACAGCAAGCCGTTGGCGAAATTAGAAGCCAATGCTGGTCACCCAAATACGGCGTACACTTGGCATTTGTCCTATGTCAATTGCAGCCCTTGGGTAATAACCTAGAAGTAAACGTGCAAACCACTGCAGGCAGCCAGAATGCGCGCCTGACTGAACTACCTTTTGAGTTTGACAAACTGGGGCTAAATGCTCTCTAACAGGCAACAATATTATGAGTCGATCTTCATACCTTGGTGATGACACCATCGCCCTGCATTCTGGTTATCAACCGGAATCCGATCACGGTTCCCGTGCAGTACCCATTTATCAGACCACCTCTTACGTGTTTGACAGCGTGGATGATGCGTCGGCATTGTTCAACGTAGAACGCGGTGGCCATATTTATAGCCGCATCACCAATCCCACCGTCGCTGTACTTGAACAACGCCTGGCAGCTATGGAAGGCGGCAGTGGCGCCATCTGTACGGCATCCGGCATGAGCGCCCTCTTTGTGACCTTCTTTAGCCTGTGTAGTGCTGGTGATCACATAGTCAGTGCGGCCCAGATCTACGGTTCCACCGTTACCCTGTTAAAGCACACCCTCAAGCGCTTTGGCATTGAATGCACCTTTGTCGCCATCAATGACAAGCAGGCGCTGCAAGCGGCTATTCAGGAGAACACCAAACTGGTGTTCTGCGAATCCATTGGCAACCCGGGTTTAGAAGCCTCCGATCTACCTATGATTGCTGACGTTGCCCATGCCCATGGGGTGCCACTTGTGGTTGACGCTACCTTTGCCACCCCCTACCTATGTAAGCCCATTGAACATGGTGCCGATGTGGTAGTGCATTCTGTCACCAAGTGGATCGGTGGCCATGGTGTGGCGGTGGGTGGTGCGGTCATCGATGGCGGTAACTTCGACTGGCAAGCCAGTGGTCGTTTTCCTACCTTGACCGAACCCTATGCCCCCTTCCATGGCATGAACTTCTGGGAAGAATTTGGGCCGTCAGCGCTGGCCATGCGTATTCGTTGTGAATCCATGCGCGATATTGGCGCCGCCCTAAGCCCGCAAAATGCCTTCTTGCTGTTACAGGGTTTGGAAACCCTCAACCTGCGCATGCAGCAACATGTGGATAATGCCAAAGACCTAATCGCTTGGCTGGCTAGCCATGACACCGTAGCTTGGGTGAACCACCCGGATATGGATCACAATCCATCCAAGCATATTGCCGCCCAGCTATTTCCTAAAGGCGCGGGCTCCATGTTGAGTTTTGGCGTGCAAGGTGGACGTGAAGCTGGGGCAGCCTTCATCAACGCGCTGCAGCTATCTTCTAATCTAGCCAACGTGGGGGATTCACGCACACTAGTCTTGCATCCGGCCAGTACCACCCACTCGCGTCTTACCGAAGCTGAATTGCTTGCTGCTGGCATCAGTGGTGATTTGATTCGTGTTTCTGTGGGTATAGAAACCTTTAAAGACATTAAAGCCGATTTTGCCAATGGCCTGCGCGCCGCGGCAAAAGTGGCTGACCAACAGCAGAACGGCTAAGGGGAACGGCATGTATATAGAAGTAAATGGCCAACAAACCTTTGTCGCCACCGGTGGCAAGCCCTTTGATGTCAACCTACCAACAGTGGTGTTATTGCACGGTTCTGGCTTAGATCATCGCTGCTGGGCATTGCAATCACGCTGGTTTGCTTTTCATGGCTACAGTGTCTTTGCGCCCAATCTACCTGGCCATAGTCTGTCGGCCGGTGCAGCCCTCACCAGCATTGAAGCCATGGGGGCTTGGCTAGTGGATGCCTTGAACGCTGCAGGTGTACAGGACGTCCACCTTATTGGCCACTCGCAGGGCTATCTGATGGCATTAGAAGCTGCGGCCATATTGGGCAAGCGGGTTAAATCCATGACCGCCCTGGCCACAGCCGCGGCCATCCCTGTCAATCCCGCCCTTATTGATACGGCAAAAACCAACCCCAGCCAAGCGGCTGACATGATGCTGCAATGGGGTTTCGGTAACGATCACCAATACGGTGTGAGTGCTGTACCAGGCATGCAGCCCATTGGCATTGGCCAGCGCATCATGGCGAACAATCCCTTGGCTGTGGACCTAGAAGCCTGCAACAACTACACCGCAGGCAATGAGCGTGCCGCACAACTGAGCTGCCCCAGCCACGTTATTCTTGCCGCCCAAGATCGCATGACGCCCAAGCGCGAAGGTTTAAAACTAGCCGCCAGCTTAGGTGTTAAGGCACAGATAATTGCCTCCGCCGGTCACATGTTACCCATGGAGGCACCCAAAGAAAGCCTGGCCGCCATGAAGTCTTTTATTCAGTCAATTAGTTAGGAAACACCCATGAGTCAAACATTTAACAAGGTCGCAGTTATTGGCGCCGGCACCATGGGTGCTGGCATTGCTGGCCAGGTTGCCAATGCGGGTGTTGACGTTTGGTTGCTTGACCTGCCAAGTGATGGTGATGACGTCAATGCCGTTGCCCAACGCGGTTTAGACCGCCTGCGTGATCCGAATGCACCTGGCTTAATGAGTAAAGATGCCGAAGCCCGTATTCATGTAGGCAACATACGTGACGATTTTGAGCAGCTAAAAGACTGTGACTGGATTGCCGAAGCCGTGGTAGAACGTCTGGATATCAAACAAGACCTGTACCGACGTATTGCCGCGCTAACCGGTGATGATGTAATTGTTACATCCAACACCTCCACCATTCCCATCAAACTGCTCACCGAAGGCATGCCGCAAGCCTTTTGTGAGCGCTTTGCCATCACCCACTTTTTTAACCCAGTACGTTTTATGCGCCTACTGGAATTGGTACGTGGTGAACATACCCGCGATGATATCATGGCCACCCTAGACACCTTCTGCGAAGAGCGCCTTGGCAAAGGGGTAGTGGCCTGCGAAGACACGCCCGGCTTCCTTGGCAACCGCGTTGGCGTCTTTGCCATCCAGTGTGCCCTGCATGAAGCCTTTCAGCTAGGTCTCACCCCAGCTGAAGCCGATGCCATCTTTGGGCGCCCCATGGGCATTCCTAAAACCGGTGTTTTTGGCCTCTATGACCTGATTGGCATCGACTTGATGGCGGACGTAGCGAAAAGCCTAGAAACCATTCTGCCAGCCCATGACGACTTTCATCAGTATGCCCAACCCCTACCTTTGATGACCGCCATGATCGCCAATGGCCAAACGGGCAACAAGGGCGGCAAAGGCTTCTATCGCGATGGCGATAAGGGCCGCGAAGTGCTGGATTTTAGCAGCAATAGCTACCAACCATTAGAGCGACTACAGCTACCCCTAGCCTTACAAGCCGAGGCCGACGGCATAGCCGTACTGCTACAAGACGATTCTGTTTATGGGCAGTTTGCCTGGCGCGTGCTATCTAGCACCCTTAACTATGCCGCCCACTTGTTGCCAGAGGTTGGCAACGACCTGGTGCCTGTCGATGATGCCATGAAGCTGGGTTACAACTGGATCTATGGCCCCTTCGAATTGATGGACCAAATTGGCCCTGACTACATCATTGATCGTATGCGTAAAGAAGGCCGCGAGCCAGCGCCTTTTTTATTGCAGGCTGCAGGCAAGACATTCTACGCCATCGATTCAGGCAAGCTTGCCAGCTTGCGCTACCAGAACGGTCACGCCGACATCCAGCGCACTGCTGGGGTGGTGCGTTTTTCTGAATTACGCCAAACCTTGGCACCGATGAATAGCAATGCCAAAGCCAGCTGGTGGGTACATGATAATGCTGCCATTGTGGAGTTTCATAGCAAGGCTAACGCCCTAGATGGCGATTCCATGATCATTCTTCGCGATGCCATCGAACAGGCTAAAAATCTAGGCCTACGTGGTGTAATAGTGCACAATGATTCCCAGCATTTTTCCTGTGGGGTGAATTTGGTTGCTTTTCGCGAGTTTTTTGAAGCGGGCGATTGGCAAGGTATGGATGACTTCCTCAATCACTTCCAACAGACTGTACTGGCCATGCGCAACTGTGAATTACCGATTATTGCCGCCCCTGTTGGCATGTCCATTGGCGGTGGTTTCGAGGTGGTATTGCACGCTGACAAGGTCATTTGTCACGCCAACTCGGTAATGGGTTTGGTCGAATCCGGCGTGGGCGTTGTGCCTGGCGGTGGTGGCTGTAAAGAAACCCTTTATAGATGGCTGGAGGCCATGGGCGGCGACATGGAAAAAGCCGCTTGGAAAGCCTTTATGAACCTAGGCTACGGCCGCACCGCCACCTCCCCCATTGAGGCCCGGCGCCAAGCCATGCTCAAGGATTCTGATGAGTACCTGATGAATCGTGACCGTATCCTTGCTACCGCACTGCAACAACTAGGTAAAGTTAGCAAAGCACCCGCACGGGAACCGCTAGCCATGCTAGGCAAACCGGCATTCGATGCCATGGTAGCCTGGTTAGCGGAATCAAAGGCCAAGGGAATGTTTACCGATCAGGACTGTGTCGTGGGTACCGAAATGGCACGCATTGTTACCGGTGGTGATGTAGCGCCTGGCACCCTGATGAGTGAGCAGGATCTGTTTGATGCGGAGCGTGATTCATTCTTGCGCCTGGCCAAAACAGCTGCCACCCAAGAACGCATTGTGTCTATGCTGGATTTGGGGGCACCTGTACGCAACTAACTACTATAAGGGGCTGAGCCTAGTTCAGCCCCTTTATTCTTGATGCCTCAACCAGGATTCCATGTCGGCTAAGAGTACCGCAATTGAGCGCACTTCCTTGGCTTCACTAACCTCTTCTAATTCGGCAGACAAGGCCACTAGCGACTGTTCTTGAAACAGACCGGCATAGCCCTTTATGTTATGGGCTTGCTGTTTGATTTCGGCAATATCATTACTCTGTAAGGCTTGGTGACAGGCGGCTAAACTGGTCGCAACCGCGGCCATTAAATCATCGCGCAAGGAGGCCAATTCGGCATGCTTGTCTGCTTGCCCTGCGGACTGGTTAGGCGTCTCTAATAAGCGGTAAATAGCACCTAAAAATACCTCACGGGTATAGGGCTTGGGCAGAAATATTTGCGC
>JAERSU010000109.1 GCA_016845445.1 Oceanospirillaceae bacterium | reverse complement strand
GGTAGTGGTGGTATGTTTACCAAGGTGCAGGCAGCCAAGTTAGCCGCGCGGTCCGGAACGCAAACTATTGTCGCCAATGGTCGTGAAGCCAACATTTTGTTGCGCCTGCGTAAGGATGAAATGTTGGGCACCTTGTTTACGCCTGACCAAGAACCGCTGGTGGCACGTAAGCAGTGGCTGGCGGGGCATCTGCAAGCCAAGGGCGAAGTCTGGTTAGATGAAGGCGCTGTGAAGGTGTTGCAGCAACAAGGTAAAAGCCTGCTGCCCGTTGGTGTGACGCGTGTAAAAGGTGATTTTTCCCGCGGTGAAATGGTGGCCATAATGGACCCGCAGGGCCAGATTGTTGGTCGTGGTTTGATTAACTACAATTGTACCGATGCCCAGCAGCTTTGTGGTGTGGCCAGTCATCGCATCGTGGATGTGCTCGGTTATGTCAATGAGCCTGAATTAATACACCGTGACAATTTTGTCTTAGTGTAGACCTAATCGATATACAAAAGGGCTCTAAGGAGCCCTTTTTTGTGGCTGCCAGTTTGGTTACTATGTAGCCATGACAGTGCAAGTAATGGGGGTTGTATGGATCAACAAGTGGAGTTAAATGCACGCCGGCAAGAATGGTATCGGGCCTACTTTGCTGGGGATATTGCTAAGTTATGCCAATTGGAGTTGCCTGATTTTACCTATATCTCTGTACAAGGTATCGAAGATACCACCACCCGTTATCACACCATCAACCAGCGCTTAATGGACAATAACTGGTTTCCAGCAGCGTCCCGTCGTGACGATGTAACAAGCAGTTATCAGTTTGTGGGTAATTGCTGTTATGTCACTGGTGAAGGTGTTATCTATCTAGCCCCGGGAGTATCTCATAATCGTTATATGAGTGAGGTCTGGGTATTGGACGATAGCAAGGGTTGGCAAATACTTAGTTTGCACGCCAGTGTGGTACCCGCATAAGCTTCTGAAAACTGGCTTATGCGCCTTGGCGTTGCTCTAAGGCCAGAAAGTTTTCAATGCCTGCGATCTTGTCTTCGGCATGATGGTTAACGTAGATCACCGCGGTCTCAGTGCCGGCACAGATTTTCTCAATCAGAGCCAAGACTAGTTGACGGTTCATGTCATCTAAACCCAAACAGGGTTCATCTAAAATTAATAGGGGTGGGTGTTTTACCATGGCGCGAGCAATTAATAACAGGCGCTGATCACCATAGGATAGCTTTTGAAACGATTCGTCAGCGCGATCTTGCATGCCAAGTACGGCTAGCCATTGATCGGCAATGGCCTTTTGCCCGTCGCTGGCCTTGGTGTAGAGGCCAATGCTGTCGTGGAAACCAGAAATGATGACATTGCGCAGGCTGATTTGTACCCGGTATTCCCATTGTAAGGCGGTAGACACATAACCGATAAACTGTTTGATTTGCCAGATGCTTTCGCCATTGCCCCGTTGGAAGCCAAACACCAAAATGTCATTGGTATAACATTGTGGGTGATCGCCAGTAATGATGGACAGGATGGCGGTTTTTCCAGAGCCGTTGGGTCCGCTTAGCTGCCAGTGCTGATTGGGCTCTATGGTCCAATTAAGCTTGTCGATTAGTTTAAATTCATCATGCTTAATGGTGAGGTCGGTTAGCTTTACCAAAGGTTGGTCTGCCGGTAACTTAGGAATAGCGGTTTCTGTCTCTGCTTGGGGGATGTCCAGATCATTGCTCTTTAAGTGCAGTAGTTGATAGAGGTTGTCGTAAGCTTCGGTATCTTGCTTGTCCACCTGGTGCATGAGTTGGCCCGCTTCGACGTAGGCAATGTGGGTGACAAAGTCTGGAAATTCATCAAAGCGATTAAGTACCAAGATCATCGGTACTTGCGTTACAAGCTGCTGCAGGTATTGCTGGAACATGGTAAGAGTGTCAGCATCCAAACCATCAAAGGGTTCATCTAGTAGCAATAGTTGCGGCTTGCAGGACAGGGCCCGAATGATCATGACCTTGCGAGACTCACCGGTGGATAACTTACGAAAAGCACGATCCAGCAGGTAATGCAGATTAAAACGAGCTATGAGGTCCTTGGCTGTGTCTGGGTCAAGGCAATCGTCAAAGATGATTTCTCTTACGGGTGTGCCTTCGCTAATGACGTCCATAATATCAGCGTCATCTTTCTTGCGTTCTTTATCAATAAGCTCTTCTTGCGCTTCAAATGACACCACGCCTATGCGCTCTGGCAAGCCCTGAATATCACCGGCAAGAATATCGCCTGCACCTGCCAAGGCAGCCGCTAAAGCTGACTTGCCCGCACCATTGGCACCGGTAATGACCCAATGATGGCCAAGGTCAACTTGCCAGTTGATGTTGTGCAATTGGAAGCGTTCGTCAAAATCGACAGTCAGGTTGTTAACGGCAATGGTCATGGTATCAATCTTCTGTAGGTCGGCCTTTAGGCCGACTTAGCTGGTTATCGGCCTACAGGCCGACCTATAAACAAAAAAGCCAGGCGAACCTGGCTTTTTTCAAATCGTATAATTTTTGATTAAACGATTTTCTTCATGTCAGCCATATGCCCACGCAGCTCAGCACCGATGGCTTCAACTGGGTGTGCACGTAGGGCGGCATTCACTTCGATCAGACGGGCGTTATCAACGCCAGTGTCAGACAGGTCTAGACCGCGACCGATGACGTCAGTCTTGATGTCCTTCATGAAGTCTTGCAGTAGTGGCAGACAAGCGTGGTTGTACAGGTAGCAACCGTATTCAGCAGTATCAGAAATAGTGGCGTTCATTTCGTACAGCTTCTTACGGGCGATGGTGTTGGCGATCAGCGGTGTTTCGTGTAGCGACTCATAGTAGGCAGAATCAGCGATGATGCCAGCAGCGGTCATGGTTTCAAAAGCTAGTTCAACACCAGCCTTAACCATAGCAACCATCAGGATGCCATTGTCGAAGTATTCCTGTTCGGAGATTTCTACGTCGCCAGCAGGGGTCTTTTCAAAGGCAGTTTCTGCTGTTTCTGCACGCCAGCCTAGTAGGTTCACGTCATCGTTGGCCCAGTCTTCCATCATAACGCGAGAGAAGGTGCCGTTCATGATGTCGTCCTGGTGCTTGTTGTACAGGTCGCGCATGATTACTTTCAGTTCTTCAGACAGGTCAAATGCCTTGATCTTGGCTGGGTTGGACAGACGGTCCAACATGTTGGTAACACCACCGTACTTCAGTGCTTCGGTGATGGTTTCCCAGCCGTACTGGATTAGCTTGGACGCGTAACCAGCATCAACCCCTTCTTCGATCATCTTGTCAAAGCACAGTAGAGAGCCGGTTTGTAGCATGCCGCAAAGGATGGTCTGCTCGCCCATCAGATCAGACTTAACTTCAGCGATGAAAGAAGACATCAGTACGCCAGCCTTGTGGCCGCCAGTACCTACAGCGTATGCCTTGGCTAGAGCTAGGCCTTCACCCTTAGGGTCGTTGTCTTCGTGTACGGCGATCAGTGTTGGTACACCGAAGCCACGTACGTATTCAGCGCGTACTTCAGAACCTGGGCACTTAGGTGCAACCATGATAACCGTTAGGTCGTCACGGATTTGCATGCCTTCTTCAACGATGTTGAAACCGTGAGAGTAGGACAGGCAAGCGCCTTCCTTCATAAGTGGCATTACGGCGTTAACCACAGGCGTGTGCTGCTTGTCTGGAGTCAGGTTCAGTACTACGTCAGCAGTAGGAATCAGTTCTTCGTAAGTGCCAACGGTAAAGCCGTTTTCAGTGGCGTTCTTCCAAGATTGACGCTTCTCAGCAATGGCAGCATCACGCAGGGCGTAGGATACGTCGAGGCCGGAATCACGCAGGTTTAGACCCTGGTTAAGGCCTTGGGCGCCACAGCCGATAACAACCATCTTCTTGCCTTTTAGGGCTTCAACGCCGTCATCAAATTCATTCAAGTGCATGAAGCGACACTTGGCCAATTGTTCTAGCTGCTCACGAAGCGGCAGGGTGTTAAAGTAGTTAGCCATTGCTAGTCTTCCTATATTTGTTAAAACAAAACAGCAGTCTTGCTGATTTACCCGATTATTTTACTGTGTAGGTAATATTTCGTAAATTGATATATATGCAATATAATGTTTCATAAAGTGAAATATTGTTTGGCATGTGCTAGCATGCCCCTATGGATATTCGCAGTCTTAAGTACTTTTTATCGTTAGCCGACAATTTGCATTTTGGTAAGGCTAGTGCCGAGAGTCATATCAGTGTATCGACCTTGTCGAGGCAAATTCGTCAGCTTGAAGAAGAGTTGGGTGTTGACTTGTTTGTCAGAGACAATCGTTCTGTCGAGCTTACCCAGGAAGGTCAGTTGTTTGTGCAGTATGCCCGTGAGGCGGTGGGGCAGTGGAGCTCGGTGCGCAATCAGTTGGCAGCCCTAGGTGGCGAGTTACAAGGTGAGGTGAGCCTGTACTGTTCGGTGACGGCCGTCTATAGCCTGTTGTACGAATTGTTTAATGACTTGCGTAAGGCTTATCCGCAGATAGAGATAAAGTTGCATACGGGCGATCCTGATCACGCCATCGAACATGTGCTGGCCGGTAGTGAAGACTTGGCCATCGCTGCTCATCCTGTTAGCTTGCCTCGGGGCTTGGCTTTCAAGCCTATAACCTTTTCGCCTTTGGTGTTTATTGCGCCTGTGGATGACCTTGATTTGCAGGCTTTGCCAACCACTGAGCAACAAGCTGGTGGCAGCGAGTCCTTTGCTCAGCACTGGTCGCAGGTGCCCATGGTGATGCCAGAAACAGGCTTGTCCCGTAAACGCCTAGACAACTGGTTTCGCAGGCAGGAGATTAGTCCACAAGTCTACGCTCAGGTTGCCGGTAATGAAGCCATTGTCACCATGGTGAGTTTGGGACTGGGAGTTGGTGTGGTGCCGAAGATTGTACTGGACAATAGTCCCGTTGCTGGTCGGGTAACCGTATTGCCAGTTGAGCCTCAGCTAGAGCCATATCATGTGGGTCTGTTGGTGCAAAAAAAGAGTCTGCATAATCCCTTGGTACAGGCCTTCTGGTCCCTATTGCCTGAGTAGTTCATTCATACCTTGAATAAACTGCTGTTTACCGCCAAAGGAAGGATGGCGAATGGCTGGAATGTCTCGCTGGGGGAAAGCTAGATTTGCGCAACGCGTCCCTTTACTCCCAATACCCGCAATGATGTCCGGCTGATAGATCTTGCCGATGGTTTGTAGATAACCAATACCTTGTTGTATTTCACCGGCATTTGGCGCACGGTTGGTGAGCGGATTGCCATGATGATGGGGATGAAAGGGAAAGGAGTTCCAAAATAGCGGGGTGACACCCTTTGCTGTTAGGTATTCCCAGACAATGGTGGCGGTGTTTTCGCCAGATAAATCCTTAATTTTAATCTGCTGGCTAAGTTGTTGTAATAAGGGGTGATCAAAACGCTGGAATATTTCGCCACTGGAAAAAGGAATGCCGGTCAGTTTGCAGCCTTTGTAACCGGGTGCTTCGCCAACTAATAAGATCTTGGGGCCGTCAATCTGTAACATGGCTTCGAGGTAAAAACGCAGATTGGTTGCTAGTTGTCTAGTTTGGTACGGATTGCTAATAGTATCCGTGTTGGGCTGTTGTTTAAGCTCGCGAATAAACTTTTGAATGGCATAATGACTCATAACAGCTCCGTAGATTGGGGTCTGACCCCATAGGGTCTGACCCTAAAGTACCAGGTGTGTTTACAAAGGGCACAAAAAAACCGGCCATGGCCGGTTTTTTTAAGCATCTATAGATTATAGAGCTTTGATCTTCGCGCTCAGACGGCTCTTATGACGAGCGGCCTTGTTCTTAGTGAAGATGCCTTTGCTAACACTCTTGTCCATTACGGAAACAGCAGTAGTGTATGCAGCTTGAGCGGCTTCTTTGTCACCGGCTTCGATAGCAGCGATAACTTTCTTCAGGTAAGTGCGTGCCATGGAGCGCAGACTTGCATTATGACTGCGACGTTTTTCAGCTTGGCGAGCGCGTTTCTTTGATCCAGCGGAATTTGCCACGATCTGGCTCCTATATATTCAGAGTTAAAAATTCGTTCTTAATCCCAGCAATTTCTTGACGGGCCTTAAAGAGGTGCGAAATTATTCCTGTTTGCGGCTCTTTTGTCAATGTAGAATGTGAAAAATATTGCTGTTTTAGGCTGCTATTTAGGAAAAATCAGGTAAACTGAGTCTTTCTTGGTTGCGAACCCCCTTATTGAATCAAAATATGTCGCAAGATGCACCCCAAATAACCAGCAAACAGAACCCTAGCTCATCGTTTATGCGCTCAAGTTTGGTGGTGGCTAGTATGACCATGTTGTCTAGGGTGCTAGGCTTACTTCGGGATGTGGTGATTGCCTTTGTGTTTGGCGCTAGTAGCTCTGCCGATGCCTTCTTTGTGGCCTTTAAAATCCCTAATTTTTTACGCCGTTTGTTTGCCGAAGGGGCGTTCAATCAAGCCTTCGTGCCGGTGCTTGCCGAGGTAAGTGAAGAGCAAAGCCGACAGGCGTTGCGCAGCATGGTTAGCTATGTGTCTGGTAGCTTACTGCTGGTGCTGGCCTTGTTAACTGGGCTGGCCGTGTTGGGGGCACCCTGGTTGGTATGGTTGTTTGCCCCAGGTTTTGGTGATGAGCCAGACAAGATGGCACTTACGGCGGATATGCTGCGGCTCACTTTTCCCTATTTGTTATTGATCTCCATGACTGGCTTTTTTGGCAGTTTGCTTAATCATGCGCGCCAGTTTGCCATACCTGCGGTGACCCCAGTATTGCTTAATGTAAGCTTGATTGCTGCTGCCTGGTGGCTGGCGCCCAAGCTCGCTGTGCCGGTCATGGCACTCGCTTGGGGGGTGATGGTTGCTGGCCTATTGCAGTTGTTATTGCAGTTGCCTTTTGTCGCGCGTTTAGGCTTGTTAACTCGGCCTCGCATTGGTTTTGCTAATGCTCGAGTAAAACAGGTGATGCGCCTGATGTTGCCCGCTTTGTTTGGCGTTTCTGTGGCGCAAATTAACCTGCTATTAGATACTGTATTGGCGTCTTTGTTGCAGTCCGGTAGTGTGTCCTGGTTGTACTATTCTGACCGCCTGATGGAGCTACCCTTGGGGGTGTTTGGCATTGCCATAGCGACGGTGATTTTACCTGGTTTATCGAAGCAGCATGCTGGCGCTGATGAGCAGACTTTTTCCGCAACACTGGATTGGGCAGTGCGCATGGTGTTGCTCATAGGTGTGCCGGCCGCATTGGCGTTGTGGATATTGGCAGAACCATTGCTTGCTACCTTGTTCCATTACGGCGCCATGCAAGATGGTGACGTGCTGCAAAGTGCCGCTAGCTTACGCGCCTACGCGGTAGGACTATTGGCATTTATGTTAGTCAAGGTGTTAGCTCCTGGTTATTTTGCCCGCCAAGATATGAAAACCCCTGTGCGCTATGGTGTCTGGGCGATGGCTGCCAATATGGTGTTTAATCTGGCCTTGATATGGCACTTTGCGCACGTGGGCTTAGCGATGGCCACCGCCCTGTCGGCCTTCCTCAATGCTGGCCTACTGGGCTATGGTTTGTGGCGCCAGAAGGTTTGGCAGTTGGCACCTGGCTGGGGCGCCTGGTTAGCGCGTTTGTTGCTGGCTAATGTGGTCATGTTGGTCGTCTTGTTGTGGTGGCGATCGCCTACTGAAGATTGGTTGCAGTGGGGCATGCTGCCACGCGTTGAGCAGATGGCTATGCTGGTTGTCGCGGGGGCGGTAAGCTATGCGCTGGTGTTGATTTTAGCCGGTCTGCGTAAAGAACATCTGCGTGGACCTCAGTAAGCTGGCAGTAAGGCCAATTTTTCGTGCATTTTTTATCTTCTGTAGGTCGCGTCAGACGGGCGTTTGAGTATATAATTGCAGGCTTTATCTGCAAGTGTGCGCTGACCCTGTGAGGGTGGCCTAATTGAGTGTTCTGACCACTGCTATGGAAATTGTCCGCGGCCTCTACAATTTACGTCATCGCCATCGTGGCTGTGTGGCCACCATTGGTAACTTTGATGGTGTGCATTTGGGCCATCAGGCGGTCCTTAGTCAGGTGCGCGAAGAGGCACAAAAACGCCAGCTTCCAAGTACGGTGATTTTATTTGAACCGCAGCCGTTAGAATTTGTGGCGCCAGACAAAGCGCCCTATCGCATTACTCGCTTGCGTGAAAAGCTGCGTTTGCTGGAACAGCAAGGTATTGATCGTGTGATCTGCCTTCGCTTTGATGCGAAATTGCAGAACCTGACGGCCAAGGAGTTTGTTCAGCAACTGCTAGTAGATGGCTTGCATGTGGCTCATTTTGTGGTTGGTGACGATTTTCGTTTTGGTCGTCAACGCCAGGGTGATTTTGCCATGCTGAAAAAGGCTGGCAGTGAGTTTGGCTTCACGGTTGAGAGTACGGCGACCTGTCGCTTACAGGCAGAGCGGGTATCCAGTACCGCTATTCGCCAAGCGTTGGCTGTCCATGACTTGCCGGCAGCCGAACGTATGCTAGGGCGTGCCTTTGATGTAACTGGCAAGGTGGCCAAAGGCCAGCAGCTTGGTCGAACTATTGGCGTGCCCACCGCCAATATTCGTTTACAAAACCGTACCCCAGCTTTGCAAGGGGTGTTTGCCACTAAGATTTATGGCTTGGGAGAGACGGTATACACAGGAGTGGCCAATATTGGCCGTCGTCCAACGGTAGCGGGTTTGAAGCCGCAATTGGAAGTGCACATTTTTGATTTACAGGCCGACCTGTACGGCCGCCAATTACGGGTGGAGTTTTGCCAGTTTATACGTGCTGAGCAAAAATTCGCTGGGCTGCCTGAATTGCAGGCCCAGATTGAAAAAGATATGACCGTAGCAAGGCAATACTTTGCTGCTGAACAGAATTAATTGACGTTAAATAAGTGAACATACATGAGTGATCATAAAGCGACCTTGAATTTGCCCCATACGGAATTCCCTATGCGTGGTAATCTGGCTCAACGCGAGCCGGCCATGTTGAAGCGCTGGCAGGAAATGGACCTGTATCAGCGGTTACGTGAAGTAGGCAAGGGCCGAGAACAGTTTATTTTGCATGATGGCCCTCCCTATGCCAATGGTGATATTCATATTGGTCATGCTGTCAATAAGATCCTCAAGGACATCATAGTTAAGTCTAAAACCCTAAGTGGTTATGACTCGCCCTACGTGCCTGGTTGGGACTGTCACGGTTTGCCTATTGAGCACAAGGTAGAGCAAAAGATTGGCAAGGCTGGTACCAAGAAGACCTTTGGCGAGTTCCGTGCCGAATGTCGCAAGTATGCCAGCAAGCAGGTGGCGGGGCAGATGGAAGATTTTGTCCGTCTAGGGGTGATTGGTGATTGGCAAAATCCCTACCTGACCATGCGTTTTGAAACCGAAGCCAATATCATCCGGGCGCTAGGCAAAATCGTTGATAACGGCCATCTGGTAAAAGGTTACAAGCCGGTTTATTGGAGTGTGGTAGGCGCCTCTGCTTTGGCAGAAGCCGAAGTGGAATACCAGGACAAGGTGTCGACGGCCATCGACGTGCGCTATGGTATCGTTGATAACGCCGCCTGGCAGACAGCCTTGGGCACTGACGTGTCTATGCCGACGTCCGTGGTAATTTGGACGACCACGCCCTGGACCCTGCCATCCAGTCAAGCAGTCAGTATGCATGCTGAACTTGATTATGTGGTTGTGCAGGCCAATGGTGAACAACTGATCCTAGCTCAAGGGCTGCACGAAGATGCCATGGCTCGTTATGGCTTGGAAGACTATCAGGTAGTGGCTACGGTTAAAGGTCAGGCGCTAGAAAATCTACCACTGCAACATCCGTTTATTGCTGCACGTCAGATGCCTGTGATCCTGGGTGAGCATGTTACTACCGATGCGGGTACTGGTTGTGTCCACACAGCCCCGGATCACGGTGTGGATGACTTTAATGTAGGGCGCCAGTACGGTATTGGTACCCTTAATCTGGTTGACGATAACGGTGTTTTCACTTCAGGTGCGGGCGAGTTTGCTGGTGCTCATGTCTACAAGGTCGATGACGCCATAGTTGAACGCTTGCAGGCCAATGACGCGGTTTTGTGTGTGAAAAAAATCACCCACAGCTATGCTCACTGCTGGCGTACCAAAACACCATTGATCTACCGCGCTACCCCACAGTGGTTTATTTCCATGTCGGAAAATGGCCTACTAGATCAGGCTTTGGAAGCCGTGCAAGGCGTGAGTTGGCACCCTGAATGGGGTGAAGCCCGTATTGCCGGTATGCTATCGGCTAGCCCGGACTGGTGTGTATCCCGTCAGCGTACCTGGGGTGTGCCCATCACCCTGTTTATCCATAAGGAGACGCAGGCCCTGCATCCACGCACGCAAGAGCTATTTGAAGAAGTAGCCAAGCGCGTAGAAGAAAAGGGCATCGATGCCTGGTTTGATCTAGATGCGCAAGAAGTACTGGGTGACGAAGCAGAGCAGTACAGCAAGGTGACCGATACCATGGACGTGTGGTTTGATTCCGGTTCTACCCATTACGCCGTATTGGCGCAGCGTGAAGAATTGCGCTTCCCAGCCGATCTCTATTTGGAAGGCTCAGACCAGCACCGTGGTTGGTTCCAATCTTCTTTGAAGACCTCCATTGCCATGCATGGTGTGGCACCCTATAAAGGTGTGTTGACCCATGGCTTCACCGTTGATGGTGATGGCCGCAAGATGTCGAAGTCCCTCGGTAATGTGATGTCGCCGCAAAAGGTGTGCAACACCTTAGGTGCTGACATCATTCGTTTATGGGTGGCAGCCACGGATTTTAGTGCTGAAATGGCCGTGTCAGACGAAATTTTGAAGCGTACTGCCGATGCTTACCGTCGTATTCGAAATACGGCGCGTTTCTTGTTGAGTAACCTGAGTGGTTTTGACCCAGCAACCAACCTAGTACCTGTGGAAGATATGCTGGCCTTGGATCAGTGGGTGATCGAGCGTGCCGAACAGGTGCAGCAAGAAATTGAAGCGGCGTACCATGCTTACAATTTCCACTCGGTATACCAAAAACTAACGCATTTCTGTTCTCAGGATTTGGGTGGCTTCTATCTGGATATTATCAAGGACCGCCAATACACCTGTGCCGCGGACAGCCTAGCGCGTCGTTCCTGCCAGACAGCCATGTATCATTTGATTGAAGCCATTGCTCGCTGGGTGGCGCCAATTCTAAGCTACACTGCCGATGAAATATGGGATTTTATCCCTGGCGAACGCGCCGCGTCGGTGCAGCTGGAAACCTGGTACGGACTGCCGTTGCCAGTTCAAGCAAAGTTAGGTGCTGACTACTGGACTCAGGTCATGGCGGTTAAGCAGGCGGTGAACAAGGCTTTAGAAGCCAAGCGTAGTGACGGTGAAATTGGCGGTTCTTTAACGGCTGAAGTAAGCCTGCACGTGAATGCTGACTTGCATGCTTTGTTATCTCAATTAGGTGATGAACTGCGCTTTGTGTTGCTGACATCGCGTGCGGATTTGCTGCAAGATGAGGCTGGCGAAGCCACCGATCTGGACGGCCTAGCCGTGAGCATACATAAATCTGCCCATGCTAAGTGCGAGCGCTGCTGGCACCACCGTGAAGACGTTGGTCAGCATGCCGGGCACGATGACTTGTGTGGTCGCTGTGTTGACAACGTAGCTGGCGCAGGTGAGGCCCGCCAGTTTGCCTAATCCAGGTGTTAACTCGGCGGCCAGTGCCTGGCGCAAGCTATGGCCCTGGGTGTTGGGTTTGTGGCTGGCTGATCTACTTATTAAGTTCTACGTTAGCAGTCAGTTTATCTACGCCGAGCGGCTCAATGTATTGCCCATATTTGATTTGACCCTGGTGCACAATACCGGCGCTGCCTTTAGCTTTCTGGCTGGGCAGGGTGGCTGGCAACGTTGGTTTTTTGCCGTTATAGGCATCGCGGTGAGCATCTGGTTGGTGCGTTGGTTGCGCCACACTAGCATGCAGCAACGCTTACTAGCTTTTAGTTTGGCGTTTATTTTGGCGGGTGCGTTAGGTAACTTGACCGAACGCGTGGTGCAAGGCTATGTGGTGGATTACCTGCTGTTCTATTGGCCCCCCTATTATTTTCCGGCTTTTAATCTGGCCGATATACTTATTTTTTTAGGTGCCTCTGGCATGTTGTTAGATATGTGGTTTGAATCCAAAGGAAGTACACCATGATTACTGCTGAATCCCAAGTTACTCTGCATTTTGCTTTGCGTACTGATCAAGGTGAGGAAATTGATGCTACCTTTGGCAAGGCTCCAGCCCGTCTAACTATGGGGGATGGTAGCTTGCCACCGGGTTTTGAAGCCTGCTTGTTGGGCCTTAAGGCGGGTGATCGTGAGCGCTTTAGTGTGGCACCTGAGAAGGCCTTTGGGCAACCCAATCCAGCCAATATCCAGCGCATGAAACGCCACCAATTTGGTGCCGACATGGTGCTGGAACCAGGCCTAGTGGTTAGCTTTGCCGACCCAACCGGGGAGCTACCTGGCGTCATTAAAAGCCTTGATGGTGACAATGTTGAAGTGGATTTCAACCACCCACTGGCGGGCATGAATTTGGACTTTGAAGTCGAAATTATTACTGTCGATAGCTAATTATTGCATAAATCTCTTCTATACTTAGTGGCAGTGTTAACAAAAGGATGTTGTTATGCTGTCCAACAAGGTTGCCCAGGTAACCTCTCTTTTTCGTACTGCAACTAGTAAGCCCTATGCGGGCTGGTCCCTGCTGGAGGTCCTCTGTGTCGTTGGCTTGATGGCTATGGCTGCTAATCTATGGGTTCCAGCTTGGCAACTAGCTTGGCACAAGCTGACCTTGCAACAGGAGCAGCAAGGATTGCTGCAGCAACTGCGCAATGCTAAGGCTTGGGCCCAAGCCAATCAGCAGGCCATCACCCTATCTGGTTGGCAGACAAATAAAGATGCAATCGAGGTTGTGGCCTTTGTCGATAACAACCGTGATCGACAATATCAAGCACAAGAATGGCTGCTAAGTCGCCAGGCTTACAGTGTTGCAATGGAATTTAGTCGTGGCAGCTATGTGCGCCTTTCGGCGTTGGGAACGACGGGGCAATCGGGTAGTTGGTATTTGTGCCATGCCAACTTGGCTGTGGGCTGGCGCTTGGTGCTCTCTAGTTCCGGTAATCTACGCACTGAGGTCTTGAATTGTCATGCTTAAGGTGATTAGGCAGCAGGGTTTTAGCCTGCTAGAGGTACAGGTCGCGCTGGGACTGCTGGCTCTGGGTTTGGGCTTGGCTAGTCAATTGTATCTGGCGGTTGGTCAACAGGCTCGCTTAACCTATGAGCGCCAGCAGGCCATGCAAGTCTTGCAGCAGATAGTCACGGTGTTACCTTATTTTCATCAGCATGTGCCCTTGGTGGTCGCGCTCTCTGAATCTGACCAGGCTGCGACAGAAGTTGGCTGTGATGCAGCCAAGGCTTGCTCAACAGAAGCCATGTGGATGCATTTTTGGCACGGCTGGCAGACCCAGATTAGCAAGCAGTTACCGGCCGGAAAGGTAGCCCTAGCCTGTCAGCCAAGCTGCGCCAAGGGTCAGCAGCTGCGGATAGAGATTAGTTGGGGCAAACAACAACAGAAGGCTTGTACCAAGCGCTGCATAGCTGTTGAGTGGGCCTTATGATGGTGCTCAGCAAGGTAGGCGGTTTTAGCTTGCTGGAGGTGGTGTTGGCCCTAGCGATAGCAACAAGCAGTTTCATAGTTGCGCAGCAACTGGCGCACGGCCTCTGGCTTCGAGGGCAATGGTGGCAGACCCTTGCTCAGGTTAGCGCTCGACAAGCCGAGGCGGTAAGCAGTTTAGTGCGGCTGCATGCTGGCTATTGTGCTGCTGGCCTAGCACGAGCTGGTGAGCAACATTGGCAGTTGCGACTAGATCAGGGGCGCGGATGCCAACTGATTGATATGCGCTACAATGGCACCAAACAACAGCTACAAAAACGCCGAGCAGGAGGGCGATATAGCGCATTTTTGCATGCTATTGTTGATGTGCAGGTGCACTATGCCTTAGCCTTGGCAGGCCATTGCCAGCCCCATCGCTGGGTGACTAGGGTGGCTGTTGATGATGTGCAACGCGTGGTCTTGCTACAGGTGCAGGTGAATGTGGTGGTTAATGGGGTGGGCCAGCCTATGGCAGTACCCGATGATTGGCAATGGCAAGCCAATGACTCAGAACCTTCCTTGCAGGTGCCAGTAAAGGTGCTGATACCACTCGGCTGTCAAGGCCATGCATAGGGAGCATGGTTGGGTGTTGCTGAGCATATTGTTATTGCTCTTATTGGTTGCGCTGCCGCTGAGTTTTTTGCAGCAAGAATGGTATTACTTGAGTCGTCAGCAGGTTGCCACCTTGCAGCACTTGCAAAGCGAATTGCGCAACCAAAGCATGCCTGCGCGGGCAGCGGAATTGGTGGTTAATAATGTTGGCCAATAGGTCTTTTGTTGGCGGCTTTAGTCTGCTAGAAACCCTCTTGGTGGTGGCCTTAATAGCGACCTTAAGCAGCTTAGCTATACCCTATTGGCAAGCCCAGCAGTACCCTGCTAAGCGTCAGTTAGCTTGGCTGCAACTGCAGCAATTATTATTAACCCAAGTTGAATACCAGATGCATACAGGGTCTTTCAGTACTGAGGTAGGTGCCT
The DNA here is from genome assembly GCA_016845445.1 of Oceanospirillaceae bacterium. Lineage (GTDB taxonomy): Bacteria > Pseudomonadota > Gammaproteobacteria > Pseudomonadales > Balneatricaceae > Njordibacter. The sequence goes on along the minus strand of JAERSU010000109.1, from coordinate 10,333 downwards.
TGCCCTCAATGACGCAGCAACTTGGCTATGATTTTTATATACAGCTTGACGATGGTTTGTGGCTACAGGCCGTGGTGCAAGATCCTGGCCCGCAAATGGGTGATCAACAATGTTGGCAGTTGTGGCTGCACGAAGACGGGCGTCGCCTGTCTTATGATCAAGGTGGCAAGCAGACTTTTACCTGTGAATAGGCTGGAGAAATCGATGCTTGACGCTAAAATCAGCCGTTAAAATAAGTTACACTGTACAGCCTTATACGGATACTCTAGTCAAGGTACATTATGACCATTTCTGCTGCACAACAGGCCATTGTGGCCGCCTTGCAAACGCAACCTGAAATTAACGTCGATGAGGAAATTGCTCGTCGCATCGCTTTTATCAAAGGTTATCTGCAATTTACAGGTCTGAAAAAATTAGTCTTGGGATTGTCTGGTGGGATAGATTCAACTACCTGTGGAAAACTGGCACAACTAGCCTGTCTAGAGCTGAATGCCGAACAAGGCGGCAATGCCTATCAATTTATTGCCATGCGCTTGCCATACAATGTGCAAGCCGATGAAAAGGATGCTCAAGCAGCAGCGGATTTTATCCAGCCTAGTCAACTAGTAACGGTGAATGTGGCGCCCGTCGTAGAAGGCATGGATGTGGCTTGTGCAGACTTTGTTGCGGCGCAAGAGCTTTCACCATTTAAACGTGATTTTTCACGAGGTAACAACAAGGCCAGGGCGCGCATGATGGCGCAGTTTTATATTGCCAATCTTACCGATGCACTGGTATTGGGCACCGATCATAGTGCCGAAGCCATTACCGGATTCTTTACCAAATTTGGTGATGGTGCCTGTGATTTAGCGCCCTTGTTTGGCTTAAATAAGCGTCAGGTGCGGGCTGTGGCGGCCAAGCTAGGTGCGCCGCAACACCTAGTGATGAAAACACCTACGGCTGATCTAGAAGACGATAATCCGCAACAGCCTGATGAAGAATCATTAGGTATTACCTATGACCAGATTGATGACTTTCTTGAAGGCAAGCAAATTGACGCGGCTGCGGCAGCTATTTTAGAGCGACGTTATCAGATCACCGAACACAAGCGTCAGGGCCCGGTGACCATCTATTGTAATTGGTATAAAGACGCCTTGTAGGTCGGCTTTTAGGCCGACATATTCAGGCTAAGCAAGTTAATTGCTTACTTCATCATCTTTAAATAAGCCGAAGGTCAATTTATCGAACCAGGATTCGGGCTCTGATTCGACTGTTTCGCCCGGTACCTCGGCGATGGCAAAGTTTTCATCCAGTACCCGCTGGGCGTTGTTGGCATTGTCTGTCAGATCTAGCTGGGTGTAGGTGATGACCAAAATCTCCAAGGCAGGCTTTACCGCTGGCGTGAGCTGGTAATTTTCTAACACGTATTGGGCGCGGTTGGCAGCCGCCAGCCAGGCTTCACGACTCATGTAGTATTCGGCCACATGAATCTCGTGTTCGGCTAGCAAGTTGCGTAGATACACCATGCGCACCTTGGCATCGGCGGCATACTGGCTTTCAGGGAAGCGCTTAATGAGGGTCTCAAAATCAGTAAACGAATCACGCATGGCGCCGGGGTCTTTTTTGGCCTTGTCGGTAGCTAGGTAGTTATCTAACGCGCCCTTGTTTTCTTCAAATGCCGTTAGGCCTTTTAGGTAATAGGCGTAGTCAACGTGTTCGTGATTGGGGTGCAAGCGAATAAAGCGAGCGGCAGCTGATTTGGCAGAGGCGGCCTGATTGCTGCGGTAGTAAGCATAAATTAATTCAAGCTGGGCTTGGGCTGAATAACGGCCATAAGGGTAGCGCGCTTCTAAGGTTTCTAGGTCATCAATGGCAGGGATGTAGTTGCCACTGGATATCTTGTCCATGGCATTGGCATAGAGTTCTGCTTCCGGCAGAACGGGTTCCAGTTCGACAACCTCTTCGGTGCTGGAGCAGGCCGCCAAGCTGGCAACGAGTGCTAGGCTGATGGCAGTGTGTCGAAAAATCTTTGCTATAACCTGAGTCATGTTAGGCATGCCTTATATCTGTCTGTGTTGCTAATGTATTGGGATGACCAAAACCCACATTATGGGGTTTTTCTCTGCTTGATGAAAGTCTTTCTCGCTTGCTTAAGTGGGTATTCATGCTTGCCTGAGGTATAATTGCCGGCAGATTTTGCTACTTCTTTTGGTGCAGCCAACCATGCATGACATTATAAGCCTTGAAGCCACCGTTGACAGCGAATGGGCAGGTAAACGTTTAGACCAGATAGCGGCCTTAGCGTTCCCTGATTATTCTCGCTCACGTTTAAAAAACTGGATCGAAGCCGGTGAACTAACTGTCGACGGTGCAGTCTTGCGCCCAAGAGAAAAGCTTTATGGTGGTGAACAACTGAATATTAATACCACCATTGAGCACCAAGAGCGCTGGCAACCACAAGCTATAGACTTGGACATTGTGTTTGAAGATGAGCATATATTGGTACTTAATAAGCCCGCTGGTTTAGTCGTGCATCCTGCAGCTGGCCACCAGGATGGCACCTTGTTAAACGCCTTGTTGCATCATGCACCCCAGTTAAGTTCCGTTCCCCGTGCAGGTATTGTGCACCGTTTGGATAAGGACACCACTGGCTTGATGGTAGTCGCCAAAACCATTCCTGCACAGACAGATTTGGTGGCCCAGTTACAAGAGCGGACCATGGGGCGCGAATACGAAGCCGTTGCCCAAGGGGTATTAACCGGTGGCGGTGTGGTGGATGAGCCCATGGCGCGCTCTTCACGCAATCGGCAAAAAATGGCGGTGGCGCCGCTAGGTAAACCAGCTACCACCCACTATCGCGTGCTTAAGCGTTTTCGCGCCCATACCCATTTGCGTCTAAAGTTGGAAACCGGCCGCACCCATCAAATCCGCGTACACATGTCACACATCAACTATCCGTTGTTGGGTGACCCTCTATACGGTGGCCGCCAACGTTTGCCTAAGGGCTGTGATGAAGACTTTCTTGATTGTTTGCGTGGCTTTAAACGTCAGGCATTGCACGCCAAACGCTTGGAATTGAATCATCCCCATACCTATGATGACATGGAATGGGAGGTGCCACTGCCTGATGACATGCAAGACTTGCTGGCAGAATTGGAGCGTGATTATAAGCTATGGCAGCATCAGCAGTATCAATAACCGCAAAACTCTCGCCTAGGCGCTACCTTATTCCAGCTTGGCCGGCACCGGCTAATGTCTTGGCAGTGTCCACAAAACGGGATTTGGCAAGTGCCAGCGACCTGCCCAAAGGCGGTTTTAATTTGGCACGCCATGTTGATGATCAACCTGAACGAGTGGCGGCTCATCGCCAACAGCTTAAACAAGACTTAACTATCCCGAATGAGCCTGGTTGGCTAAATCAGGTTCACACCACCGACGTGGTAAATCTACCCTTTGCCCCTGGCACGACCCAGCCTGTGACTGCTGATGGGAGCTATACAAGGCAAGTAGGTCATTCCTGTGTGGTCATGACGGCCGACTGTCTACCGGTACTATTCTGTGATCAAGCAGGTACACAAGTGGCTGCCGCTCATGCAGGCTGGCGTGGTTTGCTCGATGGTGTGTTGGAAAACACCGTTGATACCTTTACTGAGCCTCAAAAAGTGATGGCCTGGCTAGGACCAGCCATTGGTCCGCAGGCTTTTGAAGTTGGTGGCGAAGTACGCCAAGCGTTTATTAATAAAGACCCTAATGCCGCAAGTTGTTTTACCCCAGTTGCAGGCAAAGATGAGAAGTATCTGGCTGATCTCTATGCCTTAGCCCGTCAGCGCCTAGGGTCCGTGGGCGTTGAGCAAATCTATGGCGGCACCGAGTGCACCTTTAGCCAAGGGCAAGACTATTATTCCCACCGTCGTGACCCCGAAAGCGGCAGGCAAGCAAGCCTGATTTGCCTTCTAGATTGAGGAGGTAGCAGTAGTTGCAGGATGGGCCCTTTGCGGGCCTCTGCGGCAGGGATGCCGCAGCGGAGCCTACAGGGAAGTGTTCACGGCGTTCCGCAAAGGGCCCATCCTGTAAGTACTGCGGTAAGTAACCACTGATCTTAATCAAGGCAATTTAGCATTCGCTAAACTACCCCTTGAAGTTCATCCTTTCATCCTCATATCTATTTTTGTAGTAATACATAGAGTTAATGGTTAGTCCCCCATATGCTTGTAAACTGAAGACAGAGCAATGGTACGGCGGCCACATTACGAGGTGAATTATGCGATTTGATAAGTTAACTAATCGTTTGCAGGAAGCTATTGGCGAAGCCCAATCCTTGGCTTTGTCTTTGGATCATCAATTTATTGAACCAGAACATATGCTGCAGGCTTTGCTGCAGCAACAAGGTGGTTCGACACAGGCACTTATGCAACAAGCCGGTGCCGATTTACCACAGTTGCAAACGGCTTTAAGTAAACGTCTGCAGGAAAAAGCCCAGGTAAGCAGTGATCAAGGTGATGTGCATTTTAGCAATAACCTAGTGCGGGCGTTTAATTTGGCAGACAAAGCGGCCAGCAAAGCAGGTGATCAATTTATTGCCAGTGAACACGTCATTGTCGCCCTAGCACAGGATAAGTCTGGCCTTGGTGAACTGCTTAAGCAAGCGGGTCTAGATAGTAAGCAATTGAATCAAGCCATTGAGCAGATGCGTGGAGGTGACAAGGTGCAGAGTCAGGGGGCAGAAGATCAGCGTCAGGCGCTAGACAAGTTTACGGTTAACCTTACCGAGCGTGCTGAGCAGGGCAAGCTAGACCCAGTTATTGGTCGTGATGATGAAATTCGTCGGGCGATTCAGGTGCTGCAGCGTCGCACTAAAAACAACCCAGTAATGATTGGTGAGCCTGGCGTGGGTAAGACTGCCATCGTTGAGGGTTTGGCGCAGCGCATTGTCAATGGTGAAGTGCCAGAAGGCTTGCATAATAAGCAGGTACTGGCTCTGGATATGGGCGCCCTTATTGCCGGTGCTAAGTATCGCGGTGAATTTGAAGAGCGCCTAAAGAGCGTGCTCAATGAATTGAGTAAACAAGAAGGCAATATCATCCTCTTTATTGATGAGATTCATACCATGGTTGGGGCGGGCAAAGGTGATGGTGCCATGGATGCCGGCAATATGCTAAAGCCAGCCCTAGCGCGAGGTGAGCTACATTGTTTGGGAGCCACCACCTTAGATGAATACCGCCAATATATTGAAAAGGACGCGGCCCTTGAGCGGCGTTTTCAAAAGGTCTTGGTAGGAGAGCCAACCGAACAGGATGCCATCGCCATTTTGCGTGGATTAAAGGAGCGTTATGAGCTGCATCATGGTGTGGATATTACCGATTCTGCCATTATTGCTGCCGCACGCCTCTCGCAGCGTTATATAACGGATCGTCAGCTACCTGACAAAGCCATTGATTTGATTGATGAGGCTGCCAGTCGTATCCGTTTTGAAATGGACTCAAAGCCCGAGGTGATGGATAAGCTAGAGCGACGCATGATTCAAATGAAGATTGAGCGTGAAGCCCTGTCGAAGGAAACCGATGCCGCCGCGGAAGCGCGTTTAGCAGATCTCAACACAGAGTTGGCAGAACTGGAAAAAGAATTTGCTGATTTGGCTGAAGTTTGGAATGCCGAAAAAGCCTCGGTGCATGGTGTGCAACAGGTGAAAGAGGACTTGGAGAAGGCACGCCAAGAATTGGAAGTGGCGCGCCGTAATAGCGATCTAGGGAAGATGTCTGAAATTCAGTATGGCAAGATTCCAGAGCTGGAGCAGAAGCTAGACATGGCGCAGGCAGAAGAAGATTCGGAAAAGACCTTGCTGCGTAGTAAAGTTGGGGAAGAAGAAATTGCCGAGGTGGTGTCGCGCTGGACGGGTATCCCCGTCAGTCGCATGCTGGCCGGTGAGCGTGAAAAGCTCCTGCAAATGGAGACCGTGTTACATGAGCAGGTCATTGGCCAGCATGAAGCCGTAACGTCAGTATCCAACGCCGTGCGTCGTTCTCGTGCGGGCTTGTCTGATCCTAATCGTCCCAATGGTTCCTTCTTGTTTTTGGGGCCAACGGGGGTAGGTAAGACAGAATTGTGTAAGGCCTTGGCTGGTTTTCTGTTTGATACAGAAGAAGCCATGGTGCGCATAGATATGTCTGAATTTATGGAGAAGCATTCCGTGGCACGCTTAATAGGTGCGCCGCCGGGCTATGTGGGCTATGAAGAGGGCGGTTATCTTACGGAAGCTGTGCGTCGTCGCCCCTATGCTGTGTTGTTGCTGGATGAAGTGGAGAAGGCGCATCCAGATGTGTTCAATATTCTTTTGCAGGTCCTAGAAGATGGCCGCTTGACTGATGGTCAAGGGCGAACTGTGGACTTCCGTAACACCGTGATTGTGATGACCTCCAATCTGGGTTCTGATGTTATCCAAACCATGAATGGTGAAGACGAGTACGACGCTATGCGTGATATGGTTATGGGGGTAGTAGGTGCTCACTTTAGGCCTGAATTGCTCAACCGAATTGATGAGGTTGTGGTATTCCACCCCCTAGGTAAAGAGCACGTGGCTAATATTGCCAACATACAGTTGCAACGCCTGCGGGAGCGGCTGGCCGAGCGTGATTTGGATATGGCATTGTCAGCTGATGCTATGCAACTGTTGGTGGATGATGGCTTTGATCCGGTTTACGGTGCACGCCCATTGAAGCGCTCTATTCAACGTAACCTAGAAAACCCCCTAGCGCAGGAGTTGCTGGCGGGAGAATATACGCCAGGGCAAATTGTGCAGGTGGATGTATCTGACGGAAAGTTAACCTTTGCTTGATGGATCACTGGGGTCTGAGCCACTGGGTCAGACCCCTATGTATCTGGTTAGTATAACGCCTTTTCGTCCTTCACTACCTCGCGCAGCAATTCCAAAAACAACTTATCAGCTTCGCTGTGTTCAGCGGGGATCTTGACGTTGGTGGTGTCGGAAATGCGCTGGGCAATTAAGTTATCAGCGTCATCTTCGTCGATCAGTTCCCTAGCCACGGCAACAGAATGCGGAATGATTTCTGGTTCAACCATGATTTTTTTGATGAAGGTGCGCAGTTCTTCGATGACGCGATCACGGTTGCGAATTTCTAAGCTGGACATGGTAAAAACCTCTTCTGTATTTGCTTTGGGCAGTGTCGCTTTCCCAAAGCGGCCATGTAGACTTTTTGATTGCTCATACTATAACACCTAATTTGCTTAAAGCTATACAAAAACCATAGAAAATTTAAGGTATTAAAGAGGGGCTTAAATATCCTACAGGCCTTGAAATTAGTGCCTTGGAATGCGAAAATTTACGCCTTTCGGTTGATGCACAAAGAAGTTAAGCGATCCTTAACTCTTGTGACTCGGTAAGCTGCACAAATTCGCTTGTCTGACCTGACTTAAAGGGCGCTAAAAAAAGCGCGGTTCTTTAGGCGTCATCACCTCGAATAATTGCCTGTTTCTAGGTGGTTATTCGCATGCGTCACTCGGGCGGGGCTACAAGCGCCGTGCGTGAATCTAGACGAATCGTAATTTCAACTCATAGCAAAGAGCCGGCCATTGAAGCTGGCAGAGGAAAATATAGTGGAAATGCTATCAGGTGCTGAAATGGTAATCCGTAGCCTCCAGGACGAAGGTGTTGACTACATCTACGGTTATCCCGGTGGTTCGGTGCTGCATATTTACGACGCATTATTTCAACAAGCCAAGGTGAAGCACGTATTGGTCCGTCATGAACAGGCGGCTACCCATATGGCGGATGCTTACGCGCGAGCTTCTGGTAAGCCTGGTGTGGTATTGGTGACCTCGGGTCCTGGTGCCACCAACGCGGTTACTGGTATTGCGACAGCTTACATGGACTCTATTCCAATGGTGGTTATTTCCGGTCAGGTCATGAGTCACCTGATTGGTGAAGATGCCTTCCAGGAAACCGATATTCTTGGCGTATCTCGTCCAGTGGTGAAACATAATTTTGCCATTAAAGACCCAAAAGATATTCCAGAAACCATCAAGAAAGCCTTTTATGTGGCAAGTTCAGGACGTCCGGGCCCGGTGGTCGTTGATATCCCTAAGGATATGACCACGCCAACGGATAAGTTCGAGTATCACTACCCCGACAAGGTAGAGATGCGTTCCTATAATCCAGCAACGCGTGGTCACAGCGGTCAGATTAAGAAGGCCATGGACATGCTCTTGTCTGCTAAGCGCCCCGTCATTCTGGTTGGTGGTGGTACCGTAGGTGGTGGTGCCTGCGAAGAAGCGGTAGCGTTGGCACGTCAGTTGAACTACCCTGTGTCTACTACCTTGATGGGGCTAGGTGGTTTTCCAGCTAGTGATCGTCAGTGGCTAGGCATGCCGGGCATGCATGGTTCCTATGAAGCCAATATGGCGTTGCATCATGCTGACTTGATTTTAAGTCTGGGTGCACGTTTTGATGATCGGGTAACTAACTCAACCGAGAAGTTCTGTCCAACAGCGCGTGTTATTCACGTGGATATTGATCCATCATCGATTTCGAAAACCATTGCTGCAGATGTGCCTATTGTTGGCCCAACCAAGAGCGTGACACAGGAAATGCTGGCCTTGTTAGGCAAGTCCAAAACCACCCCTGATGCGGATGCTATTGCTAGCTGGTGGGAGCAGATTGATCAGTGGCGTGAGCGTCATGGTGGTCGTTATGACATTAACGATGACGGTCTGTTGAAGCCGCAGCAAGTAATGGAAGCGGTACACAGGATCACCAATGGCGATGCCTATGTTTGCTCTGACGTTGGTCAGCATCAGATGTATGCGGCGCAATACTACAAGTTTGACAAGCCCAACCGTTGGATCAACTCCGGTGGTTTGGGCACCATGGGCTTTGGCTTCCCTGCTGCCATGGGAGTGAAGCTGCATTACCCGGAAGCCGAGGTGGTGTGTGTCACCGGTGAAGGTTCTTTCCAGATGAATTTGCAGGAGTTCTCTACCTGTAGTCAGTATGGCCTGCCGGTGAAGATTGTTTGTTTGAACAACCAGTCTCTGGGTATGGTGCGTCAGTGGCAAGATATGAACTATGAGAGTCGTCACTCTCAGTCTTACATGCAGTCTCTGCCCGATTTTGAAGCTTTGGCTCGTGCCTATGGTCATGAGGCGGTAACCATTAATAATGCCGATGAACTGGAGTCTGGTCTAGAAAAGGCCTTTGCCATGAAAGACAAGCTGGTATTTATCAATGTTTACGTAGACCCCACCGAACACGTCTACCCGATGCAGGTACCAAAGGCCTCCATGCGTGATATGTGGTTGAGCAAGACGGAGAGAACATAATGAGACATATTATTGCCGTATTGATGGAGAACGAAGCTGGTGCTCTGTCGCGTGTAGTGGGTCTGTTCTCTCAGCGTAACTTTAACATTGAAACGTTAAACGTAGCGCCAACGGAAGATCCGACACTGTCTCGTCTTACTGTGACCACCACGGGTAATGATCGTGTGATCGAACAAATCACCAAGCAGCTAAATAAGCTGATTGAGGTGGTGAAGCTGGTTGATCTTACTGACGGAGATCACATCGAACGTGAAATGATGTTGATTAAGTTAAAGGCTGCCGGTCAGCATCGTGACGAGATCAAGCGTACCGTGGATATCTTCCGTGGTCAGATTGTCGATGTTACTAGCAGTGTGTACACGGTGCAGTTAACGGGTGACCAAGCTAAGTTGGATGCCTTTATTAATGCCATTGGCGAAACCTACGTATTGGAAACGGTGCGCTCGGGTGTGTCTGGCATTGCTCGTGGTGAGAAGGTGTTAAGCATCTAGTGGCTTAACACTTGCCCAGCACCTGCTTCGCATGACAACGCAGCTTTAGGGCTGCGTTTTTTTATGTATAGGGCGTAGGCTAGAAGCACCGGATTCTCTACGGTCAGGGGCCGGAGCGGTGGTTATGGGTAAAAATGCTAAGGCTGTGATAAAATTCACTTTAACAAGCAATTTTGGATAGTATAAATGAGTGATATTGAATCCAAGACTGAAACGCCAGTCGGGGTGCAAACAGAGGCTGAGATGGTGGAAAAAACCAAGGCACCGGCTAAGAAGCCGGCCAAGGGTGTGTATTTGCTGCCTAATAGCTTTACCACCGCTTCCTTGTTCGCCGGTTTTTATGCCATTGTTGCGGCCATGAATGGTGACTTCCAGTACGCTGCCATTGCTACTTTTGTGTCGATGGTGCTGGATGGTCTGGATGGTCGTGTGGCACGTATGACCAACACCCAGAGTGACTTTGGTGCCGAGTACGACAGTCTGGCCGATGTGGTGGCCTTTGGTGTGGCGCCGGCCCTGATAGTGTTTAC